>JAAUPF010000096.1 GCA_012034575.1 Richelia sp. CSU_2_1 | reverse complement strand
ACTTGGTTTAGCTGAATTTGACAAACTTCTGTAACGCTAAAACCGCATAAGTTCAGCCCAAAATCATTGGACTTCCAACTTTTCACAAATGATTAAAAAATTCGATCGAATATCTGCGGAATGTGGGTTAGATGCCATCTTTGAAAGATTTGTCAAGCAAAGTCCTGTTAGCGTCATGGTACGCAGCTTAATGGAACGAGTATTGAACGCTCAACAACTTGATGCAATATTTGAGAATCATGCCCAGAGCCAATACACGCGAGAACTACTATTTTCCAGCATTGTAGATTTAATGAGTCTGGTAGTTTGTGGCATCTATCCTTCGGTAAATGCTGCATACCGAGCTAAAGCATCGTCTCTGAATGTCAGTCGAACAGCGGTTTATGACAAACTTAATGGCATCGAAGTGAGAAAACGATAACTTTCTCGAAGAATACCAGCAGCTAAGTTCGGGCAATTCCGATGTCGAATCTGTTTGCTGTTCGACCCGAAGAGCGAGCATTATCTTGTCATGAAAATGGGTTGGCATCAAGACGATCGCATCAAAAGCAATGTGATTCACGTCCGCCTGAAAGACGAAAAAATCTGGATTGAAGAAGACCGGACTGAGGAGGGTATTGCAACTGATTTGCTGCAAGCAGGAGTGCCTCGCGAAGATATTGTCCTCGCTTTTCATCCACCCCGCTTGCGTCAGTTTAGCGAATTTGCAGCATTGTAGTTCGATCGCGCTCGATCGATTTCATAAATCAGGCCCAATGCCGCGCAGATAACTTTGCCAGCCAGTACAGATAGCGCGAAGTAATCCCGCTGCCTTTGAATGAAATCCATTTTGCTTGACAAACTCCCGGCACGTATTTGCTGGATTGTTGGCTCCACTCATCCCAGTCGGAAAGCAAGAAAGAACTCGTCGATTTGAGAGCCATTCCCGCAAACAGCCACGAGTGGTAATCGTCGGCAAACTTGGGATGTATGACCTCCATTAACAGCTTAATTTCTGATAAATTTGGAGGGTCGAGCGCTGTCGGGTTTCGCTCGAAAACGATGCGCTCGCGCTCTGCCAAATTGCGATCGAGAATCGGGTTGCTAGCCTCTATATTTCTATCGAGAATCGGGTCGCTAGCCGCGGTATTTCGCTCTCGAAAGGCGCGATCGCTAGCAGGAGGATTGACCGTTTTGGGTTGTTGCATCTGCGTTAAAATCCACTGCGGGGCAGGAGCGACTTCGCACTGCGTCGGGCTGGCAATCCAAACATATTTACCCGTAATTGGATGCGGTGAAGGAGGCAGCACGGACATCAATTTATTGCCTCGAAATTCCAAAGCTTCAAGAGTGCCTGTAGCAAGCCGGCGCGATCGCATCAATGGAGCTACAGTTAGAGGTGCTTTAAACAGGAATTGAGCCCGACTCTGCCTGCCGGATGTGAAGGATACAGTTTCGGGAATTCCGCATCTTTCGATCGCGGCCATTGCAGAATTACCGTCAGCATCTAAAGCTATTAAAAACTCTTCAGAATTTAAACCAGTTACCAGACCGAAACCTTTGGGTACGGTCGCTATTTCTCCGTATTTGCCGAGTACGTTCAGTTTGCCGTTTGCTATCAGTTCGCCGGCGGCTTCCATCGGGAAAAAAGTTCTTTCGTTCCAGCGAACTCCCAGAGGATTTTTATGATTCCCTACAGGTGTTAGCGGCCAGTGTTCGGGCAACAATGACAGTTGTTCGATTAATTCGTTCAGCATCTTAGTTTTAGGTAAAAAATCAGCGATTTGGGAACTCGCGAAAAAAAAACTCCCCAAATAGATCGGGGAGCTTTTTCATCAAACAAATCTAAAACGGGACGTGAATGTATTCGCTTTCATCCAGAGCTGCTGCGGTGTCAAAGCCATCCTCAAACTCTTCTGGCTGCGAGATCGCTTCGGATTTCGGTTGCTTTTCAAGTTCGTTTTGAGGAGTTGATTTCTGTTTGCGCCGGCTTTTTGCAGTCGGTTTCGATTCAGTTTCGGCTTGCACTCGGGCAACTGGCGAAACTCCAGACTGATGCTGGCAGGACGGTTGAATTCCAACTTCAGAAAGCGGTTTTTCATCCGAGCCTGCTTCGGGAACTGCCGCGGTTTCAGTCTGAATCTCTGCATCTTCTATGTTGAAGAGCGGAATATTTTCTTCAAAGGTTATGTATCCCTTGCAGGTACACAAAACTTTGTTAGAAATTTGAGCTTCAACGAGCAGGGCCGGCTGATTTCTGGCAGAGAATGGGATGGTAGCAAATTCTATACCTTCCCGACCGCGAAACTGAAAAATTCCAGTTCCCGCAGCAAAACAGTTGTCGCCTTGCTGCCGGAAATTATAATCGGAGTCTTTGAAGACAATCAGAGATAAAGTGCAAGTTTGCATCATGGCATTTTTTCCTCGATTTAAGGTTTTGGTTGCTAAGATTCGATGGGGCGATCGAGCCGTTTCGGATACTTTAGAAGGCACTCGATGAAACGGGAGCATGACCGTTGTTGCTGTACGCAATCTTCCCAAAATTAGCTGTTTTAGGAACGACGGCGGGCTGCATTTCCCGAGGCTGTTTTTCCAGGAGAGTTACGCGCAGGATTTTGACGACCAATTTTGAGTGAAATTCGCCGTTTTGTCCCTTCCAGGTTTCGACAGTAACTTGCCCTTCTATGCCGATAAGAGTGCCTTTTTTGGTGTAATTGGCAAGCACCTCGCCCGTTTTTCCCCAAGCTTCAATGGCAAACCAGTCAGTTTCATCAGACATCTTTCTTTTGACAGCAAGAGACGATTTCGCAACCGACGCTCCCGATGTAAAGAACAGGAGTTCCGGATCGCGTCCGAGGCGACCTACTAACATGATTGAGTTCATGGCTGTTTCTCTTACTTAACGATCGCCCCTGTTGCGCGAAGCGCTTTTATTAATTTATTGGTTTTTCTATTAATAAAAATGGTCGAACTTTCGCTCGACTAGGATTAATAATTTTTACTAACTAGAGATTTGCCTCAAAAGCAACGGCTCGCCGGCTCGTACAACGGGAATTGGGCAATGCTCTAGCTGAAAGGATTCTTATCGATCGCTCCAAACAGATTTTTGTACCTCACCTACCTGAGAAAAACTATACTGCAGGCGAACAACATAAAATAATTTCTAAACGTTCAATCTTCAGAAAACTCAGTTTCTACCCAATTTCGCATTTCCTCACTCGATATACCTTTGCCTTTTTGCGCGCGGGTTCGATCGATAATATATAGAAATTTCAGTTGATCTCCAAGTAACCTTTGACCTAAAGTATAGACCAACAAACACAAACCCATTACCAATGCCAAAGCTTCGATTCTTTCTGATGACTTGAGAAATACGCTGTCTGTAAAAAATAGCGGGTCTTTCAAGAACCCAAATCCTCTTTCCGCTGACTGCTGTTCCTTATATTCGACAATCATCTCGTCCAGTCCTAATTGCGGAGATTCCAGCACATTAGTTGCCAAGATAAATCTACCACAGGCTTTGGTTTCTTTTACGATCGCACCTGCTAAGCAAATTGATGATTTGGAACCGACTTTGACGCGGCATGGTTACGATGCGAACAGTTTGGCCGAGCAGTTTAATGCTAAGCCTGCTGAGATTAAGTTATGGTTTCGCGGACAATTAGACCCCGTGCGTGTGCGTGAATTACACTCACAAATGCGAGATGCGGGACTGCCACTTTGACCGGAGTGCAATTGGTTTGTGAGTCGAGCGAGGCTTTAAAGTTGCATCCAGCAAAAATCTTCACGAGTTTCTCATATTTAAGCTTTATCGTTGAGCATGAAAAACATCTTTAAGAGGGCGTTGCTGAATTTGGCTATGAAACGATTTCTGAAAGCCTTGAGGCTTTGTCAAAAATCCGGCGAAATCATAGCGCCATTCAGCAACTTCAACATCTTTAACATCGGATTTATCGGTTTCCGAGGCAGCTCACAGTAACAGTACCTTTGTTGAGAATGCAATGGCTCAACCGCCATAAAGTTATCAGTTCAAACAAGGGTCAGAAAGCACAGTTCGAGATAGCCAGACTGCATTGGTAAAAGTTATGATTGCGGTACTGATTGGATTGCAGATCGTTTTACCCCTTAGTCTGATTGCGTGGTTGGCGATCGCACCACCCCACAATTTACTGGGCATTTCGCTACAAGCTCTCGTCACAGCAATTGCCTTGTTTGCGATCGCCCGGATGGGAGTCTGGGTTTTTCCACCCTGGTGGACTCCTTATCTCTATGGATCGTTCTTTGTGCTGGCTTTGGTAGTTGGACTGCGACGACACAAGTTCCAGCGCGAGTTGCCCTCTAGCTGGCTAGGCTGGATTGCCATTGTCGCTTTCGTTGCCTTTGGAGTTTTTGCAGGCAACGAAGCTGTGCAAAGTTGGGCTGGTCAGTTTCCGCCCCCCATCCCCGCTGTCGATCTTGCCTTTCCGCTGCGGGGCGGTGATTATCTGATTCTCAATGGTGGTAGCGACATTCGGATTAATGCCCATGTCAAAACATTGGATGAGTCAGTGCCGCGTTTTCGGAACTATCGAGGGCAGAGTTACGGCATGGATATTATTCAAATCGATCGATTTGGATTGCGGGCAAATGGAATATTTCCCAACGATCTGGCAGCTTACCAAATTTATGGAGAGCCTGTTTTAGCACCCTGTTCAGGAAAAATTGTGCAAGCGATCGATGGATTTCCAGATATGCTGATTCCCCAGGTCGATCGAGTGAATCGTGCAGGCAATTATGCCATCCTGCGGTGTGGCGATATTGATGTTTTACTCGCCCATTTTCGCCCTCAGAGTTTATCGGTGCAACAAGGAATGGATGTTCGGGTTGGCGATCGCATTGCTGAAGTGGGAAACTCCGGTGCCAGTGACGAACCTCACCTACACATTAGTGCTCAGCGCTTTGGAACAGTGGCGGCACCGTTTTCCGGCAATCCTTTGCCAATTCGGTTTGCAGGACGGTTTTTGATTCGGGGCGATCGCGTGACAATGCCCAAATAAACAAGAGGATGACACCATGAACAAACTAAAAACCACGCAATTCAGAGAGCTAGTTCGCTATGCCACCCTCGCCCCCTCCAGCCACAATACCCAATGCTGGAAGTTTCGGCTGGAGGATCAGACTATTTCCATCTTGCCCGATTTGTCGCGGCGCTGCCCTGTAGTCGATCCTGACGACCATCATCTTTATGTCTCCTTGGGCTGTGCGGCTGAGAACTTGATTCAAGCGGCTCAAGCACAGGGACTATCGGGGCAAGTGATGTTTGATCCTTCCGGTGACGGAGCCGTGCGAATTGCGTTAGAACCTTCAGAAGCGATCGTCACATCATTATTCAAGTCCATTCCCCACCGACAATGTACCCGCTCTGAGTATGACAACAAGCCACTGAGTGCTGAAGAAATTAAGCTGCTAGAAGTTGCAGGAACAGGCGAGGGCGTGCGGGTGATGCTGCTGACCAACCGAGCCGAAATGGAAACAGTTCTAGACTATGTGGTGCAGGGCAACACGGCACAGTTCAACAACCCTGCCTTTATAAAGGAACTGAAATCCTGGATTCGGTTTAATGACCAAGAGGCGACCCGCACCGGGGATGGACTGTCTGGGCGCACGTCTGGTAAGCCATCGATACCACGCTGGATCGGGAATCTGTTGTCCAAGCTATTATTCCGGGTACAGCCAGAGAATGACAAAAATACTCGCTACATCCGCAGTTCCGCAGGCATTGCCGTCTTTGTCTCTGATGTTGATGACAAAGCTCATTGGGTTGAAGCAGGTCGCTGCTACGAACGGTTTGCGCTCCAAGCGACGGCTCTGGGTATTCGTAATGCTTTTGTAAACCAGCCGGTTGAGGAGGCGAGTTTGCGACCTGCTTTTGCTAGAGCTTTGGGGTTGGAGACTGGTAGACCCGATCTGGTGGTGCGTTTTGGGCGAGGGACAGAGATGCCCAAGTCGCTGCGGCGATCGCTTGATGCGGTGATTGTTTAAGCCCGATCGCAGTCATTCTGGCGCAAGCACGGTATGAAAATTCAACTGTATCTGCACCATTCGAAGTTGGTTTTTACTCATGCTCCATCAAGGTTTCACAACACAACATCGTCTAATCGGAAGATTCGCCGCATGGGCTGTATGCTTTTTGGAAATCGTATACGGGATTGCCTTAGTTCTTGGACTTTTCTCGCTCAAGTCATCTCAAGACCCGATCGGCGATCCACTCTTTTCGATTTTAGAGCTGCTGATTATCCTGATAGCACCACTGATGGTGATTAGCATGGTAGCGGTTCACGCTTACGCCGTTCCCGATGTTAAGGTATACAGCCTGACGGCGCTTGTATTGATGATTCTCCTTACAGGCATTACGTCCAGCGTTCACTTTACGATCTTGACTGTCAGCCATCAGATTCAGGATGCCGGATTCACCGGGATGCCCCTATTCTTTTCCTTTAAGTGGCCCTCGGTGGCGTATGCGTTAGACATCCTAGCATGGGACTGGTTCTTTGCGCTCTCCATGCTCTTTGCTGCGCCTGTGTTTAGGAGAGGTGGACTAGAGAGAACGGTGCGAATTCTCATGATTGTTAGTGGAGTTCTGAGTCTTGCGGGGTCGATCGGTGTGCCACTTGAGAATATGCAAGTTCGGCTGATTGGAGTTCTTGGTTACGTAGGGGTCACTCCAGTTGTATTTTTACTGCTGGGTATGGTTTTTGATCGCGTTTATCATCAGGACTCGTTATGAATCTTGACCCATCAGTTGCTAACCAACGCCAGATTTCTTACACCTCCCTCGCGCCATTTCTGCTGATGACATTCGGTTTGGCGTGGGGAATATTGGGGCTTTTCATCTTGCGACCGGAGCCAATGGTCGCGACTTTTGGTAAATTGACGGGTCAGCATCCGCTATTCTTTTTGGCAGTGTGGGCACCGGCGATCGCAGCGTTTATTGTCATCACCTACAACAGTAGGCTGGAAGGCTTGCGGCGTTATCTTTCCCGGTTATTGCTCTGGCGTTGCTCTCCAGCCTGGTATGCCTTTTTGTTAATCGGCATTCCGTTGCTTTTCTTCAGTGGCTCAGCGTTGAAGGGGAATCTTTTTGCGGAACCATTTCCTGTTTTCTCAGTTCAGTCGCTGATGGTGGCATTGGTATTAACTGCAATTAAAGGACCAATCGAGGAATTCGGTTGGCGAGGGTTGGCTCTGCCGCTCTTGCAACGAAAGTTCGCACCCATCTGGTCAGGATTGATTCTGGGGGTGATTTGGGGCTTCTGGCACCTGCCTGCATTCCTATTAAGTGGAACACCCCAAAGTGCATGGTCATTCACCCCGTTTTTTGTTGGCTCGATCGCACTCAGCGTAATTTTAACCGCTCTATTTAACGCATCGCGGGGCAGTATTCTGCTACCGATGTTGTTTCATTTTCAGTGCAACAATCCAATCTACCCTGACGCACAACCTTACGATACCGTTGCATTCGTAGTCGCTGCTTTTGTAATTGTCTGGCTCAACCGAACAGCCATGTTTAGAAAAGCAGGTGCCACGATCGATGTCATTTCCACTTCGGTCAATCGGGCAAACCCCAGTCATGCGTGAGGGCACAGAGAGACCGCCACCAATCAACTTTTGTAACAATCTCGATGTTTTAGAGGAATCAACAGGCAATGCAGAAATCTAATCCAGTCGAGAAAATTCAGTGGAGCCAACGCTTGGTCATCCTGGGCATTATCTTATTTGCAGTCGCGATCGCACTCTGGCAACTGGTGCCGCCCAATGTGATTCCAGCAACAGCACCACTGACCGAATTTTCTGCAGATCGCGCCATGTCGGATCTCAAAGCGATCGCTCAAGCACCCCATCCCATCGGCTCTGCTGCCCATGCTGCCGTGCGGGAGTATTTGATGACCCAACTGAAGGCGATGGGATTGCAGCCGGAAATCCAAACTACAACAGTCGTTCAACCTGGCGATGGTGGCTTTGGAGCGGGTCGAGTGAACAACGTGCTGGTGCGAATTCCAGGGACAGCAAGTACGGGCGCGATCGTCCTCGATGGTCATTATGATGCGGCTGACACTGGACCGGGCGCGAGTGATTGTGGGTCTTGTGTGGTGACGGGTCTGGAGACACTGCGAGCAATTCGCGCCGGAACGCCTTTGAACAACGATCTGATTTTTGTGTTTGCTGATGGTGAAGAAGTTGGTATGTTGGGCGCACGCGCCTTTGTCACCGAGCATCCCTGGGCGAAGGATGTGAAACTGGCGATTAACTTTGAAGCATCGGGTAGTCGAGGAGCAGCGGTCATGTACATTACCAGTCGCAACAACCAACGGTTAATCTCCGAGTTTGTCAAAACAGTGCCCTATCCCCGTATGAATTCGTTCTCAACCGCATTTTGGGGTTTATTGCCAGGAGCGCAAATTGGGTGCGATTTAGAAGAATATATAGCACGCGGCAGCGGTGGATTTGGCTTCTACTATGCAGGTGATACTCCCGCTTACCATACGCTGCGAGATCACGTGACGGAAATCGATCGCCGCAGCATTCAGCACAATGGTTCTTATGCGCTTGCTCTCCTGAAACACTTTGGCAATCTGGATCTGAAGACTCTGACCGCAACTCAAAATGCGGTGTATTTTAATATTCTGCCGAATGTGGTTGTGCATTATCCAGAAGCACAAGTTTTGCCGTTGGCGGTGGTGACGAGCCTTCTGTTTATAGCAGTCGTTTGGTGCGGATTTCGCGCTCGAAAATTGACGCTCAAAGGTATTGGTTTGGGGGCGATCGCCTTCTTCCTCAGTGCGATCGGTGTCATGATTCTAGCGATCCTCAGTTGGTGGCTGATGCGGAGTTTGAATCCATCACTGCAAGTGTTTTTGATTGGCAATTACCAAGCAAATCTATATCATGTCAGTTTTGTCGTTTTGACAGTCGCCACGATGATGGCAATCTACACTGGGTTATACCGACGTTTCCAGATGTCCGATCTGGCGATTGGGGCGTTGGTTGTCTGGCTGTTGTTAGCGATCGCCAGCAGCGCGTGGCTACCTGGAGCCAGCTACTTATTCGCTATTCCTCTGTTATTTATTCTGTTGGCATGGAGCTGGATTTTACTGACTAGAAACCAGTCTTGGATCGGTATCTTACTGCTCTCTGTTGCCATCGTTCCTGGCATTATCTTATTCCTGCCAGTCCAGGTCTACTTTGGCTCTTGGATGGCTCGGTTTGAGGGACTGATGAATGTTCCCCTCTCCACACTACAGATGTTTTTCACTGTTCTATTGTGTGGATTACTGATTCCGCAGTTTAGCTTTTTCACGTTATTTTCCCTGCCTGCTACCCGATTGCCACGCTGGATCGTTCCCGTCAGCACACTCCTCATCGGTACGATCTTGCTGAGTATTGCGACCTTTAATTCTGGATTTAGTGCCACCCATCCTCGCCCCAATACAATGTCGTATTTGCTGGATGCCGATCGAGGTCAAGCAAGCTGGGTGAGCAGCGATCGCCGTCTCGATCTTTGGAAAACCCAAATCATGGGTGCCAAGGTCCGACAACAACAGGTTGAATTCGGTTTGTCCCCCGCATCGTCTGGATTCATTGCCCCTGCCCATATTGTGAATTTGCCCGCCTTGGAAGTTGAGCGATTAGATTCATCAACGAGCAGTAGCAAATCAACTTTACGATTGCGACTAAAATCGCCCAGACAAGCCTCGATCGCTTACATCGATCTCACGACGCAGGGTACGATCGAACGGACACAGATCGATCGAAAATCTTTGGAACTTACCTCACAAACTCCCAAACAACGAAAAGCATTAAAGTTTATCTTCTTTGGATTACCGCCAGAAGGGATCGAACTAACTTTGGAATTGACTAACTCTCAATCCGTGCAAATGAAACTGGAAGATTACACTTGGGGTTTACCCGCGATTTCCGGCAAGGCGATCGCACCCCGTCCTGCCGATCTGATGCCTGCACCGGGACACCCGGATTACACGATCGTGCGAAAGCAAGTGACCATAACTATTTAACGTTGGTTTAGTGAATCGGGCGACCCTAAAGGGAAACTGCTTTCGCCTCCACTCAATGCCCCATTATTTGCAAGATGACTCCAAAAATGACAAACTCTTCAACTGACATCATCATTATTGGTGCAGGAATTGCTGGGCTGGCGGCAGGGTGTTTTGCTCAGATGAATGGCTATCAAACCCGGATCTTTGAAATGCATACCCTCCCAGGAGGACTATGTACGGCATGGCAACGGCAGGGGTTTATCTTCGATGGGTGTATTCACTATTTATTTGGCTCTGGGCAGGGACAGCCGTTTTCTCGTCTTTGGGAAGAGCTTGGAGTGCTTCCGGGGCAACCATTTATTCACCATGATGAATTGATGCGAATTCGTGAATCGGGTGGTAAAACCCTGGTTGTCTATTAGACCTCTCCCAAAAAGAATTTATTTAGAAGAAACAAAGGGCAAAGCGGCCTTGAGAACTTCAGCGATATCGTCTATCCCTGTCCCTTCAACTTTGACTTTTACCATCTCTTGTGTTTCTCCACTGGCTGTTGTCGTTATAGAGCGCTCAAATTCAACGTTTGGGCGAACAATTGATGTTGCGATCGCAATCACTAAAAGACTAGCGACAAAACGATTGGAACCAGGACCCAATGTTGTGTCTAGCTGTTCTAGTTGCATGATTTCCTGTTTCAGCACGTTAGCGTACTCTGGGAAAATCTCAGTAATAACAGTCAGGAAATTGATGGCTCCATCTCTATCGTTCAACAAGGGTTTAGACTCTACATTTAATGCAACAGCGACTTGTCGAAGAAACTGCTCATCTTCCTGATTTTGCTTCTGAATAACTTCATCCGTAATTGTCGGGGAGTCAGTAGTCTCCACGCAGTCGAGAAGTTCCCCAAATAGATACTTAAGCTCCGCATCATTTAGCTCTTTCAATTTTGAAATCACAAACTCTTGAGTTCCTTCGCTCATTCTATTCTCCTTGATTGACCAGAAAGTTAGCGCCAAACTGAGTTACATCATACCCCTATGAGTTGCAATGCTCCCCAGTGATAAAAATGAGACCATGCAGGATGTTGTTCATCCTGAAAGATTTGCAACTGTGCATTAGCCAATGCTTTCCACTTGGGAAGTTTATGAATCAGCCAATTTTCGTAAAATAAACGAACCATTGCCGTAGAAGATATCCTATCAACATTCCACATTGCCAGCAAAACACTATCTGCTCCACCTGCGAGTAACGCTCGTCCCATTCCCCACAGTTCGTCTCCAAACGCAATTTCAAAGCGACCTAGAGAGCAAGCTTGAAGCGTGATATGTTCAGCAGTAGTACCACCCATCATCATTGCATCACCGGACAAAACTTCCCGATCGCGGTATCCTTTATTTTCTCCAGGCTGGGTTAGCATTGGTTTGAATGGCAAACCAAATTCGCTAGCCAAATGCAGTCTAGATCGAATTGAATTTCCTTCTACGTCATGGCTACCATGAGCTAAAATATGCATTACCCCAACTTCATTGAGGGTATCAAGTAATTTTTCTGGTGTGGCCTCACAACCATAAAAGTCCACTATATTTCTCCCAGTTCTACCCAGAATGGACTTAAGAACAATGATATTTTCAGCACTATTAGAAACTATTTTTTCTAAAATCTCCTGCCGTTCTTCCTGTGCTATTAAGCAAATCTTCAATCTTGTGTCACTGCTTTTTGGCACAATAAGATAAGCAGTGCAGGGTAGATTGACCTGATGCTCGTGCTTGTGATAAGGGCCGTATAGATCGATAGAGAGGGCTGACATAGATCGTCTCCATTTGATGTGAGGACATTTTCGATCGTTTATTTCGATCGTTCACAATTTTTGTGATTCATTTAGGAATCCATAAACAACAAGAAATCGGTTGAGCAAAGCAAAACTCAATAATTATTTAGGAATAAAAAACAAATAAGGTGACTGATGAAGGAATAGTTTAGCTCGGAGCGAGGCATCTCGGGTTTAATCGTGCAAGTTATTTATTTTTCATTCCTTTTATTACTATATCACTTAAGACAATCTATGACATTTAATCGAACCTCCAGCATTTTTCATGCCGTAGAATTTCTCCAATAAAAAAACAGCCCGCGCCGGCAGCGGCGGCGATTCCCGGAGCTTTTGAAAGTACGGGCTGCCGCCGGATAAATCTTTGGCAAGCGGTTCGCCGAATTGCTTTACCAAAGACGACATTATTTTGAGCGGCAAACGCTCGGGGCTGAAATGAAAAACTGCATAACCCCGGCGGGTTTCTTCGGCAACAAACGCATCGTCGGGATTGATTTCTTTATATTCTATTTGACAACCTTCAAAAAACTGTCGCGCAGTTTCGGCTTTTCTCAAACTCACAGCAATTCCCAATTCCATTTTAGTGGTAATTTTTCCCTCCGACAGTGCGGGTTTGTTGAACTCGTAAAACAAAGTAGGAGGTGAATTCATGCTTGACACCACTTGTCGCGCCTTGGCAGTAATTTCTTCACCATCCGGTGGCTCTCGATCGAGCGTATTTGCTCTCGAAAGCGGCACCGGGTACTGTATCGAGCCGGGGTCTAAAGCAGCCAGCAAAGTAGTAGAATTGAAGTGGATGCGAGCTGGAAAAGAAGTTCCGATTAGCTTTCCCGCATCGAACTCTTTTTTCAACATTTCATCGCTTTTTCCCGGCTGCCGATCGCAGAAAGCTTTCATTAAAGCTATTTTAGATTCTTTCTGGTTGGGCGTAAAAACTCCCAAAGTTTTCCAGCCGCTTTCGGTAGCAACAGCGGCGCAAATTTCCGGCTTTTGTTGGACGCTCACCGAAACGGATGCTAGCGTTCCTTGAAAGCGAAAATCTTTGAAATGCCCGATGAGATTTTGTTTTCTCGCGCACAGAATGTTGCCCGCTTTGCTTTTAGCAACTGTGTAAGTGCCGTTACTCGCTCCGTAAGTCGTGAGTGTGGCTGTGAAGGAAAAATTGTCGTGCAGGCAGTTGCATTTTTGAGGGATTCGATCGAATCCCCGTCAAGTTCGCCGATAACTTTGCCGGAGGTTGAAAGCAAATATTTGGGTTTATTTAGCGCTCGAATGGCGATCGTGTATTCTCGATCGGATAGAGAACTTTGCCCGCCAAAGTCGCATTCTGCAACCTTGCCAACTTTAACGGGATTGTCGCACCCCGGTAAGTGGATTGTAGCAGTTTTTGCCAGTGCCGGAATCAGGTCTGCCCTGGCAGTAGTTCCGATCGGCAATTGTGCCGATTTTTCAGAGATAGTACCCGCCGCGACATACTTGCCATCTTTCATTATTTCTAAGGTTCTTTTACCCAAAGCAGGAGAGTTTGCGCTGCTGGAAATTGCTGTCGCACCTGCCGCAAGTTCGGCATTTTTAAGATGGTGAATTTGGGAGTGTTTCAATGCTTCAATTTCAATTGTACTGCAATTGTTATAAGTTTGATGATTTTTCATTTTGTTAAATTCGATCGCGCCTGTATTGCTGTCAACTCGGGAATTTTTCAGTTTGTCAAGTTCGATCGCGCCCGCATTGTTATCAACTCGGGAATTTTTAATTCGATCGAGTTCGATCGCGCCCGTATCGCTGTCAATCTGGAAATTTTCCAGTTCGTCGGTTTGTGCTGCACCGATGCGAATTTCAGCATTTTTAATGCAGCTATTAATTTCGATACCCGCGCCGTTCAATTCGCCGACAGTTAGTTCCTTAAATTGCAGTTCGCCAAGCCACTCGGCGATTTGCGAACCCCAAGCAGCAAAAGCGAAATTTTGCGTTTTTTGGCTGCCACCTGCATTATTTTCCGGCGCGCAGCACGAATGCCAAGTAGCGGCAGCCATAGCATCAGTTTCGCCTTTTAAATTGCATTCGCTTTGAAAATTTTCTGCGAGTTGCGCGGCTTGTTTGAAAAGCAAACTGCATTCAGCTTCAGTAAAAGCTGGCATTGCTCGTACATTTTGCAGTTTCAAATATTGGGGTTTTTCAATTTCTTGAGGGAAGCGAAGTAGCTGCCTGCTGCTTTCACTGAGGGTGCCGATTTTCATCCATTTATCGGAACCCGATGAGCCTTGAGTTTAGCTAAAACGCAAATTTTGTGGGTGCTTGCAGTAGAATCCCTGCTATTTTCATTCGATAAACATCGCTTCAATCCCACTGCGACATTTGAAAGTATCGATCGCTTCTTTTAAACTGCCGACATTAGTCAAAAGATACCAGCCTTCATCCTCTTGTTTTCCTCGATATTGTCGTCGCCAATAACCAGCAATATCAAAAGTACCACAACCTTTTTGTTTGGTAAACTTTGCATCGATTAAATAAAAGCTGGTTCCCGACACTAAACCCATGTCAGATAAGCGAATGTAATCAGAGTTCTCCTCTTGGATATTAGGCTTTCTATGTTCAGGGAGTCTAATTTCAGAAATCTTTGTAGGCTACGCCTCCGGCTCTCAAATTGAATCGGATAAGGCCAAAAAGAAGCTAATAATTCAATACTAACTTGTTTATGGCTCCTCCGCAGATATACTAGAGACTTGAGCGTATGGTATTGAGCCGGTTTGAGTTGTTTTTCTAGATGGTTTTGGTACAATTGAGGAAACATAATTATTTAGGTGGGGACAATACAACAATGGAAACCCCATCTTTTTTTAGCCTAAGTTGGTCAAATCCGCCACAGGTGGGGCTTTTGACGGGGTTGTCACCCCGTCAGGTCAATAACCTGTTTTAAATAGAAGACTAGATATAGCTTAACTGCGCTATATCTAGTCCTCTTAAAAAGCCTTTCAGACAGCAATCCCGATAACATTCCCGATAACAATTCCGACAACAATCCCGATAACATTCCCGATAACAATTCCGACAACTTTTTTGTTGATTAACTTTACAGAACTTGCGCGCAAAAATCTTTGAGATATTAGAGTTCGCCCTTTTTGGATAGTGCTGCAATCATCTGACGTTTAACAGCTTTAGCCCACAGCTCGAACTCCGAACTGTTAATATTTTTAATCTTGACTTCTTCGACGGGTTGTCGCTCGGGGGCTTTCTTCTGTACTGTAGTATCCATTTTTTTCCTCATTCAAAAATTGTTAGTAGCCAATCGCCAGTATTCTCGATCTTACATCTATTGTATGAACTAATTTCAGAAAGTATGTACACTAAATGCGCCATATCTACCGATAATATGCAGTAAATACATCTCATCAATGCACTTTCAGAATCTAGTTGAAAAACCTCATGTAGCCCCTGCGACGATCGCTTTTACATAATGTTCGATTGTTACAATTTATTTGGCAGATAACGATCGAATCGCAATCTATGGTATTCCTTTTTCTAGCAAATGAATGTATTTACGTATACAGCATAAAGTTATCCGATCGGCAATCGACTTCGGAAAAGTATTTTTAACTATTAATTATTATTAATTAAATTATTAAATTAATTATTAAATTACATAGTACCGTAAAGCCGATCGCCCGCATCTCCAAGTCCCGGTACAATGTAACCCCTTTCGTCCAAACACTCGTCAATTGCTGCGGTATACACGAGCACATCGGGGTGCTGTTCGTGAAAGTGTTTGATTCCTTCCGGTGCCGCCAGCAAGCACAAAAACTTAATTGATTTCGGATTAACTTCTTTAATTCTGTCAGTAGCCGCCACTGCGGAATTGCCCGTTGCCAGCATCGGATCGACAATTAAAACATCTCGCTGTTCGATATCGTCGGGCACTTTAAAATAATATTCGATCGACATCAAAGTAGCCGGATCGCGATACAAACCGATATGCCCTACCCTAGCCGAAGGAATCAATTCTAAAATACTCTCTAAAAGTCCCTGACCGGCGCGCATAATTGAAACAACTACCAGTTTCTTTTCCGGGGCTAATACGGGAGCGAGAGTGAGGGCGATCGGAGTTTTTATTTGTTCGTATTTCAGAGGTAAATCTCGCGTCACTTCATAGGCCAACAGCATCCCAATTTCCTTAAGAAGTTGGCGAAATTTCGCGGTGCTAGTGTGAGTTTGCCGCATCAAGGTTAACTTGTGCTGCACCAAGGATGGTCGATGACAGTAACTTTAGCAGTCATGGGATTTTAGATTTGGTAATTGGTAATTGGTAATTGGTAATTGGTAATTGGGGATTGGGCGGAGCGTAGCGGAGGGATTGGGAATTGGGCGGAGCGTAGCGGAGGGATTGGGAATTGGGAATTGGGGATTGGGCGGAGCGTAGCGGAGGGATTGGGAATTCCCTTACCGGTAAGTGTTTCGTGCGTTTAATTAGTTTTGCTTATTATCCGAACTACAGCAGAGCTAACTCATGCAGATCCAAGGGAACTCAAAACTTCCTGAAACTAGGTACATAGCTAAGTAGAGGATTAGTAACTACGGTCGATCGCGAGGATTAAAAGTTCAAATCGAGTATTTTAGCAAACCGACCGGATTTGTGCGATCGCAGTGCGTAAATCCCGTACAGATATCGAGATCTAAGTCATGGTTTGACCGTTTGTTCGATCGAGGATTTCCAGCCCCGATCGCAGAACAGTGTCTCAATATTCCTTGAATGATTCAGGGCTATCTTAACACAAAAAATAATTAAGGAGAACATCCATGAAGTTTGTAAAACTCTTGCTAGCAACAGCATTAATGACGGCCTCTATTAGCCCCGCCTTTGCCCAACAGAAAGTGCAGATTTTAGGTGCCAGCTACGGCGGTAGCGGTTGTCCGGACCGCTCGGCCAGCGTCAGTGTCAGTCCCGACGGCCAAGAACTCACAATTTTATTTGATAAGTTTGTAGCCCAAGGAAATGTTTCCACAGAAACTCGAAAAAGCTGCAATTTGAGCATTCCCATCAAAGTTCCCCAAGGCTTCCAAATTTCTCTGTACGATGCCGACTATCGCGGTTATGTTGCACCTCGAACCACCGGAAATTTGCGAGCAGAATACTTTTTTGCTGGCACTCGCGGCCCAGTTTTCTCTCGGAGTTTCACCGGTGAAACTAACTATAACGTTCGAGATAGTTTAACCACTGTAGCGGATGTTTGGTCGCGCTGCGGCGACAGCGTAAATATGCGCGTGAATGCTGCGATGACAGCCAGCGGGGCGGGCTCTGCTAGCGTTGATTCCTTCGATTTGGCTCATCGCGGTTTGGTTTATCACATCAAATACCGCACTTGTCAATAAAGTGTTGTGGAAAGCCGGAGGGCGATCGTTGGTGTTAACTTTCCACAAACGCAGCTACAAACTGCTATTTAACCATTAGATCTAGATCCCCCCTAGCCCCCCTTCTTAAGGGGGGGACCGGAACTAACTTCTTTAAGTCCCCCTTAAGAAGGGGGATTTAGGGGGATCTGGACTATTAAATTTGCTGCATTCTCCTGAACTTAAGGATATTTATCCCGAACTTAAGGTTCTTAATCTCCGGCAATAGTTAGGAAATAGAATTTACTGCATTTTCCCGGGACTTAAGGATATTTATCCCGAACTTAAGGTGCTTTATTTTTGGTAATAGCTAGCAATAGAAGTTGCTGCCGATCGCACGTAAACCGCGCAACACGCGACATTAAAAATCAGAACTTTGTTCCCGATCGTCCTAATAAAAATCGATCGGAAATTTGCGATCGAATTCTCCGGAACAATCTTGAACTGAGATGAATCATAGTACATAACAGGAGAGAACAAAGATATTTCGAGCAATTCATAAAACTCGAAAAATCTAAGAACTAGATAGAGATACCTAGCTCTAATCCCTAGTTTGACAGTTTGTTCGATAAAGGCTTACCCTCTCTAGATTCTAGAGACAGTGCCTAAATATTCTGGAAAATATCCAGGGTTTGCTTAACACAAAATAAATTAAGGAGAACATCCATGAAGTTTGTAAAACTCTTGCTGGCGACTGCATTAATGACCGCTTCTGTTACCCCCGCCTTTGCGCAACCGAAAGTTCAAATTTTAGGTGCCAACTACGGCGGTAGCGGTTGTCCAGATCGCTCTGCCAGCGTCAGCGTCAGTCCCGACGGCCAAGAACTCACAATTTTATTTGATAAGTTTGTCGCCCAAGGAAATGTCTCGGCAGAAACTCGCAAAAGCTGCAATTTGAGCATTCCGATCAAAGTCCCTCAAGGCTTCCAAATTTCTCTGTACGATGCCGATTATCGCGGTTACGTTGCGCCTAGAACCAGCGCTAATTTGCGAGCAGAATACTTTTTTGCTGGCACCCGCGGCCCAGTTTTTTCTCGGACTTTCACCGGTGAAACTAACTATAACGTTCGGGATAGTTTGGCTACTGTCGCAGATGTTTGGTCGCGTTGCGGTGACAGCGTAAATATGCGCGTGAATGCTGCAATGACGGCGCGCGGTGCGGGAACAGCTACGGTTGATTCCTTCGATTTGGCTCACCGCGGTTTGGTTTATCACATCAAATACCGCACCTGCCGTTAAGGTGTTGGTGTGAGTGTGAGGATTGAAAAGTGCGATCGCTTTTCTCTTAACTAATATCGGGTTTGATCGATTAATTGACCGCAATTCCTGCGGCGATCGATCGAACTCGATCTTGCGCATCAATACCAAAGAAACCGGGTTTTTACTGAATCTTTCGGCAGCAACGAAAGCAACTCAAAAAAATCCGGTTTCTGCTTGCCCTTGGGTTTGTTCTAAAACATCAATCTACTTGTAAATGGGATTAATACAGTCTATCTTCTTTCTAAAATACAGTGCCGTCACTTTCTATCTGAATTGGCGGTACTCCACCTTTTCTCAATTCAGCAGCAATTTTTCTTCCAGCCGTCCAAGTTCCACCTTGCAAAATCTTCACTAGCGGCAATTCATCTGCTGTTAATTGCAGCTTTTCTCGGATAACAGCAGCAATTCGATCTAATAAAATTACAGTCAGCGATCGCCATTCTACTATAACTTCCGCACCGGGCAAATAACTGCCTTCAAAAATAGCTAAATCTTTTGCCCGCAACAATCCGACATCCACACACAAACCGCCGTTGCGGTACTCGGGTAATCCTGTCAATTCATCCAATCCCGCAACTTCTAAACCGAGTTCTTGCAGTGGTTCCAACAGCGAGTAAGTCAACCACTGCGAGAGTTTGTGAAACGGCACTAATTCATCGCCTGGGTTTTCTCCTGTTAATGCAGGATGCGGCCAAACATCACCTAAATTTACGCCGCCAATTGCATATCTCCCCGGCCAAATTTGCCCGAATCCTGTCAAAATAGCGCTCAATACTTCAGCAGCTTTGACTGTTTTGCATCCGGGGGAACGAGTGTCGAGCAAGTATTTTACTAAATTACCGGGGCGCGGGTTTTCGCTGCCAAATAATTGCGGATTTTGCTCGATCGCCCTTCCCAATCCCTGCAATAATGTTAATCTACCCGCCAAACCTACCAGCGGATTGTCTCGATTTACCTGAAATCCAACCCCTAATTTTTCCAGTGTCAATTGAGAGAGTCCCCGCGCATCTGCTTGCCACGGAAAATCGGCATTGCTGGAAAAAATACCTTGACAAAACATCCGAAATGTGGCGACTGCTAAGCCTTCGGAACGCCGATAAATTTGTCCGGTTTCTGCTTCGCAATACTGCCAATCTGCACCGGCACCGGCATCGAGCAAAACGCTGACAATTGCTAAGTCAAATTTAATCTTAGCTCGATCGAGGGCTGAAAATTCTGCTAAAATTTCATCCAATTCTGCGAGGCGGGGTACGTTTCCGACTTCAAAATGCCGCCAGCGGCTGTGAAAGGGAACGTTCAAATCCGGGTAATTTTCTCGCGTTGTTTCGATGACATAATTTGCTGCTTTGTCAAGTTGCGATAAATCGATGCGGAAGTAGCGGAGTTTGTCGGCGCAAGCTAATTGAAACAGCCGATCGCACTTGTGGCGGATCGCGATCGGCGTTTTTAGGTATGCTATAGTTTTAAACTCAATATCTTTTAAACTCATGCTTTTAAACTCATGCTTTTAAACTCAGGCTACCACGCACCGATAAACATCGTTTTCTTTAAAAAAGTCAAACTGACTGTAATCTAAAATATTGTCTAAGATTGCATTTTTGTCTATTTTAATCAACTTGTATTCCCACTTCGAGCCACTGACTTCGCGTTTGATGCGATCGGACACGATCACCGAATTTCTGTGATTTCCTGGCGATACTATTTTGCTTAAATACTCCAGGCGATCGGCTATATTAATATCTTTACCGTAAGTACAAGACCTAAATATATATAAATTTCCTTTAGCAACTCCCACAGACAAGCCGCAAGGTATTTTGTGAGTGTGAATAAACAGCCTCCAATTTTCGCACAAACTTTCCATTGCTGCTAAAGCCGAGTGAGCTTCCGAGAAAGTTAACAGGTGCGAATCGCCGACGATGCTGCGAATCGTGCCGCCATATTCTTCGCAAATGGTTTTTTCAAAATTCTCGAAATTGGTAAGTAAATATTCAACATCTTTGACTGAACTCGATTCTTGATAAGCGATAAAACCTCTCAAATCGACTTTAATTATAGCTTGATTTTTAAAGATTCGCGTTTTGTAATTTTGGTCAACTTTGTAAACTTTTTCCGGTTCGCTCATGCCTTTTAAGGAAAACTCTTTCACAAAAGATGTTTGCACTTCCGCCTTATTTAGTGCCAGCCATGCAGCTTGAGACAAATATATTTCGTCGGGCGGAGTTACTGACTCTATGCGAGCGGTTAAATTCACCGTATCGCCAAAGATGTCGTTATCTTGGTGCAACACATCTCCTAAAGTAATCGAGACGCGGATAGCTAAACGTTCGTCGTTGGGTTTACCAGACTGCTGGTTGCGCAATTCTTGCTGCATTTCGATCGCAGCCATCGCCGCGCCCGTAACGCTGGGAAAAACCATCCAAAATGAATCGCCTTCACCTTTAATAATACTTCCTTCATTTCTCGTGCTGATCTCTGAAATAAAAATTTTATGCTCGTTTAATAAATTGCTTAACTCCGACTGAGATAATTTTTTAACTCGGGCAGTATATCCGCAAATATCTGTTTTTACGATCGCAGTTGAACGCAAATTAGCCATAACCAGCCCTGAATAAGAAGGAAGAAGGAAGAGGGAAGAAAGAAGAAGGAAGAAGGAAGAAGGAAGAAGGAAGAGGGAAGAATACTGAGCTAGCTAGCTTTTTGGCAATTTAATGATTTAATTAAGTTTACTTAATTAATAAGCAAACCAAAATTAAATTTGATTTAATAAAGGCGCGATCGTCGCGTTCGATCGCGCCCCAGGCCTGCTAATCTACTAAACTCCGTCCTTTTGTTTCTGCTAGGGTTTTAGCAGTTGGTACTGGATTCGGAGTGTAGTAGCCGGCGGCTTTTTTAGCAACAATTTCCACCTGTGCGTCTGCCGGAATCCAATCTTCAGGAATTGGCACGCGATCGACCACCTGAATGCCAGAATTGACGATCGCATTGTACTTCATATCGCTCATGGAAACTAAACGATCGATTTTCGAGATTCCCAACCAGTGCAACACATCTGGCATTAATTCTTGAAACCGCATATCTTGAACTCCCGCGACGCATTCAGTACGAGCAAAATAAGCATCAGCGCGATCGCCCCCTTCCTGGCGTTTTCTCGCATTGTACACCAAAAACTTAGTTACTTCCCCCAAAGCTCTGCCTTCCTTGCGGAAGTAAACAATAATTCCCGATCCCCCAGTCTGTGCCGTTTGGATGCAAACTTCAACTCCGTGCACTAAATAAGGGCGACAAGTGCAAATATCAGAACCGAATACATCGGAACCGTTGCATTCATCATGCACGCGCACAGCTAACTGCTTGTTCGGATCGGCAATATTGGCGACATCTCCCACAATATAAACCGTAGTTCCCCCGATCGGAGGCAAGAAAACCTGCAAATCCGGCCTCGTCACCAATTCGGCAAACATTCCCCCCGTTTGCTGAAACAGAATCCGGCGGAGATTGCTTTCTTCAACCCCCAGCCGCGCCGCAATTCCCGGCAAATACCACACCGGATCGATCGCGATTTTAGTTACTACTAAATTGCCTCCTTCTTTAACTATTTTTCCATCAACTTGCACCCGTTTTTTAGCCACAGCATCTTGAAGTTCCGGGAAATTAATGTGAGCTTTGGTAATAGCAATTGTCGGTCGAATATCGTATCCCTGCTGGTAAAATTGAGTATAAATTTCGCTAACTAAACCACCAAAAGGATCGAGACAAACAATCTTGTTGGGATCGCCCCAACTCGGATAAGGTCCGATGTGTTCGGCGGGAGAAGTATTGGTAAAATCGGGGCGGTGATCCGCTTGCAGCGCGCCGGAAGCTACCGCCAGAGCCCGATAAACAGCATAGGAACCCGAATGAGTGCCGATCGCATTTCGATGAGAAGATTTACTGAGACTGCCAATTATCGGCCCGCGCTTGAGAGGATCGATTTCTCCCCAATAAATGGGAACAGGTTTCGCACCGCCCCTGCCTGGATGGGATGTTAAAACAATATGCTTGGGTTTTGACACAGTTTTTTTTCTCTTGCTATGGATGCTGCTGGCTGGAAGCCAAATTACAATTTGAACGGGACGCAACAAGTCGCTTGACACGCTATTGATAGCGGTAAGGTGCGCACTGCGCACCCTACTAATAGCGGTAAGGTGCGCACTGCGCACCCTACATCTAGGTTGCGCGGGTAATTGCTATTGGCAGCAGTGATTTATCTTAGCAACAAGACTCTAACTGTGAAAGTATCTCGCATACCAAAATTATCGATCGACTCAAAACTTTTCTTCAATTCAAAACTCACAACTCAAAACTCAAAACTCCCGAACAACTCTCAACTCTCAACTATTTCTAACGGTGGCAAAATTCCATTATAATCGCCTCACCTTCAGCCCGATCGTCCAGTTTTTGCGCTATATTTTTAACATAGTAGTGCTTAGTTCTTAAAAAAAGATTAACTCACAAAATTAATGCTGCCAAGTGCATCGAATTATTGGCTGAAAAATGGCTGCGTGCCCGCCTGTCTTCTGGAAGGGTCGATCGCCCCGCCTCCCACAACTCCCGTACAGGCGCGGGAGGGTTTGTGCGCGGCGGATTTGGAAATTGCGGCGGGTAAAATTGCCCGGATTATCCCAGCGGCGGAGGATGTCGCGCAGGTTGCAGGTATTCCAGTTGTCGATTTGCGAGGCGGCTTAATTTGGCCAGCTTTTGTTGACTTGCACGCGCATTTGGATAAAGGACATATCTGGAATCGATCGCCCAATCCCGACGGTACTTTTGCCAGCGCCATCTCAGCAGCGCGCGCCGATGCCGAAAAATATTGGAATGCGGAAGATGTTTACCGGCGGATGGAATTCAGTCTCAAATGCAGTTTTGCCCAAGGTACTCAGGCAATTCGCACGCACATCGACGCTGAGGGCGATCGGGGGATGACGAGTTTAGAAGTGTTTCAAACGCTGCGATCGCAATGGGAAGATCGATTGATTTTGCAAGCAGTTTCCCTCGTTTCCCTCGACTATTTTTTTACAAAAGCCGGGGAAAAATTAGCAGATAAAATTGCTGAAATCAACGGCATTCTCGGTGGCGTGGTTTACATGAATCCCGACTTAGAGAAACAATTAGATCGAGTTTTCTCTTTAGCTAAAGAGCGAAATTTAAACCTCGACTTTCACACCGACGAAAACGGCGACCCCGATTCAACTACATTGCGGGAAGTAGCAAAAACCGCGCTGCGCCATCAATTTTCCGGTCAAATCGTTTGCGGTCACTGTTGCAGTTTAGCCGTACAACCGCCGGATTTAGTAACACAAACTCTGGAATTAGTCAAGGAAGCAAACATCGGGATTGTCAGCTTGCCAACCTGCAATCTTTACTTACAAGACAGGCAGCCGCAGCGGACACCGCGCTGGCGGGGAGTGACGCTGCTGCACGAAATTAAAGCAGCAGGAATTCCCGCCGCCGTAGCTAACGACAACTGCCGCGATCCGTTTTACGCATTTGGCGATCGCGATGTTTTGGAAACATTCAATATGGCAGTTCGCATCGCTCATTTAGATATGCCCTACGGCGATTGGCCGCAGTCAGTAACCAAGACGCCTGCCGATTTGATGGGATTGCCGAATTCGGGCAGGATTAAAGTTGGTCTCCCGGCGGATTTGATTTTGTTTAAAGCGCGGAATTTCAGCGAATTATTATCGAGAAATCAGTTCGATCGCACTGTTTTACGCCAGGGCAAAGAAATCGATACAACTTTACCAGATTACCGGGAATTAGATGATTTAATAGTTGACAGTTGACAGTTGACAGTTGATAGTTGATAGTTGACAGTTGACAGTTAATAGTCGATTGATAATTGATAGATAGATCTTGTATCAGAGAGATATACTTGTAGGGGTGAAGCATTCGGGCGATAATCTCGGCAATAAAATTCATGCTTTATACCCGAATGCTTCACCCGGAGGCCTGCGCGATCGATTACCAATTCCCAATTACCAATTACCAATTCCCAATTACCAATTACCAATTCCCAATTACCAATTCCCAATTACCAATTCCCAATTCCCAATTACCAATTCCCAATTCCCAATTA
>JAAUPF010000095.1 GCA_012034575.1 Richelia sp. CSU_2_1 | reverse complement strand
CGGCCCGCCCAGGACTAACTGTTCCCGACTGCAACAGGGTCGAAGTTTTACAGCAGCCAATTCTTTCTCGGAGGGTTCGGGTTTGGGTATGGGATCGCGCGGGCGATCGCGGGTTGCAGCAGGGGCCTCAAGTCTTTTTGGGTGCTGAATACCCAGCCGATAATCGTGGCGGTTACTAGGGAAAATACTACCCGCAAAACTACGATTTCCGGTCGATCGCGAAACGCCGTCCAAGTAGACCAAATTACCACGGGATTGATCGTGGGGGCTGCCAGCAAAAAGCCGATCGCCACCGGTGCGGGTACTCCCTGCATCAGCAACCTGCGGGCTACCGGCACGTTACCGCACTCGCATACGGGAAACAAAAACCCTACCAAACTGCCGGCAAAAGCCCCTAGCAGCGGGTTGCGGGGGAGGCGGGATACGAGTTTGTTTTCGTCTACAAACCACAGCAGCAAGCCCGAGAATAAGACTCCTAGCAGCAGAAAAGGTATTGCCTCTACTAACAAGCTGAGAAACAGGGTAAAAGCGTTATTTAATTGATTTGTCAGGGCCGGTTGCATCCATCACCTACTTTTAAATTGCTGTTTTTGGCAGAACCCCTGTCGATTATACCAAAGGCCAGCACTAAGTTAAGATTTCATTAAAAATCTTGGTCGTTTTTTTTTACTTAAGACTAAAACTTTAAGTTGAGGTTAACTGCAAGCTAAATTTTTCAACTGACCATTAATACCATTCAAATCAGTATAAAATAAATTGAGTGCATAATTGCCCAGGTGCGTCTATTTTGTTTATACTCTATTTTGTTTATACTCTATCGCTTATAGCGCGATCGGCAAAATCTAATTTACCGAACATAGCTTTTTGGTAATTTAACCAGCCCAGCGCTATCAGTAGAAATAAGCATGAAATCCTTCATCCAAAATACCTGCCGAATGCCTTCATTATATCTGCCTTTTTTCAGTTAGGCAGAACTTGCGCAACAGACGCCGATTTTTTTACGAAAATCCTCCGTTGTAACTCATATAGCAGTCATAAATCATTTGTAAATTTTTTACCCCACCCCAACCCTCCCCTTATAAAGGTGAGGGGGCAAGAGATTTACAAATCATTTGCGATCGCTATAGTAAAAGTCAAATAAAAAATCCGGTTGTTTGAACGCAGGTGCGTAAGTCAAATCGGGGGTAAGGTCGCTACATAACTCTGCTATCGACTTTTGTTTGGCAGCTCAAATGTCATTGCAAATACTAATCCCATCCCATGCTGATGAATTTATGTTAGATGTATCCTACGCAGAAAAACAAATCCCGGTCATGTCAGAAGCTTCTATACCAGACTTCCGTTTGGACTCGACTCTCGAAGAATTGCCTCTGTACGATTGTCCGGTACAAGCGACGGATTTGGGAAGTAAAATTTCTCAGATGTTGGAAGCAGATCCGCTGTTACCAGGAGTAATTTTGACCGATCGATCTCTATTTGCCGGCATGATTTCCCGGTGGAGATTTTTAGAATATATCAGCCGTCCTTTTGGGCGAGAATTATTTTTAAAGCGTCCGGTGAGGGCTTTGTACGGGTTTGCAAAAACCAAGACTTTTATTTTTCCCAGCAATACTTTAATTGTCGATGCAGCCAGGAAATCTCTGCTGCGATCGAAAGAACTGCTTTACGAACCGATCGTAGTTCAATTACCAGATTTAACTTATCGCCTGCTAGACGCCCACGAATTGCTAGTAGCGCAATCCAACATTCACGAACTAGCCACAAAATTGCTGCGCCAGCAAACCCAATCACAACTCATTCAAACTGAAAAACTAGCCAGTTTGGGGCAAATGGTAGCAGGAGTCGCCCACGAAATTAGAAACCCCGTCACCTGTATCACCGGCAATCTGGGTTTTTTGTCCAACTACTCTGAAGATGTGATGGAGTTGCTGTCAGCTTACGAAGAACTTGTCGGTGAGAGTCAAATAATTGACGAACTAAAAGAAAAAATAGAATTTGATTTCTTGCAAGAAGATTGGGTCGAAATCCTGAAAAGTATGAAAGTTTCAGCCGACAGACTGACGGAACTCGTCACTAGCCTGCATACTTTCTCTCATATGGACGGAACTCAATTGAAAGAAGCCAACATTCACGAATGTATTGACAGTACGCTTTTGATTTTGAAAAACCGCCTCAAATACGGAATTAAAGTAGTCAAAAAATACGGCGAATTGCCGTTTGTCAAGTGTTATTCCGGTCAGTTGAGTCAAGTATTTATGAATATCATCAGCAACGCGATCGATGCTTTGGAGGAGATAAAAGAAACAGGTTTTGTTGCTGCGATCTCGATTGAAACTGAGGTAATAGAAAGTTCCGATTTCGACAGCGCGAATCCGAAAGTAATGCAAAACTACGTGTCGGGCGATCGAGAAAATTCGCAAGAGCGATCGTTATCGAGTCAAAATGGCAATTATAAGGGCGATCGTAACGGCGAACTCAGTCATGAAAGAGCATCGCACAGTCAATCTCCTGCTTGGGTAGCGATTAGAATTGCAGATAACGGGCGCGGCATACCGCCAGAAATCCAGCGGCGGATTTTCGAGACATTTTTTACCACTAAGCCTGCGGGAAAAGGTACGGGTTTGGGATTGGCAATTACCCATCAAATTGTTACGGAGAAGCATAAAGGCAAGTTGAATTTGCACTCGACGCCCGGTACTGGTACGGAATTTGAAATTTTGCTCCCGTTGATTTGAAATTAGTTATTAGTGCGAGCGTCGGAGCTTGCGAACTGAGTTCGATCGCGCATATTATGTGAGCTACCATCCAGATTTCCTGCCAGGATACGGCAGTGTCGTACCCCTACAAATGGAACCTAAATATTATCTGTGCTAATCTCTCCCTCTTGAGAAATAGAGGTTTTTAAGCTTGAGATTCGCTCGCAGTTCGATCGCGCGTCGGTTCGATCGGCATTACCAATACCTTATCAACTCGATTGCCATCCATATCAACTACTTCGACTCGCAAATGATTCCATTCAAAATGCTCGGCTGCTGTCGGAATTTTGCCCAGATTTGTAATAACAAAACCGCCCATTGTATGATAACTTCCCTTGTGTTCTGAAGACGAATCTTCTATGCCAAATATTTCAAAAAAATCCTCAACAGGAAGCATTCCGTCCAACAGCCAAGAACCGTCCTCGCGCTGTACGGCTTGCGGCTCATCGGCATCTTCAACTGATGGCAGATCGCCCACCAATTCCACTAAAATGTCATTGACTGTAACTAACCCTTGAATCACGCCATATTCATCTACTACCAGCGCAATTTGATTGCTAGATTGCTTGAACAGCTCCAATACTTTTAAACCCCGCGTGCTTTCCGGCACAAACAAAGGCCTGCGCAAAGAAGCACTTAAATCGAGTTCCTGACCGGTCAGATTTCGAGATAGCATATCTGTAACGTGAACCAAACCGAGAACATTATCGAGTCCGCCCTGACAAACTGGAAATCTAGAATGACCGCTGCCGAGCATTTTTTGGCGGTTTTTTTCTACTGAATCTTCGAGGTCGAGCCAGACAAGATCCGGACGGGGAGTCATTAAAGCACTAACGCGCCGATCGCCCAAACGAAAGACTCTTTCCACCATCTCTTGTTCGGCTTCTTCAAAGGTTCCGGCCTCGGTTCCTTGCTCGATTAAAACCTTAATTTCTTCCTCTGTAACTTGCGGTTCGGTTGAAGGTACAATCCCCATAATCCGCAAGATTAAGTCAGTGGAATAACTTAAAAGATAAACAGCAGGTGCGCCGATTTTTGAGAGCATTCGCATCGGAATAGCGACACTGGCCGCGATCGGTTCCGGGTTGTTGAGTGCCAGCCGCTTCGGAACGAGTTCGCCGATAATTAAAGTCAGATAAGTGATGGTTAAAACTGCGATTACAGAGGATATTGCCTGAGAATAAGGTGCTAAAGATGGAATCAATTGCAAAACAGGCTCCAGTCTCCGAGAAACACTCGATTCCCCAAAAGCCCCCGACAGGATAGCCAGCAGCGTAATGCCGATTTGCACTGTCGGCAAGAATTGATTGGGGGCATTTGCCAGATCCAAAGCAACGCGGGCATTGGTAGAACCTTGGTTGGCCTGTTGTTGCAGCCTCACTTTCCGCACAGAGACGATCGCCATCTCTGACATCACAAACAAGCCATTGAGGAAAATCAGCAGGAGAACAATCAGGAGGTCAATATTTGAGGACATTAGTGTCTAAAATTTTTCAATCTGTCCCTAGGTTAACGGAACTAGCCCATTTCGATCGCAGGTTGGAGATAGTTACTTCGGTTTTAACAGAAATCTACCCGCAGTTGAGTAGCGCTGCCAACAGCCGATCGGCATAATAGATCGATAGTTTATCGTACAATCTGCTTACCAGCCCCAGAAAAAGACCTCCTGCTGGTCGATCGAGCTATTTTAGATTTGAGATTTCAAATAACTTGTCTGACTAACGACAACTGGCAGCTAACGACTGACAACTGTCAAATGTCAACTGTCAACTGTCAACTGTCAACTGTCAACTGACTTCTGCACATGACTTTCTCCTCAATTATTCGCACCCTGGGCAGATCGCCCCTAGCAACAGAACTGCTGAACAAGCTCAAACGCAACCGATGCTTGCAACTCAGTGGCATAGCTCGCTTGCCCAAGGGTTTGATAGCTTCGGCCTTGGCGCAGCAAGAGGGACGCCCTCTATTAGTTGTGACGGCAACTTTGGAGGAAGCGGGACGCTGGGTGGCCGGGCTGGAGGCAATGGGCTGGCATACGGTGCATTTTTACCCGACTTCGGAGGCTTCGCCCTACGAGCTATCTTATTCGGATGAGAGCGAAATGACTTGGGGGCAAATGCAGGTACTGGCGGATTTGGCGGCCGAGCGAGAAACAACTGCTGAGTCTAAGCCGATCGCGATCGTCGCTACCGAACGAGCTCTTCAACCGCATTTGCCCCCTCCTGCTGAGTTTGCACCTTACTGTCTCACATTGCAGCGGGGGGCGGTGCAAGACTCAAAAAGTTTCGATCGCCAGTTGGTTTCGATGGGGTACGATCGGGTGGCTTTGGTGGAAATGGAGGGCCAGTGGAGTCGCCGGGGCGATATTGTGGATGTTTTTCCGGTGGCGGCGGAGTTGCCGGTGCGACTGGAGTGGTTTGGGGACGATTTGGAGCAAATTCGGGAGTTTGACCCGTCTTCGCAGCGATCGCTCGATAAGATCGATCGGTTGGTGTTGACTCCGACGGATTTTATCCCGATTATTGAGGCTGTTTTAGCTGGCAAGAATTTAGGGGAATTTAACTGTAAAAGCGCAGGGAAAGCAGAGGGAGAGTCCCAGAAGTTGGGCAAGTGGTTGTTGGGTTTTGCTTTCGATCGACCTGCGGCGATTTTGGATTATTTGCCTGCTAATACTTTAGTAGTTGTTGATGAACCGGCGCAGTGCGAAGCTCACAGCAATAGTTGGTTTAAAAACGCGCAAGAACAGTGGGAAGTTTGCGAGCGCCAGTTAAAAGAAAAGGGTTTTTCTCTGCTTTCTAGTTTGGATTCGCTGCCGCAAATTCACCGTTCTTTTGCAGAGTCGATGGAAGTTGTGGTGGGGTTCGATCGCCTAGAACTTTCGGAATTGGCGGAAGTTTCTACTTCCCCAAATTCGGCGGTTAATTTGGCTTCTCGGCCGCTGCCGGTGATGCCCCACCAATTCGCTAAGTTGGCTCAAACGCTCAGGGAAGAGCGCGATCGGGGTTTTACAGTTTTCTTAGTTTCCGCTCAACCCAGCCGATCGGTTTCTCTACTTTCAGAACACGATTGTCCGGCTCAATTTGTAGTAAATCCCCGCGACTTTTTGGCGATCGATAAGTTGCAATTGCAGAAGATTCCTGTGGCTTTAAAATACAGCGGGCAAGCAGAATTAGAAGGTTTTATTCTGCCGACTTTTCGGATCGTTGTGATTACCGATCGGGAATTTTACGGCCAGCATTCTTTAGCTAGTTTTAGTTACGTCCGCAAGCGCCGCCGCGCTGCTTCTCAACAAGTCGATCCGCACAAATTGAGTCCGGGAGATTTTGTGGTGCACCGCCAGCACGGAGTTGGCAAGTTTATTAAGCTGGAACGGCTGACGATCGATCGGGAAACTCGCGAATATTTGTTGATTCAATATGCCGATGGAACGCTGAGAGTTGCAGCCGATCAATTGGGTGCTTTGTCGCGGTTTCGGGCTGTGGGCGATCGCGTGCCGGAACTGAACAAACTTACAGGCCAAACTTGGGAAAAAACGAAAACCAAAGTACGCAAAGCTGTTAAGAAATTGGCGGTGGATTTGCTAAATCTCTACGCCAAAAGAGCGCAGCAAAAAGGTTATACTTTCCCGCCGGATATGCCTTGGCAGCAGGAGTTGGAGGATTCTTTCCCTTACCAACCGACGCCGGATCAGCTAAAGGCAACTCAAGATGTCAAGCGGGATATGGAGAGCGATCGACCGATGGACAGATTGGTCTGCGGGGATGTCGGTTTTGGCAAGACGGAGGTGGCTCTGAGAGCGATTTTTAAGGCGGTTACTGCGGGCAAGCAGGTGGCTCTGCTCGCGCCGACGACAATTTTGACCCAACAACATTATCACACATTGAAGGAACGTTTTTCCCCCTATCCGATCGAAGTTGGTTTGCTCAATCGCTTTCGTACAGAAACCGAACGTCGGGAAATTCAAAAGCGTTTGACAACGGGGGAATTGGATGTCATTGTCGGCACTCAAGCTGTGTTAGGTAAAGGCATCAAATTTCGGGATTTGGGTTTGTTGGTAGTGGATGAAGAACAGCGATTTGGTGTCAAACAAAAGGAAGCAATTAAAGCTTTGAAAACCGAAGTTGATGTTTTGACTCTCACCGCAACACCGATTCCCCGGACTTTATATATGTCGTTATCTGGCGTTCGGGAAATGAGTTTGATTGCGACTCCACCGCCTACCAGACGCCCGATTCAAACGCATTTAGCACCCTACGATCCCGAAGCAGTACGGACGGCAATTCGCCAGGAATTAGATAGGGGAGGACAGGTATTTTATGTAGTGCCGCGAATTGAAGGGATTGAGGAGTTGGCGGCGAAGTTACAACAAATGGTTCCGAGTGCGAGAATTGCGATCGCCCACGGTCAAATGGATGCTGCGGAATTAGAATCAATTATGCTGACTTTTAGCGCGGCGGAATTCGATATTTTGGTGTGCACGACGATTATTGAATCGGGTTTGGATATTCCGCGAGTCAATACAATTTTGATTGAAGACGCGCAACGCTTCGGTTTGGGCCAACTTTACCAGTTGCGGGGACGGGTGGGCCGCGCGGGAATTCAAGCCCACGCTTGGCTGTTTTATCCGCAGAAAACTCAGTTGTCGGATGCGGCGCGGCAGAGATTGCGGGCGATTCAAGAATTCGCGCAGTTGGGCTCGGGCTATCAGTTGGCGATGCGAGATTTGGAAATTCGCGGTTCGGGCGATATTTTGGGTACGGAACAGTCCGGTCAGATGGAGGCGATCGGTTTCGATTTGTATGCTGAAATGTTAGAAGAGGCGATTCGGGAAATTAAAGGTCAGGAAATTCCTAAGGTTGAGGATACGCAAATTGACCTCAGTTTGACTGCATTTATTCCTGCTGATTACATTCCGGATCTGGATCAAAAGATGAGTGCTTACCGTTCGGTTGCTTCTGCGAGTACGGCCCAAGAATTGGCCCAGATTCAGGTTGATTGGTGCGATCGTTACGGTCCGATTCCCCTTCCGGCCAAGCAATTGATCCGGATTGTGGAACTGAAACAAATTGCTAGAAAATTGGGTTTTCTCGGATTAAACCGGAAAACAAGCAACACATTGTTTTGGAAACTCCGATGGAGGAACCTGCTTGGAATTTGCTGAAAGCTAATTTGCCACAGCATTTGCACTCTCGTTTTGTCTACAGCAAGGGCAAGGTTACTATTAGAGGAATGGCGGTTTTGAATGCTGAAAAACAGTTGGATAGTTTGATTGATTGGTTGGGAAAAATGCAGGGCGCTTTGCCGGAAGCTCAGAGTTAATTTGAAAAACTAATATAACTTATTTTTGGAAAAGTTGAGACCGGGCAGTGCCGTGACCCTACAGCCCGCAGTCCAGAATACATAGTGGTTCTCATGAAGCATAATACAGGAACTCAAGCACTAACCAATTCCCTCCGCTACGCTTGGCCCATTACCAATTCCCTCCGCTACGCTGCGCCCATTACCAATGACAAATGACAATTGACTGATTACCAATTACCAAAATGTACCTCCTCCAAATCAGAGAACTGCTATAATAGTGTTTTCAACGTTTTTTCAATCTTTTAGTAACAAAAAAAACTTAAGAATGTGAAAAAATTAGTCAGTGTATATTTGGCGATCGCCCTGTTGCACTCAGTGCCAATAACTGTTCGATCTCAGAAGAGCCTAGACCCGATCGAGCGAGTTGTCAGTGCGGGATTGATGACGAGAGATGCAACTGGCAATTTTAATGCTGATAGCTTGCTCAGCCGTGCGGAACTGGCTTCATTGCTGGTAAAAACTTTCGATTTGGACAAGCGAAAAACAGCTCAAAAACCTGATATCGATCTGCCGGACGTACCCAAAAGTCACTGGGCTTACAATCCAATCCAAATTGTTTTGAAAACTGGTACGATGGCGGGATATCGCGACGGAATGTTTTTCCCCAATCAAAGGGTAACTCGCGCGGAAGCTTTAGCAATTTTTGCTCAGGCTTACGGCGTTTTTCAGTTTCCCGACACAACTATTTCCGAGATTTTAGCTAAGTATCCAGATGCGGGAGAAATCCCTAATTGGGCTCGAAAATCTATGGCGACAGCCCTTTATGAAGGTTTTGTCAATCTTGAATCCGGGACTAATAGAATCAACCCTTTGAAGCCGATAACTCGCGGCGATATCGCTTACGCTTTAGCTAAGTATTTGGAGAGGCAGTTAAGACCGACTCCTTTTCCTTTTCCGGACGATCGACCTCCAAATCGGGGGGCGGGCAGAGCGAAGTTGTGAGTTACAATCTTCAACTATCAACTCTCAACGATCGACTCTCAACTATCAACTGACTTATGACTAATTACCTGCCAAATTCGCAGCCAGCTCTAACAAAACGGCTCCCGACGATGTACGATCTACCCAGTGAAGATCCAGAGGAACCCGGTTTGCCTGACGAATTTCACGATTTCCAACCCGAACTGCTGCGGAAAACTTGCCGTCCGTCCAATTATCCGATCGAACAATTATTTATCGCGAGCGACCTCAATATATACTACGATCTCAATCATACCAATTGGTACAAAAGACCGGATTGGTTTGTTGTTTTGGGCGTTTCCAGATTTCGCGAAGATGGTGATGGATTGCGCCTGAGTTATGTAATTTGGGACGAACTTGTCAGTCCTTTAATTGTTGTTGAATTGCTTTCGGCGGGGACGGAAGATGAGGATTTGGGATTGAAGGAAGCAGCAATTGACAAGCCGCCTCCGAAGTGGGAAGTTTACGAACGGATTTTGCGGATTCCTTACTACATCGTGTTCGATCGGATTTACAGTCAGTTAAGAGTATTTCGCTTAGTTGGCAATCGTTACCGCGAACAAGCTTTAATTAATGGGTCGCGTTTTTGGATACCGGAATTAGAATTAAGTATCGGGCTGTGGGAAGGATTTTATGAAGGTCATTACAGGATGTGGTTGCGCTGGTATGATGCTGACGGCGAATTGATTTTGAATCCTGAAGAAGAAAGGGAGTTAGCATTAGAAATCGCCGAAGAGGAACGAGTGGCGAAGGAATCCGCCCTTTCTCAAGCCGAACAAGAAAGACTTGCTAAAGAATCCGCCCTTTCTCAAGCCGAACAAGAAAGACTTGCTAAAGAGTCTGCCTTTTCTCAAGCCGAACAAGAAAGACTTGCTAGAGAATTAGAACAGCAGCGGGCAGATCGCATGGCTGCAAGGCTCAGAGCAATGGGTTTAGATCCGGATGAACTGTAGAATTAACTTTAGAATTTAGAAGAGCGATCGCAACGCAAAATCCCGGAGACTTGATGACAACACCAGCAGCCATCAAACCCCCAGGATTTTTAATTTTCCTCGATTCAAGAGGTTCAAATTTACTCAGCAGTAGCCAATTCCGTACTGCCGGCACCCCGCTTCCGCGTCAAAGTATTGAACAGCATCTGACCGACTGCTTTAATCAAATTGCCTTCTAATTCCATAAACATTTTCATGTTCATGCCAAAAGCAGCATTAGCTTCATCAACAATTTTGTCTGCCATAGCTTCGTCAATTGGCAGTTCGTTCATTGCCTGACGGTAGGTATTTTTAAAGGCTTTTTCATCAGGAATATCTGCAAATTCGTAGAAAGCAGAACCTTCTCCCTCGGTAAGATTCATCCCGCGCTGCGCGATGCCTTTAAGAATTTGTCCCCCGGACAAATCGCCCAAATAACGAGTGTAAGATTGAGCTACTAGCAGTTCTGGTTGAGTTGCCGATACTTCCCGAATCCGCTGCACGTAAGCTTTCGCAGCCAGCGATGGCGCTACTTCTTCCCGCCAGTTCGGTCCGTAAAAGTAATACAAATCTTGCTCTAAACTTTGCTTCCGATTCAACTCGGGAAAGTAAATTTTTGACAGTACCGGATGTTGCCGGTGTTTTTCCATTTCCTCTTCCATTGCCGAGTAGACAAAGTAAAGGTTAGCTACTAATTTCCGGTAAGAAGTTTTTTCTACAACGCCTTTTAAAAAGCATTTGACAAAACCGACATTTTCTGCCATCGTGTGGGATTTTTTGGTTCCCTCGCGCAATTTGGTCGCTAAGTTGATGCTCATTATGCTCTTTAACCTTCTATTTTTGTGCCGTCTATTTTTGCGAGCGCCGATCGACCCGCCAAAAATTTAAAAATCACTTAATAATCAAACTTAAACCGATTTGCTGAGAAATTGTATTAATTTTTATAACGAAGGAAGAAGGAAGAAGGAAGAAGGAAGAGGGAAGAGGGAAAAGGGGAAAGGAATAAGGAAGAGGGGAGACTAAAGAGGGGGAAGGAAGAGGGAAGAGGGAAGAAGGAACCCCCCTTGCTTGTGTCCATAATGCTTGGCGCAAGGGGGGTGACAACTGTCAACTGTCAACTGTCAACTAAATTAGATATCCAAGTCGTTAAGGTTGAGTTTGGGGCCGTAGGTTTCGATGAACTCGCGGCGGGGTGCGACTCGATCGCCCATTAAGATGGTAAAGATGCGATCGGCCTCGGCTGCGTCTTCAATTTCGACCCGTTTCAAGGTGCGGGTTTCCGGATTCATCGTCGTATCCCACAACTGCTGCGGCATCATTTCACCCAAACCTTTAAACCGCTGGATCGTGTAGTTGGCATTCGCCGGGAATTCGTTGCGCACCAAATTGTTCAATTCGCGATCGCTGTAACAGTAGTAATGGTTGCGTCCCCGTTCTACTTTGTATAGTGGAGGGCAAGCGATATAGATATACCCTTGTTCTACAAGCGCCCGCTGATAGCGATAGAAAAATGTTAGCAATAGTGTGCGGATATGGGCCCCATCTACATCAGCGTCAGTCATAATTACGATATGGTGATACCGCAATTGATTGGAATCGAATTCTTCGCCTTTGATGCCCAAACCCAAGGCTGTAATTAACGACTGAATTTCGTTATTTTTGTAGATTTTGGCATCGTCAGTTTTCTCGATATTGAGAATTTTACCGCGCAATGGGAGGATTGCTTGAAACTGTCGATCGCGCCCTTGTTTCGCGCTGTTGTGGACGAAAACTCCGGCCGCTAAGGCAAAGTTGTGGCTGTTGGGAACTTCGATATCGTAAACATCGTAGCGTTCCTCTACAGGCTCGATTTTCACAACTCGGTGATTGTAATTCCGAATCGCTTGACGGGCAAGAAATTCATCGCCGTTAAAGTAGCGATCGCAAAAAGTCTTGTATTTCAACAAGCACTTATCGTTTTTCGTCCGGCGGCAAACATCGTAATACTCTGGATCGATCCACCCCATTTTCATCTCAACATACTTCAGCATCTCCAGAGTTTTGCGGTAATATGTTTCATTCAAGGCTGCTTTGCGTTTCCGGCGAAACTCCGGCGTCCACTGTTCCTTAGTTTTTTCGCGCCGCCAATCCAACAACTCCTCATCTTGCCACTGCTCTTTTGCCAATTCTGAATGAGCTTGCCGCGCTTCTGGATTGTTAACAAAATGATTGCGCACTCGTTCCGATTGAGCTAAACGATTTTCTTCGTGACTCCAATATTCTTGTTGCGCTCGATCCAACAGTTCGTTATTGCGCTGGCGGTAAGCTTCATTAGTTTCGTAAAATTCCCGCCACTTGCTGACCATGTAAGCCTTGTATTCTTCATCTTCCCACTGAGCAATAGCCTGCTGGCGAGTCCTTTCCAAAACATCGGGTCGGTGGAGGGTTTTCTCAAGATGCGCGCGGTGAAGAGCCAAATGTTCTTCCGCAGGAAGGCGCAGAATGTTTGTCGGATTGTTGTTGAGTTTGTTGTAGTCTACATGGTGTCGGTGATTGCCATCAGTTTCTTGATAAACACCGTGTTTGAGGTTGTAAAAATCCGCTAAAAGATGAGTGTGAATCCACTTATCTTTCTTGGGGTTCCAAACCATTTCATAACCGTCTAGTCCCCAACCTTGTTTGTTTTTTTGAGAAAACTTCCGATAAAGTGGCATCAACGAGTCTTCGGGAGTTAGTAAAGCTGCTGCTTTATAACTGCCATCCCGCAACATAAATTGATGGTCGGGAGTGCAAACAATTGTTTCCCCGTTATCCAATGTCAACTTGATAACTTCAGCATTTTGCTTGGTCATCCGAGCGTTAACAATCCGCTCGACACAGATGTTTCCACTTTCTTTGATTGTATAGCAGAAATGTTCTTTTCCTTCTGCTTGTTCGTCAACTATCTCCTTGAAGGTTTTTGTTGTACCATCAGCTAATTGTATTTGCTCTGAAGAGAGAAAACACCCGCCGGCCGAATCTCCTTCCACGAGATATATTTCAGAATCTGCGGGGTTTCTAGAGCTACAATCCGCTAATTTTCCGGGCAAAGGAGAGGATTCTAAGACTGATTTGCGGCGGACTAAATCGCGGGCGCGACGGGCCGCTTCAGCGGCTTTAAATGCTTGAATTGCCTTCTCTAAAATCGCGTCTGCTACTTGCGGGCGAAATTCTAAATACTCGGTCAAAACTTCGCCCACCAAGGAATCGACAATGCCGCGAACTTCGGTATTGCCGAGTTTTGTTTTGGTTTGCCCTTCAAATTCCGGATCGGGAACTTTAACAGAAATAACAGCAGTCAAACCTTCCCGAACATTTTCGCCTGCGAGGTTAGATTCGTTCTCTTTAATTTTATTGCGTTTGCGGGCGATCGCATTCATCGTCCGCGTCAAAACGGCTTTCAAACCTTCTAAGTGAGTGCCACCGTCGATCGTCCGAATATTGTTCGCAAAACCGAGAACGTTGTCGCTAAAAGCATCGACGCACCACTGCAAAGCTACTTCTATTTGCACGTTGTTGCGTTCCCCTTGCACGTAGATCGTTTCTTCGTGCAGCGGCTGTTTTTCGCGGTTCATGTAGGTGACATATTCCTTTATGCCACCCTCGTAACAGTAAGTTTCGACGCGGGGTTCGCCGCTTTTCAGCAATTCTAAACGCTGGTCGCTAAACGTAATTTTGACGCCCGCATTCAAGTAAGCCAATTCTCGCAAGCGGGCGGCAAGGATCGTGTAATCAAATTCAATGCCAGTGGTGAATATCTGAGTGTCTGGCATGAAAGAAACTGAAGTGCCGGTGCGGTTTTCTTTGCTGGGTTTTGCTTGCAGTTCGGTAACTGGATTGCCTCTTTCGTAGCGCTGCAAGTGTACTTTTTTATCCCGCCAAACCGTAACTTCTACCCACTCGGAAAGCGCGTTTACCACGGAAATACCGACACCGTGCAATCCTCCCGAAACCTTGTAGCCGCCACCGCCAAATTTACCGCCAGCGTGGAGTACAGTCATTACAGTTTCAACTCCCGACTTGCCTGTTTTGGCAACGATGCCGGTGGGAATGCCGCGGCCGTCATCTGTAACGGTAACGGAACCGTCAGCGTTGATGTCAACTTCGATGTGAGTGCAGTGGCCAGCCAGCGCCTCATCGATCGAATTGTCCACAACCTCGTAAACTAGATGGTGCAGTCCTCGCGGCCCGGTAGAACCGATGTACATCCCCGGTCGTTTGCGAACGGCCTCAAGACCTTCGAGAACTTGTATTTGGTCGGCGCTGTAGCTGCTGGTCATACAAAAATCGCTCCAATAATGAGGCTCAAGCCCCAAAAGCTTCTAGAGTACAAAAACTTTTAAAATTATAACACAAAACGGTTATTGGCGATGCTAGGGCATTCTGAATGGAAATTTTTTGAGGGGATGCACCCCACACTGTTGGGATCGGAAAAAAAGTTGACATTTGCGTGAAGGGCTGCTAGTCGGAAACGAAGGAAGAAGGAAGAGGGAAGAAGGAAGAAGCAAGAGGCAAGAGGCAAGAGGCAAGAGGCAAGAAGGAACAAGGAAGAGGCAAGAAGGAACAAGGAAGAGGCAAGAAGGGAGAATGCTTGCCTAGTAAGCGTTTGGGTTATTTGGATCTTTGTTGGATTAGGTGGATTTACTTGTTACTTTGCGCGACATTGGAACGATCGAACCGCAGAGGGCGCAGAGATCGCAGAGAGAGGGAAGAGAAAATTCAGCATTTTAATGCTACGGGATTTGAGGCGCGATCGACTAACTTGAGATTTGAGATTGCGGTGCGATCGCCCGATTTGAGATTTTAGGTTGAAGTGCGATCGCCCGCTGCAGACTACTATCAGTTATTGTCCGCCTCTAATTTCCGCAAGTTCGATCGTCTTGCCAGACAGTCACCTGCAGCCATTCACACAAAGGGTTGACACCCCCTAACCCAGTTCCGTAGAAACTTCTAGAAACCTTGTAACTTTCGCAGTCTTTGCGCCTGCAACCAGAGTGCAGAACTGTGAAAACGGTTTCTAAGAAAGATTTGCCAGTTTTGGCAACGATGCTTGTGGGAATTCCCCGACCATCGTCAGTTACAGTAACGGAACCGTCAGGGTTGAGGTCAACTTGGATTTGAGTGCAGTAGCCAGAGATCGCTTCATTAATCGAATTGTCTGCAACCTCGAAAACTAGATTGCGCAGCCCTCGCGGGCCGGTGGAACCCACGTACATTCCCGGTCGTTTGCGAACTGCTTCGTGAACTTCAAGAACTTGGATTTGGTCGGCGCTGTAGTTGCCGCTCATAAAAGTAGCTCCTATAATGAGGCTCAAGCCCCAAAAGCCTCTTTAGTCCAAAAACTTCTAAAAATATAATACAAAGCTGCTAATGGCGATGTTAGCGCATTCTGAATGGAAATTTTTCGAGAGGATTCACCCATAAGGTCGGCATCGCAACTATCCTTCTTGTGGGTTTTGCAAGCGCGTCCTCAGGCGTTGCAGCACATCCATCCGCTCGTGATAAATAGCAATTACCACCATCGGACTTCCCGATCTCGTTATGCCAAAAATGTAGTGGTGCTGGCATCGGGTGACGCGCAAATGGGGGTGAATGTTTTTTAATTCCCGATAGAAGCCTTGGCTACCTGCAAGGTTTTCAGCACAGGTTTCCAGCGCAGCAACGTAATCTCGCGCCTGGGCTATGCCGTAATTGTTAACGGTGTACTCGATAATATCTGCTAAATCCTCTTCTGCGTAGGAGGTGAGTTCGTAGGATGGCATTACACTTTTCCCATCGCCGCCAGCTTTTCTTCCAAAACCTGGCTGAATGTCTTAGCCGATACTTCGCCATCTTCGGCTGCTGCTATGCGCTTCCTCAGAAGTTCTTTGAGTTCCCCCCATGCCTGCTCTTCCTCTCGATCGCTAGAGGGAAACAACCTTTCGAGTACAAACTCTTTAATAGATTTGCCCAGTACAGCCGCCATTGCTTTAATTTGCTGGTGCTGTTCGTCTGTTACCTCGATCGTTATCCTGCTCATAAGGCCCCATTGACTGAGTACCTTTCTAACATATACTAAAATGTAAAAAATTACAATTGTGATTTTTAGCCTCTGATGCAACCGGAAGTCAAAGTACCTTACCCAAGGATGGCTAGGTAGTTTTGTATCGCGTGTGGCAGGGATAATTTGGTACGATCGCGCTTAAAAAAAGATATGTCTGGATTAATCGTAATTTGCGGCGCGACGGCGACGGGAAAATCGGGAATTGCTTCTTCTGTAGCGCAGAAGTTGCGATCGGCAATTCTGAGTGCGGATTCCCGTCAAGTTTACCGCGAATTTGATATCGGCACGGCTAAACCGAATAAAGTCGATCGCGCTTCTGTACCGCATTATTTAATCGATATCTGCGATCCGACTGAAACTTTAACATTATCGGAGTACCAACAGCAAGCTCAAAATTTAATTGCGGCTGCTGATTCTCCTCTGTTGTTAGTTGGAGGAACTGGGTTATATATTAAGTCGATCGTCCGGGGTTTGAAAATTCCGAGAGTTGCACCGATGCCAGAATTGCGATCGCAGCTTGCGGAACTCGGTCAATCTCAATGTTACGCTATTTTGCAGCAGGTCGATCGGTCTGCTGCTGCAAAAATTCATGGCAATGATTCTTTTAGAACTTTGAGGGCGTTGGAAGTATTTTATGCCACCGGCCGCCCGATTTCCGAACAGCAAGGAGAAAATCCTCCCGATTATCCGATTTTACAAATTGGATTGGATGGCGATGTAGAAGTTTTGGTCGATCGCATCCGGCAGCGCACCAAGCAAATGCTAGCATCGGGTTGGGTTGCGGAAGTTGAATATTTGGGTGAAAAATACGGCTGGGATTTGCCACTGTTGAATACTTTGGGTTATGCGGAAATGAAGCAGTATTTGGCAGAGAAAGTTACTTTGGAGGAAGCTGAAAATTTGACTGTTTTGCACACGCGGCAATTTGCAAAGCAGCAGCGAACTTGGTTTCGGGCTTATCCTGAAATTGAATGGTTTGATGTTAGTTTGCCGGATTTGAGCGATCGAATTTGGGAGAGAGTTGCACGGTTTTGCGAATAAGAGGGATTTTTTTACCGCAGAGGGCGCAGAGGTCGCAGAGAGAGAGGATGGAGAGATGTCAGTTTCATTTTAATTGGGCAATAATTCTCTAATTCTTTGTCGAAACAAACGCACTGCTGCGCGCTGTCCTATTTCTCTGCTTTGTTCGATGAAACTGGGGATTTCTGCAACTGGTAAAAAGGGGAATGCTAAGCTTCGATCGCGCCTTTCGTATTTCCCCTCTATCAGGTGATAAACTTGCAGGGATTGTCGCCGATATCTCCAAAGTTCGGGAACTCCAATAGCTGAATATAGAACCTCTTTATTCACTGAAGAATTACTGTAATCCGATTCTATGGCTAAATCTGGTGGCAAATCTTCAGGCAATCTGATATCTCTTTTTCCTCTCATGCTGGCTTCATTTTGAATGTAGAAACAAGAATCAGGTTCGACAGCGCGAGTTAAATCCTCCCGTTCCAAAGTTACAGAACCTGCTTTCATTACTTCGATTTCTATCTCGTCTGCTATGGCTTCAATAAAGCTTTCTATCATTCCTTTCGGTACTTCATGTTCTAGATGTGGCATCCTGATTTCTAATACTCCTGTGTCGTAAGCAATTCTCCAAGCTCGATCGTCCCCAACATCTGCTAGCAATGCTTTAAAGGTTTGCCAACTGACACCTTTTAAAACCATTCTATTTTCGCCGGGAACTTCTTGTTGTGTTGTGGTTGATGTAGTTGTTACCATTTTACAGTTCCTTGGTAGCTCGATCGATCTTTATTGTAGTCTAACAATTGCAAAAATTAAAGGGAAATTGGTAGGGACACGGTAGTGCCGTGTCCTGTATTTTATCTCTCAGCAGCAAGCCAGAAAGATTTTTTTACCGCAGAGAACGCAGAGGGCGCAGAGAGAGGACAGAGAGATATCAACAGTATAATTAATGACTGATGGCAGCGCAGACAACGATCGACTGTTAACCGCTGATGGGTGCAGATAAACACAGATAAACGCGGATAAGTTCGATCGACTGTCAACTGTCAACTGTCAACTGACTTAACTGTACAAACTCGCGACATATTCCCCGTAACCATTATAAGCTAATGTCGGGCGAGTTTCCCACGACCAACTGTTACCTGGTCCGACTATCCTTTCGCTGGCTTGCGACCATCTCGGGTGGGGTTTTTCGGGATTTACGTTGGCTTCAAAATCGTATTCGTTCGGTCCGATCGTGTTCCAAAAGGTTGCGGGTTGTTTTTCTACAAATTCAATTTTGACAATTGATTTTGCACCTTTAAAACCGTATTTCCAAGGAATGACTTGCCGCAGTGGCGCGCCGTTTTGTTTGGGCAGTTTTCGTCCGTACAATCCCGTAGCAAAAAATGCCAGATCGTTCGCCATTTCCTCAACGCGCAGTGCCTCGGTGTAAGGCCAAGGATAAAATTGGGAAAATACACCAGCGCCTTTGGTGATTTTGGGGTCGTAAAAAGAGGTGAAGCGGACGAATTTAGCCTCAGATTTAGGCTCGACATCAGCCATCAACAATTTCATCGGAAATCCCACCCAAGGAACTACCATCGCCCAGGCTTCTACGCAGCGAAATCGATAAACCCTTTCTTCGATCGGGAATTTTTTGTAAAGGTCGTCAATGTCGTAAGTTTTGGGATTTTTCACCAAGCCGCCGACTTCTACTTTCCAGTTTTCAGTTGGCAATGCTTGGGCGGCTTCCCAAATCGATTTCGTGCCGCCGTATTCGTAGAAATTGTTATATTTTGTTGCTAAGGCTTCGTCGGTAATCGGTCGATCGACCTGCGCAAATTTCGGATTGCGACTCAAACCATTATATGCTTGAGTTGCGGTTTTATCCAAAATTTCTTTGGAAGTGGCAGCATTGTTTTTACAACCTGCCAGCGGTAGCATCGCAGCAGTTACGCCGGCAGCAATTAAATTGGTCATGAAGCGGCGGCGGTTGAGAAATACTGTTTCTGGGGTGATTTCTCGATCGGGAATTTCCCAAGATTTCGGAACGCGAATTAGCGGCATAACGGGATTTTAGATTGTAGATTTCTTAATTGTAGCGACTGCTGCAAGAACCGACAGCGGGGCAGGGCGAGTCAGTTTCCCAAACCTCAGCATCTGAGGCTGCCAAGTAAATTAATCGACTCTCAGCAATTATTTACAGTCGATCGCGAAGAACGATCGTGTCCAAAACTTGGGAAACAATTATGATAGAGCAATATTTAATTTGTCCACAGGAAGCGGCACTCCCCGCCCCGCTTTCCTCCCCCGCCAGCCGCAAGCATAACGGGGGTATCCAGCGGAAAGACAAATGACTTACTGTATCAATCCTCACTGCCAAAATCCCCAAAATCTCGATCGCGCGACTGTTTGCCAAAGTTGCAACTCGAATTTACTGTTAAAAAATCGCTACCGAGTCTTTCACACCCTCGGTCAAAGTCTGGCTTGCCGCACGTTTTTAGCAGTCGATGAAGACCAACCTTCGCAACCTCGCTGCGTCATCCAACAATTCTTTGGGCCGGAAGTTATCGCCGACGGTCAAAAACAGCTAAACCGCACGTTTCGCTGTTCGGCAAAGGAACTCGACGAATTGGGAAAACACCCTCAAATACCGCAACTGCTGGCATCTTTTGAACTTGACGGCTGCCAGTATTTGGTTCAAGAATACATCGAAGGGCGAAATTTGGCCGAGCATCTTTGGGAAAAAGGTGTTTGCAAAGAAATTCACATCTGGTATTTGCTGGGTGAATTGCTGCCGGTACTGCAATTCGTCCACGACAGCGGATTAATTCATGGAGATATTAAACCCGCAAATATTATTCACCGCAAACCCCTCAAGGCGGGGACAGATAATGTCTCTCCCTTGCAGTCAGAAGGTTCGAGGGGGCTGGCTTTGGTCGATTTCGGTGCTGCCGTTCCAGCCAATAGCGGCCCGTTAAAAATTGACACTGTGACGGGCTCTGCCGAATACGCTGCCCCGGAACAAATTAAAGGTAAAGCTATACCCAGCAGTGACATTTACAGTTTGGGCGTAACTTGCATCCACTTGCTGACGGGAATGTCGCCCTTTGACTTGTTTGATATCAAAGCAGATGGTTGGGCTTGGCAGGATTATTTGAAAGTGCCTGTTTCCGCGAGGCTGCGGCGCATCCTGGATAAAATGGTACAGCGGGAACCGTCGAAACGCTACCGATCGGCCGAGGCAATCCTCACAGATATGAAATACGGCCCGGCACCGGTGGATATCATTCTCAGCAAGCCGCAGTGGACTTTAGGGGCTTGGGCTGGGGCGGTAGTTGCCCTGGTTTCCCTAGTTTTGGGTTCTCGCTTGCCCTCCCCGACTGTTCCGGCTTTCACCGCCCGAGAACCTGTTTCCAGCATTCCTGACATTCGTTTCGACCCCCAGCCCCTACAGGAGCTCGAGGGTCAGTTCGAGACGGTGGAACCGCCACCACCGCCGCAAGACATCGAACCGGCGGCAGTGCAAACTCTGGCAAATATCGAGCAAAATCCAGTGTGGGCGGTGGCTGTCACCCCCAACGGTCGCGTTGTCGTCTGCGGGAACAATGACGGGACAATTCGCCTGCTACACCAGCATCACGGGAAGGTACTCAAGGTTCTGGACGGGCATTCGGGCCCCGTGTGGTCGGTGGCTGTCAATCCTAACGGCAATTTGCTGGCAAGCGGTGGTGCTGACGGTACGATTAAATTGTGGAATCTCAACAGCGGCGAGTTGCTGCAGACTTGGGACGGACACGCAGACGGCGTGTTCTCGGTGGCTTTCAGTCCCGACGGGGAAGTTGCAGCCAGCGTGGGCCGGGACAAAACTGTGAGGCTGTGGCAAGCTGATACCGGATTGGAGTTGGATCATCTCCAGGGTATTTCTGGGGAGGTGGAGTCGGCGGTTTTCAGTCCCGATCGAGCAACTTTGGCTGCAGGTCACAGTGACGGTACGATCGAGTTGTGGAACTGGCGGACTGGAGAGTTGAAAGCGACGTTCAAGGGTCATTCTGACTCGGTTTGGTCTCTTGCTATCAGTCCCGACGGTCAAACTCTCGCCACCGGCAGTTGGGACAAGACTGTGAAGTTGTGGGATATCGGTACTAACAATCTGTCTCAGCAGCCCAGCGGTCATCTGTTGCGCGCTTTGACAGGTCATACTGACAAGGTTAAGTCTTTGGCTTTCAGCCCGGATGGGGACAAGCTGGCCAGCGGCGATTTGAGCGGAACTATTAAGTTGTGGCAAGCTAACACTGGCGAAGAAGCCGGCACGCTGAAGGGTCATTCTACTTGGGTAGAATTGGCTTTTAATCCTCAAGATAAAACTCTGATCAGCGGCAGTTTTGACGATACTGTTAAGGTGTGGCAGTTGTCTCCTTGATGGTTCGATTTGATGGTTCGATCGACCTCTAACCGATAGGGATGCGGTACTGCCGTGTCCCTATTGTATTTTAGGGTTAATTCTTGACAACTCAAACATTTTGTAGTGCGGAATTCAGCCTGCAATGCGAATTAATATTATTGCGGTTAATCCGGACGCGATTTGTCTCAATCATAGTTCCGTTTCGGATAGACAAATGCAGTTTTTATGTAGATAAGGTACACAAAAATCATCGGTAGGGACACGGCAGTGCCTGGTCCTGGGAGGATGATCGGATCGGCCATTGTACTTCATAAACCTGCAATCTGTTGTATATATTTATAATGCTTTCTGACGAGCGCATAAACATATTAAATTTAGGTTAAAAACAAGATAGTCGATCGACAGCAATTTTTTGGCAATTTTCAGTACAATGCTGCCATAGGACATCGGCGCTCGGCAAGCAGTCATTACAATTACTAATTAGCAATTGCCACTTGCCAATTCTTAATTACTAATTACCAACTTAAAATTGATAAATTAGGTTAGTGGTGACAATTAAAAAAATATCGAGTACAATGATATTATAGTAAAAAATAAAAGGCAAAATATCGAATAACAAAAAACAACAAATAAATAAGTCAATCTAAATAAACGCAAGCTCTCAATCGCCCAAAAGCCTACTCGATTGCCCTTCTCCTTGAGGACAAATCTCAACTCTCAACTCTCAACTCCAGAATCACTCAAAACTCAAAACTCAAAACTCAAAACTTCCGAGAAAAACTCCAATGCACTTTGATGCAGGCCCAGAAACACTCTTGTCGCAGGAACTCACTATCCTAACAGTAGATGATAGCGAAGCGACACGCTACGCGATCGCCCGCACGCTGCAAAAAGAAGGATTTCAAGTCCTCCAAGCAGCCACGGGGGCAGAAGCGCTGCACCTTTTAAACGTTCAAAAACCAGACCTGATCCTGCTCGATGTTAAACTGCCCGACATTAGCGGATTGGAAGTCTGCAGGCAAATTAAATCCGATGCAGCAACATCATCCATTCCCGTACTCCACCTCTCAGCCCACTGTACTACCACTCGATCGAAAGTAGCAGGTTTAGACGGAGGTGCCGACGGATACTTGACTCAGCCGATCGACTCTTCGGAGTTAATCGCCGCCGTCAAAGCTTTTCTGCGCAATTACCTGCAAGAAAAAAAGCTGCGACAGAATCAAGAAGAACTAGAACAACGAGTCAAAGAACGGACAGTAGAACTAGCTGAAACCAACGCCATTCTCAAACAGCAAATCGCCGCCAGCGAAGCCTCGCGTCAAGAATTAGAACAAACCAAAGCAGCCCTGCAAGCAGCCTACAGCGAACTCGAACACCGAGTAGCAGAACGCACCGCCCAACTGTTGCAAGCCAACAAAGCCCTGCGCCAAGAAGTGCGAGATAGGAAACAGGCAGAAGCAGCTTTGAGAACATCTCAAGCAAAAATTCAAAGCTTGATTGAATCCAATATTATCGGTATTTTATTCGGCAATTTAGACGGCCGGATAGTAGACGCCAATGATGAATTTTTGAGGACGATCGGCTACAGTAGAGCAGACCTGCGATCGGGCCAACTGCGGTGGACAAACCTCACTCCTCCAGAATACGCCCACCTCGACGAATACGGCATTGCCGAAGCCAAAATCAGCGGCGCGTGTACCCCCTACGAGAAAGAATACCTCCGCCAAGACGGCACTCGCATTCCTGTTTTAGTCGGCTACGTCCTCGTCGGTCAAGAACGCAGCGAATCCGTAGCTTTCATCCTCGACCTTACCGAACGCAAGCGCATCGAAGCCGAACGCGCCCAACTCCTCGAACGCGAACAAATCGCCCGCCAAAAAGCCGAGGAAGTCAACCGCATGAAAGACGAATTCATCGCCACAGTTTCCCACGAACTCCGCACTCCCCTCAACGCTATCCTCGGTTGGTCGCAATTGTTGCAAAAACGGCAGCTAGACTCGGCGGCTGTAGCCCGCGGCTTGGAAATCATCGAACGCAACGCTAAATCTCAGGCCCAATTAGTGGAAGATTTGCTGGAAGTTTCGCGGTTGATTCGGGGGAAAGTGCGCCTCATCGTCAGACCGATCGAACTTGCCAACGTCATTCGATCGGCTATGAATACAGTAGTATTGGCCGCCGAAGTCAAACACATCAAGCTGGAATTCGGATCGGAATGTTCCGCTACCGTTTCCGGCGATTCCGACAGATTGCAGCAAGTCGTGTGGAACCTACTTTCCAACGCCATCAAATTTACCCCCGAAGGCGGCAGAGTCGAAGTCCGGCTGTCCGTCGCCCCAGACAAACAATCGCCAGGGGTCGAAATCGCCGTCAGCGACACCGGTCAAGGAATTTGCCCGCAGTTTTTGCCCTACGTATTCGACAGATTCCGGCAAGCAGACAGTTCCACAACCAGAGCTCAGGGCGGTTTGGGATTGGGGCTGGCGATCGTCCGCCAACTGGTAGAATTGCACGGTGGCAGCGTTTTTGTTGACAGTCCCGGACTCGGACAAGGAACAACTTTTACAGTCAGGCTGCCGCTGGCTTCAGTCGAAAACCAACCAAACCCGCCAAAAATTACAGCAAAACTCCCGACAGCATTAGCGGTTGATGAATTTCCGGCCTTAAACGGTTTGCAGGTACTGGTTGCAGATGACGAAGCCGATGCACGCGAGTTTGTGGAAGCGGTACTCACGCAATGCGGGGCATCTGTAACAGTCGCGGCTTCAGTTACTGAAGCTATAGCAGCATTTAAAAACTCGCAACCCGACATTTTAGTCAGCGATATCGGTATGCCGGAAGAGGACGGCTACGAACTTCTCCGCCAGGTGAGAGAATTAGAAACCGGGCAAGAAATACCGGCTATCGCTTTAACTGCCTACAGCCGAGTCGAAGACCGAATTCGCATCCTGGCGGCCGGGTTTCAGCTACACGTAGCCAAGCCTGTGGAACCGCAAGAATTAGCGTTTGCGATCGCGAATTTGACGGAACGAAAAATCGCTAAATCTCACTCTGCAAGCAGTACAGAAATATGGCGCATAAATTAGCAGAAGGAAGAAGGAAGAAGGAAGAAG
>JAAUPF010000094.1 GCA_012034575.1 Richelia sp. CSU_2_1 | reverse complement strand
AGGCAGGCGCAGACTTGTTCGGCGGACTCGAAACAGATGAGGCAGGCGCAGACTTGTTCGGCGAGCTAGAAACAGATGAGGCAGGCGCAGACTTGTTCGGCGAGCTAGAAAGCGAGCTAGAGGAAGCTGCTGCGAGCGATATCGCCGAAATGTCCCTAGAAGCGGCCGACGCTGACTTGTTTGACAGCGACGCTGACTTGTTGAAGGCTCTGGAAACAGGAGCGACTTTAGGTAGCGAGGATTTAGAAGGATTCGACGATTTGTTGGATTCGATCGATGCTGGGGCGCTAGTCACTTCCGAACTGGCTACGGGTAGTTGGGAAACCGACGACGAGCAAGCCGAATCAGAATCTTCGCCGTTAGAAAATATGGAGCTTTCCGACTTCTTCGACAGCCAGGAAGAAAGTGCAGCAGGTGCGGGAGGCGATTTTGACGATTTGGAAGCGATGCTAGTTGCAGGCGGAGCGTCCGCGAGCGCAGCATCCAGTAGGGGGGCAGCTCAGACTCCTGTAAACAGCGAAGTTTTCTCCGACCTCGAACACTTGCTCAGCCAGAGCGAAACAGTCCCGGAAATTACCTCACCCGTAACGGCTCCAACTGCGCCCGCTCCGGCTGCCACCAGCAGCGATGACGAATTCGGCGACTTGGAAAAACTGCTGGAAGACTCGAAAGATGCTGGCGGCCGCAGTGGCGAAGCAAATATGGGTCAGGCAGGCATCAACAGAGCGCGGCGGAATGTTCGCGCCGGCGGCTTCGGCGACCAAACTATGCGCGTGCCTGTCAAGCAGCTAGATAACCTCAGCAACTTGATGGGGGAACTGGTGGTCAACCGCAACAGTTTGGAACAAGACCAAGAGCGGATGCGCCAATTTTTGGACAATTTGCTCCACCAAGTGACGTTACTGAGCGATGTCAGCCAGCGGACTCAGGATTTCTACGAGCGGAGCCTTTTGGAAATTGCTTTGCTGGCCAACCGCCAAGGACACCGGTCTCCTTGGCGCTCTGAGGAGTCGTCGCACCACCGGGAAAGCGATTGGAGACCTGAAGAAATGGATAGGTTTACTCCGTTCCACAGTTTGGCTCAAGAGATTATCGAGCTGATCGTGCGGGTGCGGGAGTCGGCGGCTGACATCGAGTTTTTGGTGGATGAGGCGGATCAGGTAACTCGCCAATTGCGCCAAGTTACGACTCAACTGCAAGAAGGTTTGACTCGCGCCCGGATGAAACCGTTCGCAGAAACAACTGACCGGCTGTTCCGTGCGGTGCGGGAAATTTCGATCAAGTGCGGCAAGCAAGCTCAGTTGCAGGTTGAAGGTAAAGATATTTTGATCGATAAGATGATTGTCGATCAGCTTTATGACCCGATGACTCACTTGGTGAATAACGCGATCACTCACGGGATCGAGCCGCCGGAAGTGCGGCAAGCGGCTGGGAAGTCGCCGATGGGTCGAATTACGATTCGAGCTTTCCACCAAGGGAATCAGACGGTGATTTCGGTGTCCGATGACGGGGCTGGAATCGACCAGCAAAAGGTGAAGGCGAAGGCGATCAAGCAGGGATTGGTGACGGCGGCTCAGGCTCAGCGGATGTCTCGGACAGAGGTCTACGATTTGCTGTTTATGCCCGGTTTTAGCACTCAGGAACAGGCTACGGAATACGCCGGTCGGGGTGTGGGTATGGATGTGGTGCGGACTTCGCTGCACGAGATTCGGGGAACTGTGGGCATCGATTCGACGATCGGCAAAGGGACTGTATTTACGATCCGCTTGCCTCTGGTATTGAGTATTTCTAAGGCTTTGTGCTGCATTAGCAATCGCGCTCGGATTGCTTTCCCGATGGATGGGGTTGAGGACATGATTGATGTCCCTCGCGAACAGGTGACTGCGGGGGCGGACGGCTTGCCTTGTATTGAGTGGCGCGGCTCGATCCTGCCGTTCCGACCCCTGGGGGATTTGTTGGCTTACCACCGCTATTTGGGTCGGGGCAGCGTTTACGGCTTGAATACTGAGGATGACATGATTTCGGTGATCGTGTTGCGATCGGCCGGTAATTTCTTGGCGGTGCAGGTGGATCAGGTGGCGACGGAACAGGAAATCGTAATCAAGCAGTTGGAAGGGCCTGTGCCCAAGCCGATCGGGATTGCTGGGGCGACGGTGCTCGGGGACGGCCGGATTGTGGCGATTGCGGACGTTCTGGAGTTGATCGATTTGGCGACGGGCCGACTGCGGAAGGATACTGGCGGTACGCTGTGGGATGAAAGTGGCGACAAGGCTGCTGCGGATGCTGCTGATGATAAGGCCGAGCCGACTGTGCTGATTGTAGATGATTCGATTACAGTGCGATCGCTCCTGTCAATTACTTTTGAAAAAGCTGGCTACCGCGTTGAAGAAGCTCGCGACGGTAAGGAAGCTTGGGAGAAGATGAAATCCGGTTTGCCTTGCGATATCGTGTTCTGCGATATTGAAATGCCGAGAATGGACGGTTTAGAACTGCTGTCTCGGATGCAGAAGGATTCGGTTTTGTGCGAATTGCCGATCGCGATGCTAACTTCTCGGGGTGCTGACAGACACCGCCAAATGGCTTACAGTTTGGGCGCGAAAGGTTATTTCACTAAGCCTTATTTGGAGGAGCAATTGCTTGATGCTGCTTCTCGGATGTTGAAGGGTGAAATTGTCGGCGCTCCGGCTGTTGTGTAATATCTGCGTTTATCTGTTTTATCTGCGGTTAAATAAGAGCAATCTGTTAACCGCAGATGGCAGCGGATTAACGCGAATTAACGCAGATTTTATATAGGGTTTATCATCAGCTTTTATCTTTATATGAAACCTGTTAGATTAACTAATCATGCTAGAGAACAAGCTATTGAAAGAGGCACCAATCTCGAAGAAATTATTGATACGATTATTACAGGAAACCGACAACCTGCTAAAAATAGTAGATACAAATATCAAGCTACTTTTCAGTATAATAATGATTGGCAGGGTAGGTTCTACTCTCTTAAAAAAGTAGTACCAATTGTTGCCGAAACTGACACGGAGTTAGTTGTTATTACAGTCTACACTTTTTATTTGTGAGGTTAAAGTTTATGAAGATTAGTTATGATGCAGAAATTGATGCTCTCTATATTAGACTTGTAGAAGGCAAGCATGAGTGCCGTACTTTACAGTTAACCGACGAAGTTGCTTTAAACATTGGGGAAAATGAGTTGTTAGTAGGGATAGAAATTTTAGATTATACGCAAGTTTTAGGTGCGGGAAATCTTCCTAATGTAGTTCTAGAAAATATATCTTTTACAGTGGTTTAGAGCTGCGATCGGCATTGTGTTTGATTTATTATAACCTACCTAAACAGCGATCGCTCCTCATATTCCACTGCCTGAATAAGGGTGATCGTACTTATTATTTCTGAGGTTTATTGAGTTAAAAAGTTTTTTTAACCGCAGATGAACGCGGATGAACGCTGATGGTATACTGATTTGTGGGACGTAAGGGCGATCGATTATTTATGGATGCTGAAGAACTTTTAAAAAGATACGCAGGAAAACAACGCGACTTTAAGGGAGCGCAGTTAAGCGGGGTAGACCTCAAAGGTGCAAACCTGAGTGGAATAGATCTACAGGATGCAAATCTGTCAGGAGCTGATTTGAGTCAGGCAACTTTGAAAAATGCTAACCTCATTCGAGCAAACTTCAGTAGAGCATCTCTGATAGAAGGAAACTTAATAGAGGTGCAAGGTAATGCCAATTTCAATTGGGCCGATCTCAGTGGTGCTGACTTGAGTAGAGCCAAACTCTCTGGTGCTGATTTCAGTAACGCTAAGCTGGATAATGCAAATCTGAGTGATACTGAATTAAGCCTTGTATCCTTAATTAAAGCTTCATTGAAGGAAACAAATTTCAAGAGAGCCAATCTGAAAAATTCAAAATTAACCGGAGCAAACTTGACTGGGGCAGAACTGAGTCAAGTGAAATTAACGAGTGCTAATCTCAAAGATGTCAATCTCCAGAAAGCCAAGCTCAGAGGTGTTAATCTGTCTGGATTGAACTTATCAGGCGTGAATCTAGATGAGGCAGATCTTAGTGCAGCAGATCTCACAGGGACAAATTTGAAAAAAGCCTGTCTCAAAAAGACTAATTTACAAAAAGCGAGTCTTAAACAAGCTGATTTGATGGTAGCAAATTTAGAGCAAGCTAACTTTTACAAAACAGACTTGACTGATGCTAAAACCTATGGGTGGATTATTAAAAATGCAGACTTCACTGATGCTATAATGCCCAATGGAGAAATCTACCAGTCAGAAACTACTGACGGAGAACTCAACCAGCCAGAAACATCCGAAAAATCATCTCAAAAAGTGACATCTATGACGCGCAAAATTATTCGTACTGACAAAGCACCCGCACCCGTGGGACCTTACAATCAAGCGATCGCAGCTACTGGAACTACGATCTTTGTAGCGGGGCAAATTGCGATCGATACTCGCATCAACGATATTGTCTACACTGACGATGTGGCAAAACAAACCGAACAAGTGATGGCAAATTTGGGGGCGATTCTTACAGAAGCCGGCGCTAATTGGTCAAACGTAGTGAAAACTACGGTGTTTCTGAAGGATATGAATGATTTTGCTGCTGTTAATGCGGTTTATGCTAAGTATTTTGATGAGGCTACTGCGCCGGCACGCGCTTGCGTGGAAGTTTCGCGTTTGCCGAAGGATGTTTTGGTGGAAATTGATTGTATTGCTGTTATTTGATATCGGAGCGTGTCCGATCGATCGCGAGTTTGTAGTGCGGACTTAAGTCCGCACATTCAGAGGACGAAACTCCTAACTACAAACTTATCTTTTGCGGTCGATCGACCGGAAATGAAATAATACTCAAACCTTCTTTAAAATAAAAAATGATTATAAATAATCTTTTACTATTTGTCAAAAGACGCACTGTCAAACTTTTGAACGACAACTTGTCAAACTTAAAAATAAAAAAAACCTAAAGTTTTAACGAGAATTCTGGTTTTTGAAAGCATAAATACACTTTTTTAAATTAGGAATGTGCTAACGTCAATAGGGAGAATTACCCGGAGATTGGCGTGTTTGAATATCTTCCTCCCCTCAACGACCATAATTTACCCTATCCAGATACGATGCACCCGATCGTGGTTCATTTTGTAATTGCGATGGTGCTGTTTGCCTTTGTATGCGATTTAATCGGCTATCTGAATCGCAACCCTCGTTTGTACGAAGTGAGTTGGTGGAATATATTCTTTGCAACAATTTCCATCTTCATCGCCATTATTTTCGGGCAAATTGAAGCCGGTTTGGCGGAACCCTATGAAGCAGCAGAGTCAACGATGAACGTTCATACGCTGATCGGTTGGTCGCTTTCAGGGATTATTTCGGCGATTACTGGATGGCGTTACGTACTGCGTTCTCGCAATCCGAAACAATTACCCATATCCTATTTAGGAGCGAGCGTATTGTTAACGGGTTTAGTTTTTTTCCAAATCTATCTCGGCGATAAGCTGGTTTGGGTGTACGGATTGCATACCGTACCGGTAGTGGAAGCAGTTCGAGATGGGGTATTGTGATGAATTCCGAACTGATTGACCAACTAGGAAAAGGTCTGGGTGCGAATGGGTTGCCCTACTCTATTCCCATTCATCCTAACTTAGTACACCTGACTTTGGGACTGTTTATCACGGCGATCGCCTTTGATATTGTTGGGGTTTTATTTCCCCTGGAAAAACCTGTTTTCAAATTTCTGGCAATCCCAGCTACCCGTTCCAATTTCTACGATGTGGGTTGGTACAATATGGTGGCTGCTGCTGTTATTACCTTCTTTACAGTAGCTGCGGGATTTTACGAAATTTTGCTGGCACAACCGCCCTCTGATGTTAAAAGTGCCTGGGGATTGCAGGCAATGGAAACGATGATTTGGCACGGAGTCGGCGGTGTCCTGCTATTAGCAATAATTGTTGGAATGGCAATTTGGCGGGGTTTTCAGCGCTTTCTGTGGCGCAAGGATCTGGCAAGACAAGTGCAGTGGGGCTATTTGTTAGCTGGATTGGGGATTTTTGCCCTGATGTTCGTTCACGGCACGTTGGGAGCTCAATTAGCGGCGGATTTTGGCGTTCATATTAGCGCCGATCGACTGTTGCGGTTGGGTGAAAATCCGAATCTATTGTTGAAGTAAAACAGATGAAACTCCGCACAATTTTAATCCCGATCGCTGTTGCTGCCCTCCTGGCTGCAATTAGTCTGTGGATGGGACAGCAGGCTTACTCTTGGTTTCCCCCTCAAGCCTCGGCTGAATCGATATTAATTGATAATTTATTCAGCTTTTTGGTGGCACTGGGAACCTTTATTTTCCTGGGTGTAGTAGGAGCTTTAACTTATGCCGTTCTGTTCCAACGGGTGGGTAAATATGACTTCAGCGACGGCCCTCACATTGAAGGAAATGTCACTCTCGAAATTGTTTGGACGGCAATTCCTTTTGTATTGGTAATGTGGATTGCAACTTACAGTTACCAAATCTACGATCGAATGTCAATTCTCGGGCCGATGGAACACGTTCATCTAAATATGGCAACAGCAGAAGCCGCGCCGATGAATGATGATGCCAGCAAATCGCTGCTATCCATCGAAGTTATTTCCCGTCAATGGGAGTGGGAATTCCGCTATCCCGAAGCCAATGTTACGAGTACGGAATTGCATTTACCCAAACAACAGCGGGTAAAGCTAGCACTTAAATCGGAAGATGTACTGCACGGCTTTTACATCCCGGCTTTTCGCCTCAAACAAGATATTATTCCCAACCGACAAATTGATTTTGAATTCACGCCGATTCGCGAAGGTAAATATCGCCTGCGGGATTCTCAATACAGCGGAACTTATTTTGCCGCCATGCAAGCCGATGTGGTGGTGGAGTCGCCAGAAAAGTATCGATCGTGGCTCGATCGAGCGGCGAAACAAAGCCCCGCACCGGCATACAATCCAGCTTTTGCAGAATATACCGCAGCCTCGGCAACAGCGATTAATCCAGGGTGGAAAACAGTTGTTCCTGCCGCACCTTCGATCGTTAATTATTCTAGTTCTCCTAACCAAGCATCATGATTAATATTTCCGATCGAGATCTAGCCACTAAAACCGAACAACCGCTTCCGGGGGCACCGGATAACTGGAGGCGTTTCTTTAGCTTCAGTACCGATCACAAAGTGATTGGCATTCAATACATTGTCACGGCTTTTTTCTTCTTCTTAGTCGGCGGTATTTTCGCCATGATTATTCGAGGGGAATTAATCACGCCAGAAGCCGATTTAGTCGATCGTACCGTCTACAATGCCATGTTCACGATGCACGGTACGGTGATGCTATTTCTGTGGACATTTCCCGTACTCGCGGGCTTGGCAAATTATATCGTACCGCTGGCGATCGGGGCGCGAGATATGGCATTTCCCCGACTGAATGCCGTTGCTTTTTGGATGGTGCCGGTATTTAGCATCATTTTGATGGCCAGCTTTTTTGTTCCCGGCGGCCCAGCCCAAGCCGGTTGGTGGTCCTATCCACCAGTAAGCCTGCAAAATCCTACAGGAAATTTGATTAACGGTCAATTTCTCTGGTTGTTGGCGGTGGCATTATCGGGCATTTCCTCGATTATGGGTGCCGTTAATATTGTCACGACGATCGTGCGGATGCGAGCGCCGGGAATGACTTTTTTCCGAATGCCTATCTTTGTTTGGACTGTATTCAGCGCCCAAATTATTCAATTATTTGGCTTGCCGGCGCTGACAGCAGGGGCGGTAATGTTGCTGTTCGATTTAACGGTGGGAACGAGCTTTTTCGATCCAGCCAAAGGTGGCGATCCGGTGCTCTTCCAGCACTTTTTTTGGTTCTATTCCCATCCAGCAGTTTATGTAATTATCCTGCCGATTTTTGGCATTTTTTCCGAACTGTTTCCCGTCTACGCTCGCAAACCGTTATTCGGCTACAAATTTGTCGCCGTTTCCTCGCTAATTATCGTGGCTTTGAGCGCCGTTGTTTGGGTGCATCATATGTTTACTAGCGGTACGGCGGGCTGGATGCGAATGGTGTTTATGTTCTCTACAATGTTGATTTCCGTGCCGACAGGAGTCAAAGTCTTTGCGTGGGTAGCAACGATTTGGGGCGGCAAGCTGCGCTTGGATACAGCGATGTTGTTCGCTCTCGGCGGCTTAGTCATGTTCGTATTTGCTGGCATTACTGGCATTATGCTGGCGGCCGTACCGATCGACATTCATGTCAACAATACCTATTTTGTTGTCGGTCACTTTCACTACGTTATTTATGGCGCTGTGGTGATGGGCGTTTACGCAGCCCTCTATCATTGGTTTCCCAAAATGACAGGAAGAATGTATAACGAAGGGTTGGGAAAGCTGCATTTTGTACTGACATTCATCGGTGCCAATCTGAATTTTTTCCCGATGCACCCCTTGGGATTGCAGGGAATGCCGCGCCGAGTTGCTTCCTACGATCCGGAGTTTGCGTTTTGGAATGTGGTGGCTAGTTTGGGGGGATTTCTGTTAGGAATGTCTACCTTGCCCTTCATTTTAAATATGGTCGGTTCTTGGGTGCAAGGAGAGAAAGCCCCTGCCAATCCTTGGCGGGCGATCGGACTAGAATGGTTAGTCTCTTCACCCCCATCTCACGAGAATTTTGAAGAACTTCCGATCGTCGTGGCGGAACCCTACGGCTACGGCAAGCAAGAACCTTTGGTTGCTAATCTCGATGCTTTGGAGGTGAAACATGAGCACAACTAAGATCGATACTTCTCTGAATTCTCATCAGGTATCTCATGCTGTTGCCGAACACAGTCATGATGAAGCTGGCAATAGTATGTTTGGTTTCATAGTCTTTCTGTTGTCGGAAAGTGTGATTTTCCTGAGTTTTTTTGCGGGATACATTGTTTACAAAACCAGTACGATCGACTGGCTGCCTCCCGGAGTATCGGGGTTGGAAGTTCGCGAACCTGCAATTAATACGGTTGTTCTAGTTTCTAGCAGTTTTGTCATTTACATTGCCGAGCGATTTCTTCACGTGCAAAATCTGTGGGGATTTAGGGCTTTTTGGTTGCTGACAATGGCAATGGGTTCGTATTTTTTATACGGGCAGGCGGTGGAATGGCAAAGTCTGGAATTTGGCTTTACTTCGGGTTTGTTTGGCGGCACGTTTTATTTGCTCACCGGGTTTCACGGATTGCACGTTTTAACGGGTGTTTTGTTGCAGTTGTTGATGTTGGTGCGGTCTTTTATTCCGGGTAACTACGATCGGGGTGAATTTGGTGTCGCTGCTACGTCCTTATTTTGGCACTTTGTTGATGTTATTTGGATTATTTTGTTTGTGCTGATTTATGTTTGGCAGTGAGGGAATTTAGATCTTGTTCGATCGAACGACCGCGATCGGATGTTCGGAGTTCGGGCTTGAGTTCGCAAAATAGAACGGACTGAAGCCCGCCCTACCAACCATTTTTTTAGATATGTAGAAATTGAAGGTGTTCAGATGATTATTGATGATGGATACTACGACATAATTATTGTCGGTACGGGGGCAGGAGGAGGAACTTTAGCTTACAAACTCGCTCCGACTGGCAAAAAGATTCTGATTCTAGAACGGGGTGATTTTATGCCACTAGAAGAGCAGAATCGCAGCAATGTTGATGTCTTTAAAGCAGAGCGATATCACGCTCCCGAACAGTGGTACGATCGAAATGGCGAGCATTTTTACCCGCAAACTAATTATGCGGTTGGTGGGAATACTAAAATCTACGGTGCGGTACTCCAAAGAATGCGAGAACGGGATTTTGAGACAGTTAAACATCAGGATGGGGTTTCTCCTGAATGGTGTCTCAAATATCAAGATTTTGAACCTTATTATACAGAAGCCGAACAGCTTTACCAGGTTCACGGTAATGCGTCTGAAGATCCGACGGAACCGCCTCGGAGTGCGGGCTATCCCTATCCAGGAGTTAATAGCGAGTCACAGGTGCAGGAGATAGCGCGCGCGATCGCCCAGCAAGGTTTGCATCCTGCAGTGTTACCCTTGAGTTTGACGCGCCAAGAGGACGATCCGACTGGAGATTCTGAGGTGTTTGGGGTTTCTGCGGCGCTGAAGTTCTCTAATGTGACGCTGAAAACTGCTGCTAAAGTGGTTTGCTTGCATACTAATTCATCAGGGCGAGAAGTTAAGGCTATAGAAGCCGAAATAGCCGGACAATCTTACCTGTTTTTGGGGGATATTGTGGTGCTGGCTTGCGGTGCTGTTAACTCGGCGGCGTTGTTATTGCGATCGGGAAATGACAAGCATCCTCAAGGTTTAGCAAATAGTTCGGATTTGGTGGGACGCAATTTGATGAAACACCTGATGACGGCAATCGTGCAATTGACTGCAACTCCTAATTCCGGACAGTTTCAACGGACGATCGGCGTCAATGATTTTTACTGGGGAGATGAGAATTTTCCCTATCCAATGGGTCACATTCAGAATGCGGGCGGATTGCTGCAAGATGTGATTTTTGCTGAATCGCCGCCGATTTTTTCGGTATTGGCAAAGGCTTTGCCGGGGTTTGGTTTGAAGCAGTTGGCGGTGCGATCGATCGGTTGGTGGGCGCAGACGGAAGCACTGCCCAATGCCGACAATCGGGTAAGATTTGAGGGAAATAAAATTTATTTGGATTATATTCCCAATAATTTGGAAGCGCACGATCGCTTGATTTATCGCTGGATTGAAGTGCTGAAAAACGTTGAAAAAAACATCGAACACTCGGTTTTTCAACATACTGGAATTCATCCTCGCGGCGAAGTACCGATTCAAGTTGTGGCCAATCAGTGCGGTACTTGCTGTTTTGGAGAAGATCCGCAAACTTCGGTGTTAGATATCAACTGTCGTACCCATGATGTTGATAATCTTTATGTTGTGGATGGCAGCTTTTTTCCATCAAGTTCAGGTATGAGTCCGGCGCTGACAATTATTGCGAATGCGCTGCGCGTGGGCGATCGTTTGATTGAACGCTTGAAGTAGGGCGATTTGACACTCCCCGGCGTGAACGCACGGGGATTCTAGTTTCACAGTCGTTGCTTGCTTTTTCAGGTCTTATATCATGTCCGGTCGATTACCCTTAATAAAAAACTCTGAAAATATTGTTATGAAGGGATCGCGATCGCGGTCAACCGGTAGGACGTGATATTACGACCAACAGAAGTAGAGGCGACAACTCCACTAGAGCGTCGGTTCAGTAAAAGAGGTTGACAAAAATATCCACATATGTATCAACGAAAAAATGTTTGATTTACAACAACTCTAATTGTAAGTTTCAATTTGTAATAATCGCTGAAATAGCGATTAGACTGATGAGAATAATTCTACTGTACCGACGCTCTAGGCATAAGTAACGATTGGGAATTCTTCGTGGGTGGGGGCGGGTTTATTTAACCTGTTTGCTACCTTTAAGGCGGTTGGCAAACCCGCCCCTACAGGTTTATTGAGAATGCTGCAAGATGTCAGCACTACAAACTGTTTTTATACTAAATTTCTAAAATAATGCGCTCGAACCCGTATCAATGTTCTTGCCGTATTGAGAGGAGGAAAGTCCGAGGGTGAAGTGCGCGAATTTGTTAGCTGTAACAGCCGATCGCACTCGCTCTGTCACTATCGCACACTTTACTCTGAAATCAACCGAAAAACACTGGACTCAATCTCAAGCAAGCAATCAGCAATTAGCAATTACTTCACTGTAATTACCAATTACCAATTGCTAACTATTTATTCACTGCTGCGCGGGCGGTCGCAGCTTCGTCGGGATGAATGTTCAATCGAGTTAAATTGATGCGACCTTTGTTGTCAATTTCTCGCACTTTGACAATCACTTCGTCGCTGACGGCTAACTCGTCTTCCACTTTCCCGACTCGGTAGTCGGCTAGTTGCGAAATGTGAATCATGCCTTCTTTTCCGGGCAAAATTTCTACAAAAGCGCCGATCGGAATAATTCGCGTTACTTTCCCTACGTAAACATCGCCGGCATTTAACTTGCGCGTCATGCCTTGGATGATACTGTAAGCGCGTTGGGCTCGATCGCTGTCGTTGCCGGCAATTGTCACGGTTCCATCGTCTTCGATGTCAATTTTGACACCAGTTTCTTCGGTGATGGCTTTGATGGTTTTGCCACCGGGTCCGATTACCAAACCGATGAATTCCGGATCTATTTTCAGCGTTAGCAAGCGCGGCGCAAAAGGCGACATTTCCTTGCGGGGAGTGTCAATGGTTGCCAGCATTTTTTCTAAAATGTGCAGGCGGGCGGGTTTGGCTTGGCGGATGGCGTTGGCAATTATATCCAAGGGCAAACCTTTGATTTTCATGTCCATTTGCAAAGCAGTAATTCCGGTGTCGGTACCGGCTACTTTGAAGTCCATGTCGCCTAAAAAGTCTTCGATTCCCTGAATGTCTGTCAGAATTCGCACTTCGTCGCCTTCTTTAATTAATCCCATCGCTGCGCCGCTGACGGGTTGCGACAAAGGCACGCCTGCATCCATCAGGGCTAGGGTGGAGGCGCAAACGGAACCCATCGAGGTGGAACCGTTGGATGATAAGACTTCCGAAACGACGCGGATGACGTAGGGGAAATCTTCTTTGGCCGGTAAAACGGGGACTAAAGCGCGCTCTGCGAGGGCTCCGTGACCGATTTCCCGGCGTCCGGGCGATCGCATGGGCTTGGTTTCGCCGACGGAAAATGGCGGAAAGTTGTAATGGTGGAGGTAGCGTTTGTCTTGCTGCGGGTGCAAGTCGTCGGCTAAGTCTTGGGCGTCGCCGGAGGTTCCCAAGGTGGCGGCGGACAAGACTTGGGTCAACCCGCGATTGAACAAAGCGCTGCCGTGCACGCGCGCTGGGAGTACGCCGACGCGGCAGGAAACGGGTCGCACTTCGTCTAGCTTGCGCCCGTCCACGCGCACGCCTTCTTCTACAATCTGGCGGCGCATCAGTTGTTTGGTAACTTCTTTGAAGACGCTGCTGACTGCTTTGCTGTTGGCTGCGACAGCTAATTTTACCGGATCTTCTTCCGGCAGTTCGGCGATCGAAGCTTCAACTGCATGGGCTTTAATTTCGTCTAAAGCTGCATCGCGCTGGTTTTTGTCTTGCTCGAATTTAGACAAAATGAGTTTAATCGAACCTTCTGCCCGATCGCGGATAAAATTCTCCAAGGTCGGATCTGCAGGCGGCGGTTCCTCGACTACTAAACTGATTCCCAGTTCCTCCATGATTTCGCGCTGGGCTTGGATCAAGTCCGATGTTGCTTCGTAACCAAAGTCGATCGCCTCGATGATATCCTGTTCCGGCAACTGATTGGCACCAGCTTCTACCATGATTACCCCGTCCGGCGAACCAGCTACGACCAGATCCAACTCGCCCTCTCTGATTTCGCTGTAGGTGGGATTGATAATGAAATCGTCGCCTACCAAACCGACTCGCACCGCCGCCATCGGCCCGTAAAATGGCATTTTCGCCAGCAATACCGCCACTGAAGCCCCCGTCACCGCCAACACATCCGGGGGTACTTGCTCGTCCATCGAAAGCGTTGTCGCTACTATTTGGATGTCGTCTCGCAACCAACTAGGAAACAGGGGGCGCAGGGGCCTGTCGATCAAACGTCCCGTGAGGGTCACTTTTTCTGGAGGCCGCCCTTCCCGGCGCAAAAATCCGCCGGGAATTTTACCGCCGGCGTACAGTCTCTCTTCGTAATCCACTAACAGGGGCAGGAAATCTATTCCCTCTCTCCCCTGGGCGCGGGTTGCCGTCACTAAAACAGCCGTGTCGCCTGACTGAATCAAAACCGCACCGCCTGCTTGAGGCGCTAATAAGCCAATCTTTAGTCTAATATCCCGTCCATCAAAGGATATTGACTTGTCTATTTCTACCATGTAGCTGTGCTTCCTTATCTACCGCTTTCTTTCTCTCTCAGGGATCGTAACATTATCCACAGGAGCTGTGAGAGGCTTCACCCAAAAGAGGGAAATTATTATCTGTCGATCGGCCCAGGCACGGAAATTGTAAGCAAATATACTCGATCGGTCTGTTTGGAACTATCGGCTCGATCGCCCGCCACCTACCCGAAATAGATGATAGTATAAATTTTCATGGGAAATTGGTAATTGGTAATTGGTAATTGGTAATTGGTAATCCTCCTCCTCTCCCTGTTACCACCTCCCCCACTCTTATCTTCTCCCCGTCCCCGATCTTTTCTTTGCGACCTCTGCGGTTAATTAAAAATATTCCATACTAAATATCTAAATCAAACACTACAAAAACTCAGATTCTCAGGAAAAAATAAAATGGCAATTTTACACGGCAGTTGGGTGCGGGGAAAAACAGAAGGAAGCTTTTTTATTTGGGGAGAAACTTGGCGAAAAATCGGGGCGATCGACCTGCAAGAAGCGAGAGTTAACCAGCACAATCCCTTCGCGATGACCGAAGCAGAATTAAAAACATTTCTCGCTTCGTTGCAGCAGTCGGGACAACTGAGGTGGCAGTTGCCGGAAACCGGAGAAACGAGCAAAAAAAGAGCGCGATCGAGCCAGACTAAAATTGCAGAAACGCCGCAAAAATCACCAGCAAACAAGCAAATTCGGGCGATCGCGCTGCCCACCCAAATCTCAGAATCAAACAATACTCTGAGGCCGCTGCATTCAGCAGCAGCGCCCGACGAAACAGTTAAAATCGAGGAAATTTACCTCTATCCCTGGCAAGTTGAGGGTATTTGCTTGAACGCCAAAGTAGCTTTTGATTTCTTGCAATCGCTGCCGCTTAATAGCACCGAAACCGACTATTTTATCGGTGGCGATTTGCGCTTTTGGACGCACATCGCGCGGTGGAGTTTGGATTTATTGGCGCGGTGCAAGTTTTTACCGTCATTAGAAAAACAGTTAGATGGTTCTGCGATCGCAAAATGGCAACCTTTGCTAGATAGTTCTACAGATAAATCGCGTTTTGCCAATTTTGTCAAGCAAATGCCGGCAGCTTGCCGCACTTACCAACAAACTGATTTAATAACAGATATAGCAGTAGATTTTACGACGGATTCTCAGGAATTGATGCTGGGATTTTTGAGCAGTATTACAGACAGTCAAGTGCGCTCGATCGGCAGCGGCAATGCAGAACTAAAAATGGTTTCTCCCGCGCGCGAATGGGTGCAAGCTTTGCAGCAGGAATCGGGCATCGTGCAGGCCGAACCAGCAGCTTTGGAAAAATTAGCAAGCAAGCTGACTGCTTGGACTGTACCGCTGCAAAATCAATTATCTCAAAACAATCAATTTCGCACTTGTTTTCAACTCATCCCGCCTGCTGTCGGCAAGGTTAACTGGAGTTTGAATTACTGCTTGCAAGCAGCAGATGAAGCAGAATTTTTAGTCGATGCAAAAACTGTGTGGAACAATCCTGTCGAACGTTTGTCTTATGCGGGGCGGACGCTAGAATTGCCTCAAGAAACTTTGCTCAGCGGCTTGGGTTTAGCATCGAAACTTTATCCGTTAATTGAACCGAGTTTGCAAGAACAGCGCCCGCAATCTTGCAACTTGAATCCTTTAGATGCTTACAATTTTATCAAGTCTGTGGCTTGGAGATTTACTGATAGCGGCTTGGGCGTAGTTTTGCCACCGAGTTTAACAAAAGCAGATGGTTGGGCGAGTCGTTTGGGTTTGAGCATTCAAGCAGAAACGAAATCCCCCTTAGTAAGGGGAGGCAAAGAAGGTTTGGGATTGCAAAGTTTGCTAAATTTTAAATGGGAATTGACGATCGGGGGACAGCGAATTTCTCAGGCAGAATTTAACAGGTTGGTAGCCCTGAATTCGCCTTTGGTGGAAATTAACGGCGAGTGGGTGGAATTGCGCGCGCCGGATGTGAAAGCGGCTCAAACTTTTTTTGCCAGTCGCAAAGAGCAAATGACTCTTTCTTTGGAGGATGCTTTGCGTTTGGCTTCGGGCGATACTCAAAGTATTGAAAAATTGCCTGTAGTGAATTTTGAAGCGGCGGGTCAACTTCAGGAATTGTTGAATGCTTTGAGCGACAATCAGGCGGTAAGTGCGATCGAAACTCCGACTAATTTTAGAGGACAATTGCGCCCTTATCAAGCCTTAGGGGCTGGCTGGCTGGCTTTTTTAGAACGTTGGGGATTGGGTGCTTGTCTCGCAGACGATATGGGATGTGGTAAGTGCATCTTACCACAAAACTTGCTGTTTGTCAATGGCTTTTGCAAAAAGCTGAAAAATCTGGGAAGATTGTGCTAGCAAAATAGAATTTGACGGTGAAGGGTTTTGGTCTAAACCTAACCAGCAATTAATTGTAAATTCCATACATCGAGAAACGGGCAAGATTGTACAAGCGAATGTTCGGCGACTTTACCGACAGCAAGTGCAAGAAAAGTTGCGAACAATTAAATTGCAAGACGGTAGCAGCATCACCATTACCAGCAGCCACAAATTGTTAGGGCGCGATGGCTGGACAAATGAGTTTAAAGTTGGAGATTATGTTTGCGTTCCTGCTAAATTGTATTGGGAGGGAAACCCAGAAGATCCCGACCTAGTAAAGTTTTTGGCTTGGCAGATTGCGGAAGGGTACGAACTGCGAGATCGAGCAACTCTCAGCATAACACAGAAAGATGTGTCAGTTCTTGAAGAGTTGCGTTTCACGCTCTACAATTTAAGTAAAAAGTATGGGATTATAATAAATAATCCTGGTATTCGCTACGGCAAGCCAAATGCAGCAAATTTGGTTGTATCGAGTCGATCGTACCAAAGTTTTCTTGAGGCTAAAGGCTATCAGTGGGGTAAGCTGTCAGCAGAGAAAAGCATCCCGCAATTCATCATGCAGGCCAATCTCGATAGCATTCGGATTTTCCTTAGAAATTACTTTGATGCTGAAGGTTCTGTAGCTGCGAATGTGAGGAATATTGAAATTAGCACCGCTTCGCCTATCATCATCCAACAACTTGCTACACTGCTGCGCCGTTTTGGAATTTGGCTGCGCATCAGCGCTAAACAGAAACGCGCTACCAATGGCAGCGGGATTTTTCGTACTTATTATATCGGCACTTTTGGCGGTAACTCAGCGCGGATATTTTTGCAGGAAATTGGCTTTGGCTATCCAGAAAAGCAGCAAAAATTGGAGAAAATTTGCGAAGTGACTGCCAATACAAATGTCGAAGGAATTCCGGTTTCGGATCTTGTTGCCGGTGCAGTGGAGATGACAAAACTGCCACTGCGTCATTTCGGAATGCACAATCCTGTTTATATTAACGGTTCCCAACAGTTTTCCCGTATCAGCTTAGCAAAAGTATTAGCAGGCATGGAAAATGTACTTGATGGTTCTGCCGAACAGGAATACCGCAAGCTAAAGTCTTCTAAATGGACGAATCAGACGCTAGAAGCTTACGCCAATCTCGATGTATCGCTGCTAGATACGGTGCGACAAAATTTGCAACTTATATTCGATCGCGAAGTGTTTTATTGCCGGATCGACGAAATTGAATATTTTGATTACAGCGGCTGGGTTTATGATTTTGAGGTGAGCGAACATCACAATTTTGTTGCTAACAATATTTTGTGTCACAATACTGTTCAGCTAATAGCTTTCCTCTTGCACTTACAAGAACAAGATGCTTTAAAATCACCGACGTTATTGGTATGTCCGACATCAGTATTGGGCAATTGGGAGCGCGAAGTCAAGAAATTTGGACCGACGCTGAAAACATTATTGCACTACGGAGACAAACGTGCTAAAGGCAAAGCATTTGCTGCGGCGATTAAGGGCAAGGATTTAATTGTTACCAGTTACTCGCTGGTGTTTCGCGATGCTAAGGAGTTTCAAAGCCTGAAGTGGCGGGGAGTGGTTGTAGATGAAGCGCAAAATATCAAAAATTCCGAGGCAAAACAGTCGCAAGCTGCTAGGCAAATCGAGGCGGATTTTAGAATTGCGCTGACTGGAACTCCGGTAGAAAATAGACTGCAAGAATTGTGGTCGATTTTGGAATTTTTGAATCCGGGCTATTTAGGACCGCGCAATTTCTTTCAGCGCCGATTTGCCATTCCGATCGAGAAATACGGAGACAGAGAATCATTGCAGAATTTGCGATCGCTCGTGCGTCCTTTCATTCTCCGCCGCTTGAAAACTGACAAGTCAATTATTCAAGATTTGCCGGAAAAACAGGAAATGACAGTGTTTTGCGGTATGACAGTTCAGCAGGCGGATTTGTATCAGAAAATCGTCGAAAAATCAATGACAGAATTAGAATCATCCGAAGGCATTCAGCGCCGGGGAATGATTCTGGCTTTGTTGGTAAAATTGAAGCAGCTTTGCAACCATCCAGCACTTTTAACAGCAGAATCCAAGTCGAAAGGAGCGGAAATTAAAAGTCAGGAATCGGGAAAATTGCTGCGGTTGTTGGAAATGTTAGAAGAGGTTTTAGCTGAGGGCGATCGAGCTTTAATTTTCACTCAATTTGCGGAATGGGGAAAGCTTTTAAAACCGCATTTAGAACAGCATTTAGGTCGAGAAGTTTTGTTTTTGTACGGCGGAGTCAAGCAACAACAGCGGGAAGAAATGATCGATCGATTCCAACACGATCCGCAAGGTCCGCCGATTATGATTTTATCCTTAAAAGCCGGGGGAACAGGCCTGAATTTAACTAGAGCAACTCATGTTTTTCACTACGACAGGTGGTGGAATCCCGCAGTCGAAAATCAAGCAACTGACCGCGTATTTCGCATCGGTCAAACTCGCAACGTGCAAGTCCACAAGTTTGTATCTACGGGTACTTTAGAAGAGAAAATTCACGACATGATAGAAAGCAAAAAAGCTCTAGCCGAACAAGTAGTTAGCGCTGGCGAAAACTGGCTGACGGAATTGGATACAGACCAATTGCGCAATTTATTAATTCTCGATCGAACTGCTATCATTGAAAATGAAGATGAATAATCTAGGTTCGTAGTGAGGACTTCAGTCCTTTTCTTTAAAGACTTTAGTCCTGACTGCGAACAAGTGCGATCGAACTGCTATTATCGAAAATGAAGTCTTAATCAGATAATATGTAATTTCTTCCCTTCTCCTTCTTCCCGATTCAGGTTTTAGATTGAGGACTTGACTAATAACTAATGACTGATGACTGATGACTGATGACTGATGACAACTGTCAGCTTTTCCTTCTTCCCTCTTCCTTCTTCCTTCTTCCTTCTTCCTTCTTCCTTCGCATTATGATTGACAGAGAATGGTGGACGCAACAATGGTTGGATTTAATCAATACCTACCGCTTTAAAAAGCGTTTGGAACGCGGCTGGCAATACGCCCGAGAAGGCAAAGTTCTCAGCATTAAATTCCCCGACAAAGAAGTAATTGCCGTGGTTCAAGGCACCGATCCGAAACCCTATCAAGTTTCCTTGGGACTCGATCCTTTAAGCGACGAAGATTGGGATTATGTAATTGAAAATATGTCGCAAAGAGCGGTATTTTCTGCTAAACTACTAGCAGGAGAAATGCCGCACAACATAGAAGATGTATTTGCAGCAGCCGGGAAAACATTATTTCCATTAAGCTTGTCAGACGTGCGATCGCGCTGCACCTGTCCCGACCCGAAAAACCCTTGCAAACATATCAGTGCAGTATACTATTTATTGGGCGATCGCTTCGGCGAAGACCCCTTCGTACTGTTTCAATTGCGGGGCAGAACCAAAGAGCAAATTTTAGCGGCCCTCCGCCAAAGACGGGGTGCGGGAGGAGAGGAAAATTCACAATTAAATTCAGGCGAAAATTCCCCAATTCCTAATACTAATGCGCCTGAAGTCGATCGATTTTGGGAATACAACCAGCAGCTAGAATCATCTTTAGTTGCGATCGTACCGCCACCAAGTAGCGAAACAGTTTTAGATATTTTAGGGCCGATTCCCATCACAACAGAGGGAAAAGGAATCACTAGCAAATCTTCCCCCGCGGCTGTTGCCCTCAAGCAGCATTTTGCCCAGATATACCAAGCAGTCAGCCAGCAAGCTGTTTTAACAGCTTTCAAACGCAGCGAAGCGGATGGATAGAATTTAAAGTCAAATTTAATTTTGATAAAAAAGCCGGTTTCTTGGAAAAATCATCGCTTTATCGGAAAGATGTTAGCGAAATCTTAGTCCAGAAACCGGATTTTTGTGTAAATTCTAAAAATATCTCTAATTACGCTTAGCAGCAGCAGAGGGATTAGTGAAACGCAACCAAGTTGCTAAGGTGGCTACTGCGAAAATAGAAGCTAAACCGAAAGTGAAGAAAGTTTCGATGGATGACATAAGATTGTTCCTGTTTTTTGAGGGAGTTTGCTGAGCGATCGACTAATACCAATTATTAAAAATGGTATAAGTATTTACTTTTTTATTTATATCAATACCTATCGGTTTTTTCAATCCATCGCGCATAAAGTTTTTACTACTTTAACTTTTGCAATATTGCTTTACATAACTTTATGTAATTTTAATTCGATCGCGATCGAGAAATTAGTCATCAGTCATTAGTTATCTGTCATCAGTCATTAGTTATCTGTCATTAGTTATCTGTCAACTGTCAACATAATTTCTATTAATTGTTGGGGACGATCGATCGTAAAATCGGGATGGTGCGCGGCCAAAGCTTCCCGAGAATTAAAACCCCAGCTTACAGCTATTATTTTAATACCTGTCCTTCTAGCTGCCTCGATATCTCTAATTTCATCTCCGACATAAACAACTTCTTCAGGAGCTATATTTGCTCTTCTCATCCATCTGTTAATAACTTTATGCTTGCCAAAAGTAGTACCAGAGTAAATAAAAGTAAAAGTATTTTGTAACCCGTTATTTTCTAGAGAAGCTAAGACATTTTCCCGAGAATTAGAAGTGATAATCCCCAGTTGAAAGCCCAAATTTTTTAATTCCAGCAAAACTTCTTTAATTCCCGCAAATAATTTAATACTGGGAATTTCACTTTGCAATTCTGCTTTCAACTTCGCAATCAGTAGCGGGAACTTGAAGATAGAAATACCCGAATACTTGAGGATTTGCCACGAGGTTAAATTGCTCAGTTGAGCCAGTTCCTCTTTGGTTGCAGGCTTAAAACCAAATTCTGCCGACAAGCGATTGGTAATGCTCAGGAGAACATCGATCGAATCGGCTAAAGTTCCGTCAAAATCAAAAATTATTACTTTGGGCATCGAGCAAAAGGAAATCAAGAATAAGCGATCGCTTCTATATTATCTATTTCCTCTTGCTGGCAATCTGATTTCAGTTTACAGGCTATCTGGTTTCCCTAACGATCGGGACGATCGCACTGTAAAATCTGCTAATTTTTAGCTGGATAGAGAGGTGTAGGGTCGATCGAACCCATGCGGTTGAGCGGCCAAAAACGGACAATCGCCCTACCAATAATATTTTGCCTCGGCACAAAATCCCAATAATGGCTGTCGCAGCTTGCATTGCGGTTGTCACCAAATACCGCGTAAGAATTTGGAGGTACAACTTTGGGTCCGTAAAGATACCCCGGAATTTCTTCAATATATTTTTCCTGTAGCGGCTGTTTGTTGATATAAACTTTGCCTTCTCTGACTTCTACGGTATCTCCCGGAAGTCCGATGACTCGTTTGATGTAGGCATCTTTGATCGGCGGCGGCTGTCCCGTACACAAGCTGGCCGCATCGGGAGGCATAAAGACTACAATATCTCCTCGCTGGGGATCGCCAAATCGATAGGTCACCTTGTCTACAATTAAGCGATCGTTAATTTGCAGGGTGGGCAGCATCGAACCTGTGGGAATATAGCGAGCTTCGGCAACCAGGGTGCGGATGCCAAAGGCCAAGACTGCTGCCAGGGCAATCGTCTTGATGCCTTCTATCCAGGGATTTTCGTTGTCTTGCGGGGGCTTGGCACCGCCTGAGTTGTCTGCGCGAGTCATAGTAGATTGGTGACTGGGCTGAATAAAAATTATAAACTCAATTCAGAGTTTTTTGAGGAGAGCGGCAAGATTAAGAATTAAATTGGGACATTTAATTTTTATACTATCAGAAGGATAGAATTTTTTCAGGCTCGCCCGCTGTTTGCTCTTTTATTGATATTTTATGCCGACTACATCAACTTTGTTAATTCGCCGCGCTCGCATTTTGTTACCCGACGGCGAGTTTTTGGTAGGAGACGTGCTAATGAGCGATCGCTCCATTGTGAGAGTTGCGCCGGAAATTGCCGAATCTGCCGATCGAGAAATAGACGCGATCGGTTTAACTTTGTTGCCCGGAGTAATTGACCCGCAGGTGCATTTCCGCGAACCAGGTTTGGAACACAAGGAAGATTTATTTACCGCTAGTTGTGCCTGTGCTAAGGGCGGCGTGACTTCATTTTTAGAAATGCCGAATACGCGACCTTTAACTACAACTCAAGCTGCTTTAGATGATAAACTGCGCCGTGCTGCTGAGAAATGTTTGGTAAATTACGGCTTTTTTATCGGCGCAACTGCCGAGAATTTGCCGGATTTATTGAACGCGAATCCAACCTGTGGAATTAAAGCTTTTATGGGTTCGATGCACGGGCAGTTGTTGGTAGATACGGAAGAAATTTTAGAGCCGATTTTTGCTGCTGGCGATCGACTGATTGCGGTACACGCAGAAGACCAAGCTAGAATCAACCAAAGGCGTCAAGAATTTGCCGGAATTACTGATGTTTCCATTCACTCGCAAATTCAAGATAACCAAGCTGCTTTATTGGCGACTCAACTAGCATTAAAACTTTCTAAAAAATATCAACGACGGCTGCATATCTTGCATTTATCTACTGGCGATGAAGCAGAATTTTTGCGCCAAGAAAAACCGAGTTGGGTAACGGCAGAGGTAACGCCGCAGCATTTGTTATTAAATACAGATGCTTATGCCCAGATTGGCAGTTTAGCACAGATGAATCCGCCGCTGCGATCGGCCCGCGATAACGAAATACTTTGGCAAGCTTTATTAGACGGCGTAATTGATTTTATCGCCACCGATCACGCGCCGCACACCCTGGAAGAAAAAGCTCAAACTTATCCGAACACGCCCTCAGGAATGCCCGGAGTTGAAACTTCTTTGCCTTTGATGCTGACGCAAGCAATGCAGGGAAAATGTACGATCGCGCAAGTTGCTAATTGGATGTCAGCGGCAGTTGCTAAAGCATACAAAATTCCGAACAAAGGGCAAATAGCACCGGGTTTTGACGCCGATTTAGTCTTGGTAGATTTAGATAATTACCGTCCCGTTGTGCGGCAAGAAATGTTAACTAAATGCGGTTGGAGTCCCTTTGAAGGCTGGAGTTTAACCGGGTGGCCGGTGGTGACAGTGGTGGGAGGTAAAGTAGTATTTGAGAATGGTAAGTTGGATACGAATGTGAGGGGAGAAGCTTTGAGGTTTGATGCCGAGACTGACTGATTTCAGGTTGATTTTTATAATGTGGGGTTTAGGTTGGGTTTCTGTTGGGTTTCGTTCCTCAACCCAACCTACCCAAGGTGGCGATTGTAGGAACACGGCAGTACCGTGTCCTGGGGAGTCCTTTACCAACGTGGAATCTGCTAGTGGAATCTGCTAGTAGAAGCTGCTAGTAGAATCTGCTATAAAATCTTTTTCAAAGTTTTAACTAATATTTGATTTTGTTCCTCCGTGCCCACAGTAATCCGCAATTTGTCTGTCAATCGCGGCTGATTGAAATATCGAATCAAAATTCCCTGCGCTTTCAGTATTTGATAAATTCTTTCTGCATCGCCTTGGGGCGGCCTGACTAACAAAAAGTTGGTTTGCGACGGCCAAACTTGAAAACCTAATTCTTTGAAGCTAATTGCTAATTTTCCTCGCGAGGCTTTAATCTTTTCCGCATTCGCTATTTTGTAATCTCGATCGGCGATCGCACTTGCCGCCACCGCATAGGCTATAGCATCCACATTGTAGCTATCTTTCACTTTATTTAATTCGGCTAGCAGCTCGGGATTTGCTATGCAAAAACCCAATCTCAATCCTGCTAGCGAATATCCCTTAGAAAGCGTCCTTAGAACTATAACATTACCGTACCTTTTTGTCAACTCCAAAGCATTTTCTTCCGCAAAATCTACGTAAGCTTCATCGATGACAAGAATGCCAGATAACTCTCGCGCCAATTTTTCCAAATCTGCGACAGATATTGCCGTTCCCGAGGGACTGTTGGGGGAGGCTACAAAAGTTACAGCACCTTTAGCTGCGATTAACAACTCAACAGGCAATTGATAATCTTCAGGATAAGGAACTTCGACAAATTCTGCATCTTGAATTTCAGTCAACGTCCGGTAAAGTACGTAGGTAGGCGAAGGACAAACAACCTGTTTTCCGGGTTCGCCAACAGCGCGGACTATTAAATTCAACAAATCATCGCTGCCGTTACCTACCGCAATCCAATCATCAGGAACTCCCAAAACTTTACTAGCAGCAAGGCGAAAATTTTTTGCAGTAGGATCGGGATAGCGCCGCAGCATCTCACCATCTATTTCCCGCAGCACCTGTAAAGCTTGTGGAGAAGGCGGATAAGGATTTTCATTAGAATTAAGCTTGATAACTGTCGTGCCAACTCCAGGCTGTTCGCCCGGCACGTAACCCGACAGTTCGTGAATGCTTTTCCGAAAATAATTCATTTCTAATAGTTGACAGTTGACAGTTGACAGTTGACAGTTGATAGTTTTTCCTCTTCCTTCTTCCTTCTTCCTTCTTCCTTCTCCTCTC
>JAAUPF010000333.1 GCA_012034575.1 Richelia sp. CSU_2_1 | reverse complement strand
TGAATGCGGCTTATGAAATATTGGGAGATCCGCAGCAGAGGGAATTTTACGATCGCCAACTTTCCGGCGACAGCCAACAGCAAGCGGCTCAAAATGCCCGCCGCTACCAACAGCAAACTGGACGCGAGGCTGATGCGCAAATGGAACAGTGGGTGAAACAAGTATACAAGCCGGTTAATCGAATGCTGAACAGCATATTGAAGCCACTTAAAAAAGAGATTGATTGCTTATCGGCAGATCCTTTTGATGATGAACTGATAGAAGATTTTCAATCTTATATCGAATCCAGTCGCGAATTTCTTAAGAAAGCTCAAGATTTTTTGCGATCGATGCCCAATCCATCGAATTTAGCCGGAGTTGCGGCTCACCTTTACTACTGCATCCATCGCGTGGGAGATGGTATAGAAGAATTGCACTCGTTTACTCTCAATTATGACGATCGACACCTACATACTGGTCAAGAATTGTTTAGAATTGCTGCTAAATTGCGGCGGGAAGCACAGGAAGAATTAAAAGTTAGGTAAAAGAGGGAGAGGGAGAGGGGGAGTTTTGAGTTTTGAGTTTTGAGTTTTGAGTTTTGAGTTTTGAGTTTTGAATTGAAGAAGAGTTTTGAGTTATTCGGGAGTTTTGAATTAAGAACTGTCTTTAACTTAAAACATACTTACCCCAATCCGCTCACAGCTTGTAATTCCTTACCAATTACCAATTACCAATTACCAACTGTCAACTGTCAACTGTCAACTGTCAACTGTCAAATTAAATTCCAAAAAGAACTTGAATTCGCTTCCGAATTTTCAGGAAAGGCGTTTGTTCTAGAGAATCGCCATCTAACAATCCCAAATCTCTTAAAGCTTGTTGGCGTTCCGACAATTTTTGAGCAATTTGGTCTGCTAAATTCGGCTGTTCTACTAAAAGTTTTTGCAAGTCGTGGTGTTCCACTACAAATATAATTGAATCTTCCATAGTCCGAACAGTGGCGGTTCTGGGAGCTCCTAACAGCAAAGATATTTCTCCAAAAAATTCTCCTTCGTGCAGTGTAGCAATATATCGATCGGCTTTTTGGGAAAGAACTTCCACAGCACCGGAAAGAATAATATAGAAAGAATCGCCGGGATCGTTTTCTTTACAAATAATTTGTCCCGCCGGAAACAGTTGTCGGTAGCCGTATTCGATTAACTGCCGCAGTTCTAAATCCGTACATTGTTCAAAATAAGCTACCCGCCGTAACAAATCCCGCAGCGTCCAATTATTGGGCGATTTTGGTCCAGACTTTTTAGGTTCGGAAATGCTATTGTTGGATTTGGATTCTGCTGAGTGTTTGGCATTCTGCGGAAATACTTTGCCGTTGGAAATGTCGGTATCTTTACTGTGTTGGTGAAGTAGTTTAGTTAATTCTTGGGGATTTCGCAGCCACAAATCCCGCTGGGGAAAAGGTATTTCGATGCCGCGATGTCGCAATTCGTAATCTATGGAAAAATTAACGGCACTTTTAATTGCATCGCTTTCTTGCGCTTGGTCGATCCATACTAAAAGTTCAAAATTTAAAGCGTTATCTCCAAATCCGCGAAACCATACTTTTGGAGAAGGATGAGATAAAACATTCGGTTCCATTCTCGCCGCCACTAACAATGCTTCGGTAACTATTGTCGGATCGGTCCCGTAAGCAACGCCAACGGGAATGCGGAGGCGGCTTTTAGGATCTCTGTAGCTCCAGTTAATAATGTTAGTTTCAACGAAGCGAATATTGGGTATAATTACAAACAAGCCGTCAATGGTTTTAATAATTGTGGAACGGATGGAAATATTTTCTACTGTTCCCAACAAATTGTCGATTTCAATAAAGTCTCCGACTCGAATTTGCTGCTCGAATAGCAGGGTGATGCCACTGATAAAGTTGCTGGCTAGATTTTGCAATCCGAAGCCGAAACCGATGCCGACGACACCTGCTAAAACGGTGAGAGAAGTGAGGTTGATGCCAGCAGCTTGCATGACGACTATACAGCCAACTGTGGCTAAAATATAGCTAATTATGGTGGATATTGCTTCTCGGCTGCCTCGATCGAGCCCCATCCGAACTAGCAGGCTGCGTTTGATACCTTCACTGACAATGCGAGAGATAATGAAGGCTAATAGAGCGAATAAAATTAATTTGAAAATCGCGCTGATGGAAAGATGGGCGTCCCCGAGATAAAATAGCGGGGTTGTCAGCACGGCGTACAAACGTTCAAAAAATCGATCGGCCCCTGATACAATCCAATTCATTAATAATATGTGGTGATTGGTAATGGATAATTGGTAATTGGTAATTGGTAATTTTCTAGAAGATACAGCCCTCGGGGGCTAAGCTATCTCTGAGAGTTCGATCGATCTTCGTGTATTGCCCATCAGTCCAAATGCAGTAGAAATTCATGCGCAGCACCCTCGAAATATTTGGAAATTCCAGCAAAAATTAGTTTATCCTTAGAAAGTAAGTCCTTCACAGAACTTAACAAGCTTACCCTACTTGACTTTTATGCAGTGCATCATCAATCGTCGGGCGCAGTTTTCGGCAAGTCACCGGTACTGGCTGCCGGAGTTGAGCGAAGCCGAGAACTTTGAGCGCTTTGGCCCAACTGCCCGCGCACCGGGACACGGACACAATTACGTCCTTTACGTTTCTATGGTAGGGGAACTCGACGAGTACGGCATGGTTCTCAACTTGTCTGATGTCAAGCAGGTCATCAAGCGGGAAGTTACCAATTCTCTCGATTTTTCCTATCTCAACGCAGCTTGGCCGGAATTCGAGCAGACTCTGCCAACTACTGAAAACATAGCACGGCAAATTTGGCTGCGGCTAGCTCCTCATTTGCCTTTGACCAAAATTCAATTGTTTGAACATCCAGAACTTTGGGCTGAATATTTAGGAAACGGAATGGAAGCTTATCTCACTCTCAGCACTCATTTTAGCGCGGCCCACCGCTTGGCTCGTCCGGATTTGAGTTTTGAAGAAAACTCCGAAATTTACGGCAAGTGCGCGCGCCCTCACGGTCACGGTCACAATTATCATTTAGAGGTGACTGTTAAGGGGGAAATTGACCCGCGGACTGGCATGATAATTGATTTGGGAGCTCTGCAAAAGGTGGTTGACGATGTGGTTGTCGAGCCTTTTGACCACACTTTTTTAAATAAGGATATTGCTTATTTTGAAAAGGTTGTGCCGACGGCGGAGAATATTGCGGCTTATATCGGGCAATTGCTGCGATTGCCGGTTCGGGAATTGGGAGCAGATTTGCACAAGATTAAGCTGTTTGAAAGTCCGAATAATTCTTGTGAAGTCTACGGCACCGATTTAGATGCTGCGGCGAATTTCAGCCAGCAACGTGAAGCTGTTTTGACTGGGGTTTAAAGTTAAGGGGTTCGATCGGATTCGGTTAAATATAACAATCCTAAAACCCCACCCCAACCCTCCCCTTACTAAGGGGAGGGAGTAAGAATTTTACCAAGGATTTGAGACTGCTATAGATATCATTATGCCGAATCAGCACCGCTGATATCGCATTCCCGGCAACTGCGAAACTAATCCCAATAATTCTAATTGTAGGAGCAGTGCAGAAACTTTTCCCGGTGGCAATCCGGCAGTTTCAACTATTAAATCGAAAGCGATCGGACCTGATTCGATCGCCCTCAAAACCTGCTCCAATTCCGGCTCCAAAAGCGGCGCTTTCTTTTCGGGAACAGCAGCTACGGAAAACAACGACAATTGCTCGGCTTTATCCAATTTTGGCATGGCTCCCAGCATTTCTAACAGCCGTTCTTCGCTCAACAATCTATCGCTGCTGGGTAAAATGGGGTGAGCGCCTTTACTCAGCAATTCCAAACAGCCAAAAGAGCGATCGTCATCCAATCTTGCTGTCAAAACATACACGTCGCGGCAAAAATCATTGGCTTGATAAGCAGTAATTAAAGCTCCCGATTTGTGAGGAGCTTCGATTACTATTGTAGCGCGACTTAAGCCGGCAATAATCCGATTTCGGCGGGGAAAATTAGTTTTATTTGGTTGAGTGCCGGCGGGATATTCGCTAATCGCCAATCCCTGCTGCAAAAGTCGATCGCACAGCCTCTCATT
>JAAUPF010000014.1 GCA_012034575.1 Richelia sp. CSU_2_1 | reverse complement strand
CAATGCAGCGAAGAATATTCTGGCTAAGGGATTAAAGCAAGCAGGAATCAGTTTAAATACGGCGGGGCACGCCGGAATTAACGCTTGGGGACAGAACGACCTCTACTCGTTGGTGGTGACATCAACGGGCAAGTTGACTGGTTGAGCCAAGAATCCCCGCGCGTTCACGCGCCCGGAGTGTCAACCAAATATCAACGGGTAAATAACAGACGCCGATCGCTGTTGCAGAAGTTGCTATAATAAAAGAAGCCCAGCATTGAAAAATCCAAGCATTAGTATCTTTTGGTCGGACGATTGATTGGCTCATAATCCCTCCGGTTTAAATATATTTTGTGGTTCTTTAACTTAAAGAGTAGAGAAGTTGAGCCAAGCGGTCAGGATAGTAAGGGACAGTTTCTCTAAGCGCACAGTGCGATCGAGACAGTGCGATCGAGCTTGTTATTAAAAATTAGAATGTTGTAGGTAGGGTTTCAGGCTCAAGCATTTTGGATCGAAGCAGACAGTTGAGAAACTGGACTAAGTAGGCGAATGTTCGGCTCCATCGAATGGGTAACGGGTCGGCGCATTTTGCTAGTCAACCCAGTTTTCTGATAAATATTTGCCTATTTCCTGTTATTGTCTTCGATCGTTGACAGTTGACAGTCATTTTTATCCGGACTAATGACATCGGACTAATGACTAATAACTTCTTCTTGCTTCTGAGAAATCGCATAACCGCAGCGGTGTTCTCCATTAATAATCCAGTGCGTCCGCTCCACAATACAATCAGGCAATACAGCCGCAAACATTTCTAACTCATTGCCGCAAACGCTCGGAAAAGTTTCAGCTACATTAGAAATCGCGCAATTGTGTTCCACAAACACAAATCGATCGCCCTTAGCGGTACGATCGCAATTGCCATCCTTCATCGATTCTGCAGGATAGCACTCAGCCATATAACCTTCAGCCCTGCGCAGTGCCACCAACTCAGCCATCCGCTCTTCTAGCGAACCCGCGCCCACCAGCCGTCGGTACTCCATCGCCTTGCGCTCCCACTGTTTTTGCAGGATAGTCATCACTTGCTCGCGCCCGACGGTTTCCGCCAGCGTATCGAGGAAAGAAACTGCAAAATCGCCGTAACGGTTTGGGAATCGATCGCGCCCCTGAGCTGTAAGCTCGTAAATATGCTGCGGCCGTCCCATCCCTGCTTGATGCGACTGATACTGAATCAGCCCCTCACTCTCCAAATCCTTCAAGTGGCGGCGAATCGCCTGCGGGCTGATATCCAAAGACTCTGCCAATTCTAAGGCAGTCCCTTGACCCTCCTTAAGCAAATACTGCAAGATGTCCTGTTTCGTGGAAGTCTGCTGGCTCTGCATCATGTTCAAAAAAAAATATTTTTTAAGACTTTGACAATATCACTGCTGTTAATGTAGCTTAAAATATATTAAAGCAACAAGCCTGTTGCTTAACTTCCCCGACCCGTCCTGCAGAATTCGCTCGAGCCCGGACGGTCATTGCCCCGCCTGCCATCCTCCAGAGCACTATCTAGAACACGGAACACGCAAAAAATGAGTTCTACCACAGTCAAAACCCTAGTCAACCAGCCCTACAAATACGGTTTCGTCACCGAAATCGAGTCAGACACCATCCCCCGCGGCTTGAGCGAAGATGTAGTCCGCCTGATTTCCTCGAAGAAAAACGAACCGGAATTCATGCTGCAATTCCGCCTCAAGGCATATCGGCAGTGGCTGAAAATGGCGGAGCCGACTTGGCCTCACGTCAACTATCCGGCGATCGACTACCAACAAATTATCTACTACTCTGCTCCCAAACAAAAGCCGAAAAAACTCAACAGTTTGGAAGAAGTCGATCCGACTCTGCTGGAAACCTTCGAGAAATTGGGCATTCCCCTCTCCGAACAAAAGCGCCTCGGCAATGTCGCCGTTGACGCTGTGTTCGATAGCGTTTCCATCGCCACAACTTTTAGAGAAAAACTCGCCAAAGACGGCGTTATCTTCTGTTCCATCTCCGAAGCTGTCAAAGATTATCCCGAATTAATAGAAAAATATCTCGGCAGCGTCGTACCCGTGGGCGACAACTTTTTCGCAGCCCTCAACTCCGCCGTATTCAGCGACGGTTCCTTTGTTTACATTCCCAAAGGCGTCAAATGCCCGATGGAACTGTCAACTTATTTTCGGATCAATAACGGAGATTCCGGCCAGTTCGAGCGCACTCTAATTGTGGCAGAAGAAAACAGTTCAGTGTCGTACTTAGAAGGCTGTACCGCTCCGATGTTTGACACCAACCAACTGCACGCCGCCGTTGTAGAATTGGTGGCGCTAGATAATGCCGATATCAAATACTCGACCGTGCAAAACTGGTACGCCGGCGATGCGGAAGGTAAAGGCGGGATTTACAACTTTGTAACTAAGCGCGGTTTGTGTCAGGGAGTCAATTCTAAGATTTCTTGGACGCAGGTAGAAACCGGTTCGGCGATTACTTGGAAATATCCCAGTTGCGTGTTAGTGGGCGACAATTCGGTAGGGGAATTCTACTCGGTAGCGCTGACCAACAACAAGCAGCAAGCTGACACCGGAACTAAGATGGTTCACGTTGGCAAAAATACCCGCAGCACGATTATTTCTAAGGGAATTTCGGCGGGTAATTCGGCAAACAGCTATCGCGGTTTGGTGAAAATGGGGCCGAACTCTAAAGGTTCGCGCAACTATTCTCAGTGCGATTCGATGTTGATCGGGGATAACGCTCAGGCGAATACTTTCCCTTACATTCAAGTGCAGAACAATACGGCGAAAGTTGAACACGAAGCTTCGACTTCTAAGATTGGGGAAGAGCAATTATTCTTCTTCGCGCAGCGGGGAATTTCAGCGGAAGATGCGATTTCGATGATGATTAGCGGTTTCTGCAAGGATGTTTTCAATCAGTTGCCGATGGAGTTTGCTGCGGAAGCTGATAAGTTGTTGAGTTTGAAACTAGAAGGAAGCGTTGGATAGAGTTGATAGTTGACAGTTGACAGTTCTTCTCGTTACCAGGCTGTGCCTGGTAACGAGAAACAAGAAATGAGAAAAACAAGAAAACTAACCCTTGAAAAGGGGGTGACTGAGCGTGAAAACAGCAAGCATGGGAATTACCTACGCAGACATAGAACTGATTTGCAGCGACGATGTAGCACTGCACCGCAGGGGTTATATTTCAGAAGACCAGATTAAATCGCTGAAGGTTAAAGCATTGGTAGATAGTGGGGCTTCAATGCTAGCTATTCCTGAGTCCATCAAGCATCAATTGAATTTGCTGAAAATTGACGAGCAGCAAGCTGAATTGGCTGATGGAAGTGTAATTAATTTGGAGGTTGTCGGACCTGTAGAAGTCAGGTTTGAGAATCGAAAAGCGATTGTCACTGCAATGGTAGTCCCTGGCGAAGTTGAAGTGTTGTTGGGGGCAATTCCCATGCAAGCTATGGATGTATTAATCGATCTGAAAAATGAAAGATTAATTGTCAATCCCAAGAGTCCCGATGTTGCTAGAATGCTCCTTAAGTGAGATTGAGGGCGATCGCGATCGATATCGAAATTCGCAGGTTCGTAGTAGGGACTTTAGTCCTTCTAAAATTAGAGGAATTAGGAAAGAACAAAAATGATTGTTGAAAATAGTCCAGTGGTGCTATCGGTTCGCGATTTAACTGCGAATGTGGACGGTACTCAAATTTTGAAAGGTTTGAATCTCGAAATTAAAGCAGGTGAAGTTCACGCAATTATGGGCCCTAACGGTTCGGGAAAAAGCACTTTTTCCAAGATTGTCGCCGGCCATCCCGCTTATACGGTAACTGGTGGCGAAATCAACTTTTTGGGTCAAAGCTTGCTGGAATTACCGCCCGAGGAACGTTCTTTAGCTGGCGTCTTCCTGGCTTTTCAATATCCTTTGGAAATTCCGGGAGTTAGCAATCTGGATTTCTTGCGCGTGGCTTACAATTCTCACCGCAAACATCGGGGATTGGAAGAAATCGATGCTTTCGATTTCCAAGATTTTGTCGAGGAAAAGCTGGAAGTTGTCAAGATGAACGATTCTTTCTTGAACCGCAGCGTCAATGAGGGTTTTTCCGGCGGCGAAAAAAAGCGGAATGAGATTTTGCAAATGGCTATATTAGAACCTAAGTTAGCTATTTTGGATGAAACTGATTCGGGTTTGGATATCGATGCACTGAAGATTGTGGCTGGTGGCGTGAATCAGTTGTCAAATGCTGAGAATTGTATGTTGGTAATTACTCACTACCAGCGCTTGCTGAATTACATTATTCCTGATTTCATTCACGTCATGGAAGGTGGCAAAATTATCGCCACCGGCCCGAAAGAATTGGCGCTGGAATTGGAAGAGCGCGGTTATGATTGGGTGTTGGAAGAAGAAGCAACTTTCTCGGGAGCAAAAGCGCGATGAGCATCCAAGTTGCTACTAAAGAAATGTTTTTGACTGATTTGCTCGATCGATGCGGTAAGCTGGCAAAAGCTAATGGTAAAGTCGGCGCTTTCGATTTGCAAAATGTGCGGGATGCTGCGGCTTCATGGTTGCAGGATGCGAGTTTTCCGACGGTAAGGGATGAGGAATGGCGGTTTACTGATTTGTCGCCGCTGCTGCAAGTTCGTTTGAATTTGCCGGAGATTGATGAGTCGAAAATTCAGCTTGCTGATTTCATTTTGCCTGTAAAATCTCCGGATGAGTTACCATATAGATTGGTATTTGTCAATGGTATTTTTGCACCGCATTTGTCAACAGTTAGATCGGCCAATTTACCAAGTTTACCGATCGAACTTTATGCAGGCACTTTATCCGACGTACCGGAAGCTTATCGAGCCCGCATTAACGAGATCTTGAGCCAGCAAAAACCGCAAAACGATGTATTTGTCGCTCTGAATTTTGCAGGTTTAACGGATGCTGCGGTGGTATTCGTACCCGCTAATCTGCCTGTCGAAATGCCGATTCACTTGCTGTTTTTGACAGTATCGGGCGCATCGCCGACAATCGCTCAGCCTCACTGTTTAATAGTAGCAGAAAGAGGAAGCAAAGTAACTCTAATTGAGGACTACGCAACTATCGGCAAAGTACCTGCTTTTACGAATGCGGTAACTGAGGTTTTTGTCGGCGAGAATGCGGAGGTAAATCACGTTCGATTGCAGCGAGAAAGTTGGGATGTGTTTCATGTCGGCAAAAGTTCGATCGAGCAATCTCGTAACAGCCGCTACGCCTGCCACTCTATTAGCATGGGAGGCAAAATATCGCGCCACAATTTAGATGTCGTGCAGCGCGGCGAAGGTACAGAAACAACCTTAAACGGTTTAACTTCAGCCTTCGGCGAACAGTTGGCGGACACTCACAGTTCGATCGGTTTCAATCACCCTCACGGCACTAGCAGGCAATTGCACAAGTGCATTATCGGTAATAAAGCGCGCGCTGTATTTAACGGTAAAGTGTTCGTTCCTAAAGCAGCGCAACTCACAGATGCCGGACAATTAAGCCGCAATTTATTGCTGTCGCCGCGCGCGCGGGTGGATACCAAACCGCAGTTGGAAATTGTGGCGGATAATGTCAAATGTTCCCACGGTGCAACTGTCAGCCAGTTGGAAGATGATGAATTGTTTTACTTGCAAAGTCGGGGCTTGGATTTAGAAACCAGCCGCTATTTGCTGATTGATGCTTTTGCGGCCGAAATTCTGGATAAGTTGCCTGTTTTAGGAGTAGCGAAAATGCTTTCTACTTGCGTTGCCGTGCCGGAATCATTGGTGTAGGTGGGACATAAATTAGGGCGCATTATCCCGGATTAGGACACAGCATTGCTGTGTCCCTACCGATATCTTCCACCAGTTTCGATCGGTTGTCGATCGACCTGTAGGGGCGGGTTCACAACAGTCCCAAGCATTAAAAATAGGCTAAATAAACCCGCCCTCACCTCACGAGAAAACCCTTTACCGATTGGTAAAAAATATCAGTGAAAATCGCCTTCATAACCTGGAAAAAATTTAATCGATTTCGATCGCGGACAATATCTCGGTAAGGGCGGGTTTATTAGATCTAGGTTTGGTATCAAAGACAGTCGCGAACCCGCCCCTACAGTATTGGGGATAATTGGCAGGACAGGATTTAACTTCGCACTACCAAATATTAATGGTTATTAGCCCCACCTAAACGACGAATTGTTTTTAGAAATTGCTTGACATCCCCGCCTGCAAAACCGCACTGTTAACTGCCGACAGCCAACCGTTAAATATCAACTATCAACTGTTTACTAACTTGGGAAATTATGACACTTATTCAAGAAAAAACTCTAGCTGCAAAAGTTCGCGGTGACTTTCCAATTCTGAATCAAAAAGTCAACGGCAAACCGCTAGTTTATCTCGACAATGCAGCGACTTCTCAAAAACCTTTAGTTGTGCTGAATGCTTGGCGCGACTACTACGAACAGTACAATTCTAACGTCCATCGGGGCGCTCACACTCTCAGTTCAAAAGCAACTGATGCTTACGAAGCTGCGAGAGATAAAGTTGCTGCTTTTATCAATGCGAATTCCCGGCAAGAAATTGTTTATACTCGCAATGCTACCGAAGCGATTAATTTAGTTGCTTATTCTTGGGGTTTGAGCAACTTGCAAGCGGGAGATGAAATTATCCTGTCGGTAATGGAACATCACAGCAATCTCGTTCCTTGGCAAATGATCGCTCAAAGAACGGGTGCAGTGCTGAAATTTGTCGGAGTTACACCATCCTACGAATTCGATTTGGAACAGTTTAAAACGCTGATTTCAAATAAAACAAAATTGGTGTCAGTTGTTCACATTTCCAATACATTGGGTTGCATCAATCCGGTAAAAGAAATTTGCCAAACTGCCCATATTTACGGTGCGAAAGTGTTAATTGATGCTTGCCAAAGCGTGCCGCATATGGTGATAGATGTACGGTCGATCGACTGCGATTGGTTGGTTGCTTCCGGTCACAAAATGTGCGCGCCGACTGGCATCGGTTTTCTCTACGGTAAACTGGATTTATTGAGAGAAATGCCTCCATTTTTTGGCGGCGGCGAGATGATTGCTGACGTATTTTTAGACCATTCTACCTATGCCGATTTGCCGCACAAATTTGAAGCGGGAACCCCAGCAATTGGCGAGGCGATCGCGCTTGGTGCAGCAGTGGATTATCTTAGTAACATCGGCATGGATAAGATTCATGCTTGCGAAGCAGAATTGACCGGGTATCTGTTCCAAAAATTGCAGCAAATTCCCGAAGTAAAAATTTACGGACCGCAGCCGGATAGCAACGGTGAAGGAAGGGCTGCGTTAGCGGCATTTAGCGCCGGAGAAATTCACCCTCAAGACTTAGCTACCATGTTGGATGCGGAGGGGATTGCAATTCGATCGGGGCATCACTGCACTCAAGCTTTGCACCGCTATTTGCATCTTTCATCGACCGCACGAGCGAGTTTGTATTTCTACAATACTCGCGAAGAAATCGATCTGTTTGTCAAAGCATTGAAAGAGACGATCGACTTTTTTGGCGAGATTATGGGATAAGATTGATTCTGTTCGATCGATCGCCATAAATAAGTTTCGTAGTGAGGACTTCAGTCTGCAAAATAAAAACTAAAGTCCTTACTCCAAACCGAATATTTTTCAAATAATCCCGCAAAAATCTAATAAACCAGGTTTTTGTCAAATCTGTGGGTGAGAACCAAGTATTTTCGCAAAAATACCAAACAATTTAACAATAATATATGGAATCAGCTTGTAAGGTGATAATTTATCAACATCAATTAATAATAGAAAACCTAACTTGGAATCAAATAGAACAAGCTATCCACGAGTTAGATGGAAAAACTAAAACTTTAGTTACTTTAGGTGCAGGTGACGACTGTTACATGAGCATTGGTGGCGGTGAATCCGGCAAATATCTTGTAAAACCATATTTAAAATAGAGACAGTAAACCTAAGATCGCTGCAAGCAAGCTTTGCAACACTATTTTAACGTTTTTTCAACGGCGCGGGCGAGTTTGTATTTTTACAATACGAGCGAGGAAATTGACGTGTTTGTAAAAGCATTGAAAGAGACGATCGACTTTTTTGGCGAGATTATGGGGTAAGTTTGGTAGGGTGGGCAGTGCCAGCCCTGTCTGGACTGAATGTGGAATCAAATTGGATCGGTAGAGGTACTGTTGCACCATTTTGGAGAAATAGTATTAACCGATTTATTTAAAATCCGGGATTAGAAACCCTCGATCGAGCCATCAGTTTTTAGCCGACTTAGTTTGTCAAAAACCGATTTTAATTGCCTAATAAAAAGGGGATACCTAATCCGGATTTATATAAATCCTGAATCTATATATTTTTGCGTGTAAATAAGTTAATAGTGTTAAGTAACAGAGGTTGACTATGAAATCTTCAGAACATGAGTCAGTACCATCTAGCTTCTTTGACGAAACCTACCGCAACAATCCAGATCCTTGGAAGTACAGGTCTAGCTTTTATGAAACCAGCAAATTCCGAACAACCATCAGGTGTTTGCCAAAAGTCAGATTTAAAAATGCTTTTGAAATCGGATGTGCTATTGGTGTACTAACGCAGAAACTAGCCTCAAAGTGTGACAGACTGCTGTCAGTAGATTATTCAGAAGTAGGATTGGAGGAAGCGCGGAAACGCTGCCACAACCTTCCACAGGTGCGGTTTGAACAAATGCAAATTCCTCAACATTTCCCCACTGAGAATTTCGATTTCATTTTATTCTCAGAAGTTGGCTATTATTTGACAATGGACAACTTTTTGATAACGAAGCAAAAAATTATTGAACGCTTGTTACCGGGAGGTTATCTCTTGATGGTTCATTTTCGATATTCAGCAGAAAACTTTATCCTGAATGGTGACCTAGTTCACGATACATTTATCCAAGATTCTGCACGGTTTTTGCAACACCTTGGCGATCCGCGTAAAAAGAGTTTTGGGATAGATTTAGCAGGTCATCACAAACGCTATAGGATGGATTTGTTTCAGCGGTTGTAGATGAACTCAGCAGATAAAGTTAAATAAACCTGAGTTCGACGCAAACGATAAAAATTGCGAGTCGAGATTGTAGGAGGCATGACAATATTGCCTCCTTTTTATATCAAATATATCGCGCCTGTTTTACTCCAAGAAAGAATTTGATTCCAGTCTCGCATCATGAAAAAACTATATTCTCCTTTCTATTACGCTTTCTAAAATTATTGCCGATTTGTACGATCGCTTGGCGGACAGTTTTGTGGTAAAATGCCGAATGTCCCGATCGATCTGGATAGCACCATGTCCGAGCAAGATATTTTTGCCAAATCTATTTTTGCCAAATCATCAGAAAGCGAACTGCTAGCATTTTACGGCGCTTTGTTCGCGATCGCAGCCGCCGACGGTAGCATCGATATTGACGAAATGAATTTGCTGTTTAAAACTATCAGTTTAGACAAGTTTTCTGAGGCGGCAAAAAGTCAAATTCAATCCTACACTACCAGCCCGCCATCATTGGATAATTGTTTGCAAACTCTCAGCAATTCAGAAAATAGCTTGCATTTGGGAGTAATGTATTTTGCGATAAATATTGCTTGGGCAAATAATACATTGCATCCTGAAGAAAATCGGGCGATTTCCTCAGCACAAACGATCCTGGCAATTCCCGACACTCAAATTCAAGCCATGCAGGAGTTTGCAGAAGATTTAAGAGCAATTCGCGAGGCAAGTTCCCACAAAAATCGAGCTACAAAATCTTTAAATTCTGCGGTAGCCAAACTCAAAAATGCTGGCATTCCTTTAGATTTAATCGATCCAAAAGGCACTACCACAAATTTCGGTGAGGTTACGATCGAATACTCGGATGAAAGTTTTTGGGAGAAACTGAAAAAATTTGCTTTAACTGCCGGCAAAGAAGTAGTGGAAAAAGCTTTAACGCTTTATTATACCGCTCAAAATCCTAACGTACCGGCTTGGGCAAAAACGGTTGTTGTGGGTGCTTTAACTTATTTTATCTCTCCTGTTGATGCCATTCCCGATATCTTAGTAGGTGTCGGATTTACAGATGATTTGGGAGTGTTGCTAGCTGCGATCGCGACTGTTTCAATCTACATTAATGCGGAAACAAAACAACAAGCCAAACAGAAAATGAGTGAATGGTTTGGTAATAAATGAAGGAAGAAGGTAGAAGGTAGAAGGTAGAAGGAAGAGGGAAGAAAAAAGAAGTAAGAAGGGAGAAGGGAGAAGTAAGAAGGAAGAATACTAATACATCCCACCTATCAACTGTCAACTGTCAACTGTCAACTATCAACTGTCAACTGTCAACTGTCAACTGTCAACTGTCAACTATCAACTGTCAACTATCAACTATTTAATCGGCTTACCTTCTCGATTGACAATCCGACTTTCACCATCTGATGCAGTCACGTTTTCGTAAACTCCTTCATCCCGTTTAACGTACTTGCTGAATCCCTGACTTTTGTAATCCGTATCGGATGTCAGCTTAATCAGTCGCGGCGCGCTTAGCAGGCGACGTACCGGCGCATTTTCGGGAGTTTCGCCGAGCTCGCACCTCGCTAACTCGCACAGTTGACCCCAGGTAGAAACTTCCAGGTTCATGCTGTGCGAAACTTCCAACTTCTGGTTGTTGCTGGGACAGAAATAATCGTAGGTAGGCATAGCAGGAATCTCGATCGCGCTACTAAAACTATTAATTGTACGCTTGTTGCTACTATCTTAGCTCAACATTGCTAACTTTTCAAGTTAAATAAGCAAAAACTACTATTTTGCAATTCGTTGAAATCATCTCATCAGTTATATAATTAACCCTGTGCTGTTGGTGTCGATCGCGATCGAAACTGCGCTCAAAAATATGCTACCCTGAAACCTTCTGACTTGGCACAACTGCAGTTCGATCGACCGCTAGTAAATGCCCCCAAATCTTCCCTTAATGCCGCCCGAGGATAAACCGCAATTTTTTGACAGCATCCAAATAGCAGGCTATACCTTTCAAGTTTATTTATCTAATCACAATCGAGGATTTACCGATGAGCGATTTCAAAGTTACACCAGAAGTAGAGCTGAGTACGGCTCAAATGTTAGAACGATACCAACTGCAAGATGAAACAATTTTGCGGCGCTGGGCTAAACTGCACGGTATCAACAGCACTCGCGGTTTCTTCTATCCCAGCGAGGTAGATTTGATGGATCACGCTCACCATCATATTTGCAATTTGGGCATGAGTATTGCCGAGTATCAAAGTCTTTTAGACAGGCGTCGCAACAACTCCCAAACAGCGGGCAATCCAGATAAAACAGTAGCAAGTCAAGTTGCTGACGAAGCTTACGATGCTATAGAAATGCTGACCGATCAGTATTCTGAAGCTATAGACTTAATGGGAGAAAGAATCGCCGACCATTTCATCGATGAACTCGATTTGTCTGTAATGCGCCATCTTTCTAAAAAAGTGAAAGATCGCCGCACTCTCAACGGTCAAGCCAAGAAGCCAAACCGTTTTTTGCAAGTAATTAAAGCCGTGCTGCAACCCAGCAATGAAAGCACTCTTTTGGTTCCGAAAAAAGCTGATGACCCCAGTTTGGAATTAGAACACCACCACCGACTCGGCTAGCTGGATTCTCTGAAATCAAAGAGATTTCTGACTGAGATTATTTGATAAAATTTTAGATTTTAGATTGTAGGTTTGCGATTTTAGATGAAGTCATCCAAAATCTCAGAGCGCTCCCTTTTCCTATTTTAAATTAGGGAAAGCTCGCGAATCGGCAATCTAAAATTGCTGTTACCAGCCCCGATTTTCTGGAATGCTAACTCTCTAAAATCTAAAATTGCTGTTACCAGCCTCAACTTTTTTGAACGCGAGCTCTCTAAAATCTAAAATTGTCTGACTGGAGACTGATGTATTTAATGCTAAAATGGCTGACAATATTAGTTATTTATAACCAGTTAATCTAGCTAAAGGTAGAGAAATGATTAAATCTTGGATGGTAATCGGAGGCGTGGCTTTTGTAGTAGCTTTAGCCGCTAACATCATCGCACCCAGCGATATAAAATGGTTCAACAGGTTGCAGCGTCCCAGGTGGTTGGTGTTTGAAAAAGCAATTCCGTTAATTTGGACGGTAATTTTTATTTGTGCTGCTTGGTCGGCTGTTATTGTTTGGGAAAAAGAACCGGGTACTCAATCAACTTGGCTGCGAATGGGTTTGTACTTGCTGTTAGAAATAGTTACGATTTCTTACACGCCTGTGATGTGCAAGTTGCGCAGCTTGAAAGTCGGGACTATTATCGGCGGAACGGGCGCTATTTTAAGTATCTTTTTAGCTTTGAGCGTGTTGCAAGTCTCCGAGACTGCGGCTTTGTTACTGCTACCTTACATCCTTTGGAGTCCGATCGGCACTTACACTACTTGGGCGATGATTCAACTCAATCCAGCGGATGCTTAACCAGGCCAGGAATCATAATAAATTCAAAAATATGACTTTTATGAATTTATGAATCTGACTTTTGTGAAATCGAGAAATGAATTTATGAATTGACAGAACCGATATTTTTTGGGATAGTTTTTTATAACAGGTGCTGGGGCTAAAACTCCGCGAACAAATTAGGTTTTAGGTTTTAGGTTTTATATTTTAGGTTTAATACCTCTCACCTACCACCTAACACCTACCACCTTCTTTAATCGATCGGCTCTCTCTCGGCAGGCTCACTTTCCGGGGGTTCGGGAGTTGGAGACTCGGCAGGTTCGGGATTGAGCGACTGCTGCCAAATTTGGATTTGCGATCGCGCTTCGTTAAAGGCCCGAGTGCCCTGGGGAATCTTCTTCAAAGTAGCGATCGCGCCTGCGAGATCCGACGCCGATTGTTCCATACCGATCGCCAAAATCCGCTCGCTCCACTCATTAATCGCCTCCACCGCCTGCCACCGCAGCGAGCTCGACTCCGGTACCTGAGTTGCCAGCAAAATCGCAGTTTGCAAAGCATCAGCAGTTCCCGCCTGCGCCGCCTGACGCGCATTCTGCAAGCCTTGCTCTCCCTGAGCCTGCACCTCCCAATTCCGGATCAGCGATCGAGCCTCATCGTACAGCACCCGTCCCGGACGAATTCGCCCGGCAATGTCAATCGCCGCTGCCAAATCGCCCCGAGCCGCTAACTGCTGAGCTCTGTCCAAAAACGGCTGATCTTGAAGCTTTTGCCTGCGATCGATCCAAGCTTGAATTTTGCTTTGAGCTTCCGCATACAGAGCCCTACCTTGACCGATTCTCCTAGCTTGAGCCACCGCCTCCTCCAGGGAATTCGGATCGCCAGAATTCGCCAAATCGTTTGCCTTTTCCAAGAAAGGACTGTCTTCGAGCAGTTCGACTTGACGGCTCAAACGGTTGATTTGCGATCGAGCTTCCGCCCCCCGAGGGTTTGATTCCGGGACAGTTTGCAACTGGGCGATTGCAGCTCTTAAATCCTTAATCCCGCCCGGTGCCGCCAGCCGGCTCGCCAAATCCAAAACTTTCACGCCAGCAATTTCCTGCTGCCAGCGATCGACTAAATCTTGAGCTTGTTTGTAGAGGGGGCGGCCCGAGGTCAATTGTTGGGCCAGCGCCACGGCTTTTGCCAAACCATCCATATTGCCAGCCGCTGCGTGACCGGTCGCGTTTGCCAGAGTCCTGAAATCCTTAACCTGTTCCCTTAAATTGCCCGTATCAGGAACCCTGCTGATGACGGCAAGCGCCTGCTGCCACTCCCCCGCCTGCAAGCGTTTTTGAGCGATCTCAAAAATTTTCTTGCTAAATTCCGCGATCGCCTTATTTGCGGCTCCATACAAATAACTATTTTGACCGATGCCCTGAGCCAGCTTAATCGCCGTCACCAAGTTCTCCAGCCCGCCCTCGGCCGCCGTATTTCGGGCTTTAATCAGCTTGTTGCCCTCAGCTTTAGTTGCCTGAATTGTCCGAGTCAGTTCTTCGTACTTAGTCGATTCCCAGAAAGTATTGCCCGAATCCAGCAGCAGAGTAGCTTCGCGGAAAGCCAACGCCCACTCTTCCTTCCGCAAGTAATCTTCTGCACTGCCGTAAATCTTTTCTGCATCGTTCCAAATCGACTGCCACTTTTCAATTTCCTTTTCCACCGACTCGTAAGCCGGAACGTCCCTGGGAACTTTGCGGGCAATTTCGATCGCCTCTTGCAGCTTACCTTCGTTGAAACTAGAATTGCCCAACTTGAGAATATCACCAGACCAGCGATCGATTTGACCGTTAATCCTCGATCGCAGGGGGTGGTCTTTTGGCAAAGCATTAACCAGTTCGATCGCTTTTAACAAATCGTCCACCGTCCGCTTGCTAGCAGCTTGTTCCGCACAAAATAAGCGATCCGAAGCCGAAGCCGTCGGCCAAAAAATCTTCGAGCAATTCGACTGCGATGTCAGCGTGAGCAAAGACCCAACCGCCACCAACCCCATGCCCAGGGATGCCGTCAAACTCACCACCAACCAAAACTGCCAAGTTTTCGGCCAGTACGCCCACCAAGGAATTTCTTCGACCGCAGGTGAATCTGCTTCCGTTTCCGAATTTTCCACGGGAAATCCCGGCAATTTTCCCATAGAAATCAGGGCGCGCAGCTCTTTGAGGCGCTGAGCGCGGTTTTTCCTTGCTGGCACCCGCACCAGCGATGAAGCGTCTTTTGTGGGCTCCGATGATTCTGGTGCCGACCAACGGCCAGGTGTTTTGCGATCTTGACTCATAAATCTCCTCACCACAAACCGCAACCGGTCAGTCTTAAGGTAGTCCAAAACTGCGATGGTGCGATCGACGACTGCTCTATAGAACTTATCATTAGCTTTGATTTGCTACTGCTGTCAAATTGACTGCTGCGCCAGACTGGTGACAGCGGATAGCAAGCCATCAAAAATCCCAATTTTGATACTAGGTAATTGATAGTTGGTAATTGGCAATCGGTCAAGGCCGAAGCCCCGACTCGCACCCATTGCCAATTACACTTTACTGTCTCAAGAACCGGATTTCGATCGCAAATCGCCGATGAGTTCGGCTAAGTGGTCGCTGCTGGCTTGGTAAACTTCCCCGCAGAAATGACACGTAGCTTCAGCCCCGTCGTCTTTTTCAATCATGTCTTGAAGTTCAGCTTCGCCCAACATTTTTAAAGCGCCCAAAACTCGATCGAACGAACAGCCGCAGTGAAAGCGCACCATTTGAGTTTCTGGCAAAATTTCCAGACTCATATCTCCCAGCAACTGTTCGAGAATCTGCTGCAAAGTTTTGCCCGATCGCAGCAGGGGCGTAAAGCCGGAAAGTTCTGCTACTCTGGATTCTAAAGTTTGCACCAGTTCCTCGTCAGCGGCCGCTTTCGGCATAACTTGCAGCAGCACGCCCCCCGATGCCTGCACGCCACCGGCCCCGACAAACACCCCTAAAACCAAAGCTGAAGGCGTCTGTTCCGACGTTGCCAAATAATGAGTGATATCGTCGCCAATTTCGCCAGAAACCAGCTCTACCGTACTCGAATAAGGGTAGCCGTATCCAACATCCCGCACCGCGTACAAATAGCCGTTGCCGATTGCGCCCCCAACATCGAGTTTGCCTTTAGCGTTGGGCGGCAGTTCCACTTCGGGATTGTCAACGTAGCCCCGCACAGTTCCGTCAAGTCCCGCATCCACCATCAGCCCGCCCAAGGGGCCGTCTCCTTTGATCCGAATGTTGACTCTCGATTCGGGGCGTTTCATGCTCGAAGCCAGCAACAGCCCCGCAGACATCGTGCGGCCGAGGGCTGCGGTAGCAACGTAGGAGAGTTTGTGCCGCTGCCGCGCTTCTTCCGTCAGGCGGGTAGTAATGACACCTACAGCGCGAATTCCGCCATCTGCTGCTGTAGCGCGAATTAATCGATCGGCCATGAAAAACCTTACTTTTGCTTTGAGAGATTTGCTTCAATTATTTTAGAAGTTTCTCAAACTTGCGGCAGGAGGCGGGCTAGCCAGCAAGGGAATTGTTCGATTTTAGATTTTAGATTTTAGATTTCAAGATTGAAAGATTGAGAAATTAAAAGATTGGAGATTTTAGGTTTGAAATTTTAGATTTTGATTGAATAATTAATTAGTAGCTTTAAATTAAAAACTTTAACATAAAATTGATAATTGATAATTTGTAATCGGCAACTGTCAACTGTCAACTATCAACTGCCAACTAAAATCTTATCTTTTCGCTAACCTGAAGATCACCAAGCCTTTACCTTAGTGAGTTAGAGTGAGAGCCGTAGGTCTCAGACCAGTGTTTTTTAGCTGGAAATAACAGATATGCCGCTAACATCTCAAGCATTTTCAGGAGAAATCCAGCATAACACGGGCGCGAATCGGAACTTGCATTTCTATGCTAAAGGGGAAACAATTCCCCTGATGTCGCAGGGAATTTGGCGAGTATGTCAAGGTTTAGTACAACTCAGTACGCTTTACCCGACGGGGGAAGAAGGATTATTGGGTTGGGTGGGACCTTCGATGTGTTTTGGGTTGTGGTTGACTTGCTTGCAAACATACCGCGCTACGGCAACATCAGATGTCTACCTGATGTGGTATTCTATGGTCGAAATAGAGTCTTCTCCTCAATTATCTCACGAGCTGCTGCCTCAAATGGGCCGGCGACTGCGACAAATGGAAGCTATTTTAGCGATCGCGGGACAGCGCCGAGTGGAAGATCGTTTGTATCATTTACTGCTGCTATTAAAACAAGAATTCGGCCAGCCTGTGGTTGAAGGAACTCGGTTGAATGTGCGTTTGACGCATCAAGATATTGCTAATGCTATCTGCACGACGCGGGTAACAGTAACTCGAATGTTGGGAAAATTGCAGCAGCAAGGGTTTATTAGTCGGGATAGCGATCGGCATTTGATTCTCGACAAAAATGCTTTTGCGATCGCGTCCGATTTATTTGGCTGCAAGCCTCAAGCTGTTTAGATATATCAGTAATCTGCATCTACATGAATTATTTTCAGGTTGGGTTTTCCATCCCAGCATATATTCCGATCGAGTGCGATCGTCCCAAAACTTCTGAATTTGAGTAAAGGGCGATCGCACTCATTTTTTAATCCAAATATAGAAATTTAATTTATGATATATAGCCTTTCTCAGTAATATGAAGTAGATCGCGGGGGTTGGTAATTGGTAATTGGTAATCGATCGAGCAGGTACCTCGCTTAAGAGAGAATTGCTATAATGTAAATTTTCGAGGGAGGCGATACACATGATGTTTGAAACGCAAAGATTAATTTTGAAGCCGATAACAAACAGCGACATCAACAAACTCCACGAAATTTTTATCGATTCCTACGTGAGGAGATATCTTTGTGACAACGAAATCTGGTCGCTGGAAAAAGTCGAAGAAATGCTAGCCGAAAATGCGCGACTGTTTGCCGAAGAGAAAGTAGGTATTTGGTTTATCGAGACGAAGAGCGATCGAGAAATAATTGGATTTGTTTGTTTGTGGTATTTTTTCGGCGAACCGCAGCCGCAGTTGGGTTACGCACTGATGCCGGCAGCAACTAAAAAAGGCTACGCTACTGAAGCAGCAACTAAAATAGTAGAATATGCTTTTAACGAACTCGGATTTAATTATCTGATTGCAAGCTGCGATCGACCGAATCTAGAATCGCAAAAAGTAGCAGCAAGACTCGGCATGAAACAAGTAGAAGAAAGAAGCATGAATGAAAGTCCCAATTATCCAACATTATTCTTTAGACTCGATCGGTCTTGAGTAGTTGAGAGTTGATAAAAGTTTTGAGTTTTGAATTTTGAATTTTGAGATGAACTTGCGAACAGTAGTTGTTACTAGATATGTAACTCCTTTGCGGGAAGGCGGCTCGCTGCCGGCAATTGTAGAAGCCGATGATGATGGGATGTACGTACTCAAATTTCGCGGTGCAGGCCAAGGAGTAAAAGCTTTAATTGCCGAGTTAATCGCAGGAGAAATTGCTCGCGCTTTAGGGTTTCTGGTTCCCGAAATTGTATTCGTAGAACTCGATACCGACTTGGCCCGCACCGAACCAGATCCGGAGATTCAAGACTTAATTCGGGCGAGTGGTGGCTTGAATCTCGCCCTCGATTATCTTCCAGGATCGATAACGTTCGATCCTGTGATAGAAAAGTGTGAGGCGGATCTTGCTTCGGCAATAGTTTGGTTCGATGCTTTTGTAACTAATATCGATCGCACTCCGCGCAATGCGAATATGTTGATCTGGCACAAAAAACTGTGGTTAATCGACCACGGGGCGGCGCTGTATTTCCATCATACTTGGAAGAATTACCTCGATCGCAGCCACGATCCTTTTAGCGCGATTAAAGACCACGTTTTACTGCATTTTGCTAGCAACCTGCAAGCGATCGACTCGAAGATGACACAGTTGCTCGCGCCCGATGTCATCGATCGTATTGTAAAATTAATTCCTGATGCTTGGCTAGTAGAAAACTCTCCGTTTAGCGAGACTGGCGAACATCGGGATGCTTATTTCAATTACCTGCTAAATCGGCTAAAATCGTCGCATACTTTTTTGGAGGAAGCTATTCGTGCCCGATCGCTTCATGTATGATTACGCTATTATCCGCGTCGTTCCTAGAGTCGAACGCGAAGAATTTGTGAATGTGGGGGCGATCGTTTCTTGCGGAAGCAAAAAATTTCTCGCAGCACGCATAGAACTAAATGAACAAAGATTACTGGCGATCGATCGAACAGTGGATTTAGCAACAATTCGGAATCATTTAGCAGTAATTCCCATCATTTGCGCTGGGGGAAAATCAGCAGGCGCGATCGGTCAACTCCCGCACCGAGAGCGCTTTCACTGGATTGTCGCGCCTCGAAGTACAATTATCCAAACATCGCGCATACACACGGGTTTTTGCAATAATTTGGATGGGGCGCTCGATCGACTGATGGAAACAATGGTGCATCCGCTGCGCGATCGGGCTGCTGCGGTGAACGACTGACAGAATATTCAGCTTTCCGAGTTCTTCCAGAAATCTTCAAAATTCCGAAGATTTTTTCCCCTTATTTTCGGGAAGTTGAATTCTCGATCGCGATTATCGATCGACTGGGAATCAATCACTTTCCCGTTTTCAATTTGTACGTGAATTTCTCGATCGTAGACTTTAAAGCCCGCGCGATTGTAATAGATAAGTTCTCCTTGCGGAACTCGAATCGTTCCGCTAAACCAATCAGCAAGAATGGGATATTTGTCAGTCATTTTGTATTGACCGACCAAGCCAACTAGATAAAAATACCCGTTTTCGATCGCCCAGGTGCCGATATAACCTCGCCAGCAAGCAGTTGAACAGATCGAGCGATTATCGTACTTAATATCTTTGGCTTCTAACTTAATAATGCCCGGATGCTGGTCTGGTAAAGATGGCCAAAAAGATATAGATGTTTCTTTGCCGTTGAAAATAAGTTTCTCACCAATTTGAGCCGTCATATCAGTTGAGAGTTGAGAGTTGAGAGTTGGTAGGGGCAGTGCCCCCGTGCCTGCCCTCAATTGACAGTTGACAGTTGTTAGATCGTGTTCGATCGATTACTGTAACAAAAACAGTTCGTAGTGTGGACTAAAGTCTGCAGAATGTAATTTATAGCGCAATGCACAAATGGCTTTCAGTAATAGGAATTGGTGAAGACGGACTTTCGGGATTAAGCGCGATCGCCCGATCGCACCTCGATCGAGCCCAAATCGTGGTCGGTGGCACCCGCCACCTTGCTATGCTACCAAGCGACGACACCCGCGAAAAATTGCTGTGGGCATCGCCCTTGCAAGCGACAGTCGATGAAATCCTCCGCCGCCGGGGAGAATCTGTGTGCGTGCTGGCAACAGGCGATCCGATGTGTCACGGGATTGGCGTCACCCTGTCGCGCCGAATTTCGATCGCGGAAATGACTGTGATTCCCGCAGCATCGGCTTTCAGTCTGATGTGCGCGCGTCTGGGCTGGGCTTTGGCAGATGTTGAGACTTTCAGTTTAACAAATCGCCCGATCGCTGCGATCGCCCTCGGTTTTTACCCAGGCGCGCGCTTGCTGGTGTTGAGTGCCGATCGCCACCAGCCGGCGCTTGTTGCTGAATTGTTGGCGCAGCGGGGGTTTGGCAGCAGTTTGATGACCGTATTCGAGCGGATGGGAGGGGGATCGGAACGGCGGATCGAGGGGGTAGCAGCAGCCTGGAACGCGACGGATTTGGCAGATTTGAACGCGATCGCGATCGCAGTTGCAGCCGATCGCGAAACTCTACTGCTTCCGGCAACTTCGGGCGTAGCGGATGCTGCTTACCGCCACGACGGGCAGTTGACAAAGCGGGAAGTGCGCGCCGTTACGCTGTCAGCCCTGGGGCCTGTTCCGGGAGAATTGCTGTGGGATGTGGGTGCGGGCTGCGGTTCGATCGCGATCGAATGGATGCGAAGTCATCCTCGGTGTCGGGCAATTGCGATCGAACGCCATCCGACTCGACTGCAATACATTGCCGAAAATGCGACTAATTTCGGCGTTCCCGAGCTCAAAATTGTTGCGGGAGAAGCACCGGCTGTTTTAGCAAACTTACCTCAACCCGATGCTATTTTCATCGGCGGCGGCGTCACGGCTGACAATTTGTTTGAAACTTGTTGGAATGCTTTAGGTAAAGGCGGGCGATTAGTTGTGAATGCGGTAACTTTGGAAAGCGAATTAAAACTATTGCAGTGGCAAGCTATTTACGGCGGCGAACCGATTAGAATTAATATTGAAAGAACGGGGGCGATCGGCTCTTTTCTCGGTTGGAAACCTCTAGCACCGATCGTTCAGTGGGCGGTAGTTAAAAAGTAGCGAGCGCCGCACGCCTTACCAATTAGCATAAGTTATCGATGATTGTGCTGTAAAGATTCTGCTGTTTCTGTTATACTAAACTTACTGGCTAATTAAAATTACTTTATGGCAGCTAAAGATAGATTTCACACTGCAGTGAAAATAGCGATAGAAAAAGATGGATGGACAATTACAGACGATCCTCTATACATTAAAGTTGAAGACGTTGATTTTTATATAGACTTAGGGGCTGAAAAAGTTTTAGCAGCCGAGAAAGCTGGTCAAAAGATAGCAGTCGAGATCAAATCGTTTTTAGGAGCATCAGAAGTAAATGAATTTCACTCAGCTCTCGGTCAATTTGTCAATTACCGTTTAGCTTTAAGATTGAAAGAACCACAACGAACTTTATATTTAGCAGTTTCTCTCGATATTTATGATGAGTTTTTTAGTCGCAGATTTATTCAAAGAGTAATTGCAGAACATCAACTTAAATTGTTGATTTTTAACGCACAGCAGGAGGAGATTGTACGGTGGATAAATTAGATTATCGCGAATTGGTGCAGAAAATCCTGAAAACTCGTACCGAAAATCGATCGCACAACAAGACAGAAACTCACTTAATATTCGATCTAGAGCGCGATCGCTATCAAGTATTGGACATCGGTTGGCAAGATATGACGCGGGTATTCGGCTGTCTCATCTACATCGAAATCAAAGATGGTAAAATTTGGATTGAGCGGGATGGCACAGAAATCGGAGTAGCCAATGAATTAGTAGAAGCCGGAGTGCCAAAGACAGATATTATTTTAGCATTTTACGCTCCCTACAGACGGCCATATACCGAGTTTGCGGTTGGCTAAAGATGTGTATTGGCGATAATTGCCCTCCCAACTCCTGCCGACTTTGCCTAAAATAGAAATAACCCACACTCATAACATCAGTCATGCAAAGTTACACCCTAGCAGAAGCCTGCAATCCACAGGGGACTGTTTTTAACCGAGCGGCTGTCGAGCCCGTTCTACTTACCGATAAATCCCAGCCCAGCCATGTAATCATTTCTGCTGATGCCTATCAGCGTTTGATCGATCGACTGATGGAATTAGAAGATATGCTGCTAGGTAAAGCAGCAAAATCAGCGTTGAGTCAGTCTCAAATGGTCGGTTCGGAAACTTTTGTAGAAACATTAAAAAAACTGGCAAATGGCGAAACTTGAGACCGCCTTTTATAATTAACTAATCCTCAAACTAATTCTCAATATTTTAGTTTACATACCTATAGAAGAGGACTTGAGTCCGATCGATTTTGAAGACCCAAGTGCTGACTGCAAACTAAAATTCGCCTGCTATTGCTGAAACGCAGCGTTCGCAAATTAACGGATGTTCGATCGACTCGCCGACGTGAGTCGAATAATTCCAACACCGATCGCACTTTTCGCCGCCCGCTTTTACCGCACCAATTGCCAATTCTGGAGACTGGAAACTGTAGGGCAATTCTTGCAAAATTTCCTGGGATGCTATTAATTCCACTTCGGAAGTAATGAACAAATAGCGCAATTCATCAACACCATTTCCGGCTGTTGCGTAGGTAATTGGAGATTGGTGCAAGACAATTTCGGGTTTGGCTGCAGGGGCGATCGCGGGTGGTTGGGGAATTTCTGCTGTTTTGACGATCGCGGTTTCTACTGGTGTTGCAACTACAATCGCTTGGGTTTCTGCAAGGACGATCGTACTCTTGTTCCCCACAACATCTGCTGTGAATGTTTCAATCTTTTCTGCTAGTTCTTCTCGGTTAGCTGCAAACAGCAAGTAGCGGAAAGCAAACCACATCGTAAATAAGATACCGATGATTTCAAAGAGTCCGCACAGTGTCGGAATCCGATTTATCGTATCCAAAATTGACAGGGTGACTTTGCCCGTTACCGCCACCGAGAATAACAGTCCGAGAGTTACCAGCGGTTTCTGGTATTCTACTAAGAAATTGCCCGCATACTCTGGCAAATTGCCGATAAATGCGGCTGCTTTATCTAAGATTTCCTGCCAACTTTCCCCATCGGTTTCAACTGCGGGATTTGCTGCTGTTTCATCCAGCGGATCGCCGATATCTGCAACAATTTCCGGCGCTACTTCAACCGCAATTTCTGTCACTGCTGGTTCAGTTGCTGCTGTTTCTGCTGCAACTAATTCGGCTTCCACATTTTGCGATCGCACGTATTCCACTAAAGCTTCGGTGCTCGGATTTAAAGCTGCCAGCATTTCTCTTTTTTCCGCATCGGGTACGTACAATAAAACCTTAGCTTCCAAAGAAGAACCGATCGCCTTTTCCATCCGCGCTTTTTCCAAAACCTTGTTAACTTCTGCCCGTACTTGTCGCAAATACTGCCAGCGATTTGCTAACTCAGGATCGAACCATTTTTCTTCTACTTGCACCCAACCGGCTTCAAACACAGATTTGTACGGAGTTGGATAGGGAATGTACTGCCAAATATCCTCAGCCATGTGGCACAAAACAGGCGCTATCGCCCTTGCCAAATTCTCAACTGCGATCGCAATTACCGTCTGGCAACTCCGCCGCCGGAGGGCATCTGCTGCACTGATGTAAAGCCGATCTTTGGCAATATCTAAATAGAAGTTTGACAAATCCACAGTGCAGAAATTCTGCACTGTTTGGAAAAATCGGGAAAATTGGAAGCTGTCAAAAGCATCTTTGACTTCGGCAAATACTTCGCACATTCTGTGCAGCAAATAACGGTCTAATTCCGGCAAATCTTCATAGGGAACCGCATCTTTTGCCGGATCGAAGTCGTGCAAATTGCCCAGCAAAAACTTAGCCGTATTCCGAATTTTGCGGTAAACATCTGCTTGTTGTTTGAGAATGTTTTTGCCTAAAGGAACGTCAGCGGAGTAGTCTACCGAAGACACCCACAACCGCAAAACATCGGCACCGTATTCTTTAATTACCGCCGCCGGATCGACGACATTGCCTTCAGATTTGCTCATTTTGCGCCCTTTTTCATCGAGCACGAAACCGTGAGTCAAAACTGTTTTGTAAGGAGCGATGCCTTTAGTTGCTACGCTGGTAAGCAAGCTGGATTGAAACCAGCCCCGATGTTGGTCCGAACCTTCCAAATAGATATCAGCAGGATAGGCTAATTCCGATCGACCTTCGGCAACCGCAGCCCAGGAAGAACCGGAATCAAACCACACATCCATCGTGTCGGTTCCTTTACGGTAAGTGCGGCCGTTATTGCGGTAGGATTCTGGCAATAATTCTGCAATTGACAGTTCCCACCAAGCATCGGAACCTTTTGCAGCAAAGATAGCTTGAACGTGCGCGATCGTTTCGGCATTTAACAGCGGTTCGTTGGTTTCTTCGTCGTAAAATACCGGAATCGGTACGCCCCAAGTCCGCTGGCGGGAAATGCACCAATCCGATCGATCGCCCACCATTGCTGTGATTCTATTTTCACCTTGGGCGGGTATCCAATTCACGCTGGAAATTGCTTTTAAAGCTGCGTCGCGGAAGCCTTCAACCGAAGCAAACCACTGTTCCGTCGCTCGAAAAATTGTCGGTTTTTTGGTGCGCCAATCGTAAGGATAAGAGTGAGCGTAAACTTCCTCTTTTATCAAACAATTTGCGGCTGCCAGGGCGTCAATCACTGCTGCGTTGCCATTTCCGAGGACATTTAATCCTGCAAATTCCCCAGCTTCGGCAGTGAAATTTCCGTTCTCATCTACGGGAGTTAAAATTGGCAAACTGTAGCGTTTTCCGACGATAAAGTCTTCTTGTCCGTGGCCGGGTGCGGTGTGTACCAATCCCGTCCCGGAATCCGAGGTAATGTAATCGCCACCCGCAACTATTTGACTGTCGCGATCGAACAGTGGATGTTTGTAATGACAGCCTTCTAATTCTTTACCTTTAACGGTAGCCAGAATTTTTAACTTAGTGTTAAAAGTTGCCGACAGTCGATCGACCGCATCGACCGCTACGATGATAAATTGCTGCGCGATGTGGGAATCTGCCGGCGGTTCCACCACTGCATAAGTCAGTTCGGGATTGACCGCGATCGCCAAATTTGCCGGAATCGTCCAGGGGGTAGTCGTCCAAATCGCCGCCCAGAGACTGGGCATATAGCGCTTGAACTTCGATTGCAAGGATTTTGACAATTTTCTGACGTGAAAGCCGACGTAGATGCTGCGCGACGTATGGCCTTCTGGGTATTCTAATTCAGCTTCGGCGAGGGCAGTTTTCGAGCTCGGACTCCAGTGTACCGGTTTGAAGCCGCGGTAGATGTAGCCTTTAAGCACCATTTGACCGAAAACGCCGATTTGGGCTGCTTCGTATTCGGGTTTCAGGGTCAAATACGGGTGTTCCCAATCGCCCCAGACGCCGTAGCGCATGAAAGAGGCGCGCTGCTGTTCCATTGTTTTTTCAGCGAAGGCGGCGGCTTGGTGGCGGAGGTCGATCGGGGTAAGATTGAGCCGATCGTCCGATTTCATATTTTGCAAGACTTTAAGTTCGATCGGCAATCCGTGACAGTCCCAGCCGGGAACGTAGCGAACTTTTTTACCGCACAGCATTTGATAGCGGTTGATAAAGTCTTTGAGGATTTTGTTGAGGGCGTGGCCGATGTGAAGTTGTCCGTTAGCGTAGGGCGGGCCGTCGTGGAGGACGAACAAATCGCCTGGATTATTGTGGGAAAGTCGATCGTAGATGTGATTTTCGGTCCAAAATTGCTGCAATTCTGGTTCGCGTTTGACGGCGTTGGCGCGCATTTCAAACTGGGTTTTGGGCAGATTTACAGTGTCTTTGTAGGATTTTGCTTCCATTTTAAAGAAGAGTTTTCTGTTGTTAGTTGTTAGCAGTTAGTTGAGAGATAATTAGTTTGCAATTAGTTCGTAGTAAGGACTTTAGTCTTCGAGCGTCCGTGAAGGGCTAACAGTCAGAGCTTCTAGTATAAGCCATCGAATGCAAGTTCGATCGAAGCATCTTCCCCCTTAAAAAGGGGTTCTGTCAGGTTCCCCCCTTTGTAGGGGCCAAACGTAGTGGAGGGGGTGCCCCCGTGCCCGCCCCTACAAAGGGGAGATCTGTATTTGAGGCATGGCGTGCGTAAGTCTGGAAATTGAAATTGCCCAATTCGGTAAGCCAGCCGAACATTTGACCGACGGTGAGATTGAAGGATTCGGCAAAGGATGGAACGGGGATGCGATCGCCCGGTTCTTCAAAAAATGCTACGGTGCGATCGATCGGCCGCCAAACGTACAGCGCAACTCTGGATCGGCGCGGGCGATACGGCTGGGTTTGAGGGCTGCGTTGACGGCTGGAACTAGATCTCCTTGAACCGTAATGAACTTCCAAATTAAACAATTACCAAATTCAGTTTATGAATTTACCTAATTTGATTACTTTTTCTCGATTGCTAGGAGTACCTTTTCTGCTCTACGGTTTGTACGATCCAAACGTGCAAAGCCGCTGGATTTGCCTGGTGATTTTTGTAATAGCGGCGAGTACGGATTGGCTGGATGGCTATTTAGCTAGAAAGCTGAACCAAATTACAGATTTGGGAAAAATTCTCGACCCTTTAGTGGATAAATTGTTAGTATTGGCACCACTTTTAGTTTTAATTGAGTTAGGAAAAGTGCCTGCTTGGGGAGTATTTTTGATTTTGGGTCGGGAGTTGACAATTGCGGGTTGGCGCGTTAATAAAACAACGATTTCGGGAGCCAATATTTGGGGTAAATTAAAGACAGTAAGTCAGATTGTGGCGATCGCGCTGCTCATTGCTCCTCTATCTGAAGCATGGAATATGCCGACAATAATTGCTTTTTGGGTTTGTGTCGCTTTAACCTTAATTTCTGGGGCGATTTATCTGTGGCCGGAACAAGCTGCTAAAGTTGAGAGTTGAGAGTTGATAGTTAATAGTCGATCGTCGATCGATTGATGAAATTTATCTGCGTTGATCTGCGTTTATCAGCCTTTATCTGCGGTTGCAAGTCGATAGTTGAAAAGAATTGGCTCAAAAATAGGGCTAGATGATTTTCAGCGTTAACAGCAAATGTAACGAGAAAGTGACAATCTTGTACTGCAAAGATAGTTCAGTTCGCTGTGAATAATTGACCCCTGCCCGATCGAATCTAACCGGCAAGCCAGCCTATTGGTAGATATACAAAATTTCGATTTTTGCTAAACCTAGGAATATAGCTCTTTCTCAGCCTTGCAATTTTTTAGTTACCTTGATTTTTTCCATCAGCTTTAAGCTTTTTCTGGAAGTTGGAACGCTGACACATCAAAACTTTGAAAGAGCATTTTCACGAAGCTTGGCACAAGTCTATCTCCAAAATTATTGTTTATATCTACATTGCCATGAGGTCAAAAATATGGATACCGCTCGATTTTTCGATCTAGAAACTGCCCAACAGACGAATTATCGGCAGAAATATCAAATTGAAGTTGAAGCATCAGGAGTGCAGCCAAATGAAAATAACCAACCCAATGAAGTATTAATTTATGGAGGGTCTTTTAGCTTTGTCGTACTTTTTACAGGCACTATCATCTGGCTGGCAAAAACTAGAAGGGAAAACAAATTTGAGAATTTATTTCAAATCAATCCTTTTCCTCAAGTACCTTGTAGAAATTGTCAATTCTTTTCCGGCAACCATTATCTAAAATGTGCCGTACATCCCAACGATGTTCTCACCAACAAAGCAATTAATTGCTCTGACTACCGCCCCCAGGATAAAAATGGTTTTAAGGGCGAATAGTTAAGCATTTTGAGTATTGGGATGTGGGTAAAACACCAGATAAGACAGTTTTTGCACGATCGACTATAAACAACCGATGCTAGCGGACTTGATATCCTAGGGGGACTTGAATTATGGAAAAAGCGAAATCGATAGTTTTAGGCGATTGTTAGCACGCATCGGGTACTATCTGCTTGTAATTGTAGCTTAGTAGTAAATCCCAGATTTCCGGTAATGCACTGCTGTCACTCCATCATTTTTCAGCAGATTACCGTTTTCAACCTTGGCGTAAACTACCCAATGATCGCCGCATTCCATCCGGCTTACTACTTCACATTCCAGATAAGCAAGAGCACCACTCAAAATCGGACAGCCGTTGCTAGCTTCCATTGTTTCCAATCCAGCAAATCTGTCTTCTCCCGGAGCAAAGTTTTTCATGAATTGCTTGCGCAACTGTTGCCCTTCTGCCAAAATATTTAAAACAAATTTATCTCCGGCGTACATCAAAGCTTCGATAGCCCGATCTTTAGCTACAGCAATTGTTAAACCGGGAGGGCTGAAAGTTGCTTGCGATACCCAAGAAGCTAACATCGCACTGGTGATTTCTCCCCGCTTTGCCGAGAGCACGCACAGCGAACCAACTAATCTTCCCACAGCTTGTTCCGTGCGATCGCTCCCTCCGGCCAATTGCGGTTTCGGTGCCCGCAATTTTTGCGATTTAATCAAAGCTTGAGCGAAATCTGTTCCTGTTTCTTTGCACTCCTGAAGTGTCGCATCCGTCGGCTTGAATTTGGCTCGAATCGGTTCAAATCCAATGCGATAGCCAGCATCTTTTAACTTGCCTTCTACCAAATCGATCGCCTCGCCACTCCAGCCAAAAGAACCAAAAACTCCGGCTAATTTGCTCTTGGTTGCTGTTGATAAAACAATTCCCAAAGCTGTTTGAATTTGCGTCGGTGCGTGTCCTGCTAAAGTCGGAGTGCCGATGATAAATCCCGCACATTTTTCGATCGCTTCTTGAATTTCTGCCGGTTCGGCAAACTCGCAGTTGATGCTTTCTACCGCAACACCGGCTTTAGTAATTCCTTTGGCGATCGCCTGTGCTAGTGTAGCTGTATTGCCGTAGGCAGAAGCATAAATTAAAGCAACTGTCAAGTCTTTTGTATTTTGCTGGAGGCTCCATTCCCGATACAAACTTGTCAGTTCGTGGAGGCCGTAACGGACGATCGGACCGTGACCGGAAGCGTAAAATGCTGTTGGCAAATCGGCTAATTTATCCATTGCAGCCAGCACTTGTTTGGCTTGAGAGGCGTGCAGGGAATCGTAATAATAGCGCCTGTCTTCGCTGTAAACCAGCCACCCTTCATCAAATACTTGGTCGCCGCAAACGTGAGCTCCAAATAGTTTGTCAGTGAACAGAATTTTAGTTTGCGGGTCGTAGGTGCAGAGTTCGTCGGGCCAGCGGGGAAGAGGAGTTGCGACAAATTTTAAGGCGTGACCTTTGCCTAAATCGAGGGTTTCTTCTCCACGGACGATCGTAATGTTTAATTCTTGTTCTGGAAAGGCCGATCGCAAACCAATTGCCGCCGGATTGGTGCAAATAATAGTTAATTGCGGAGCCAATTCTAACAATGCTTTAATCGTGACGGATCTGTTAGCATTGAAATGACCCAAAATCACGTAATCTAGCTTTGTCAAATCCACCCGTTGCTGTAAAGATTCCAGGTAGTTTTGAGTGAAAGATTCCCCCGGCGGATCGAACAAAGCTGTTTTGTCTGCTTGAATGATGTAGCTGTTTGCTGTGGTTCCCCTTTGCAGGGAATATTCTACTTCAAATTTGAGTCGGTCCCAAGTGCGCGATCGAATTGCTGTAGTATCTGTGGCAATTGGCAGAAACTGCACGTCGCGGGGTTTGGTATTGGATGCGGGCGTGGGTGTTAGAGTGTTGACCATTAATTGCACCTATCTATATTTAAGAAGTTTGCAGCAGCGATGCTGTTTGTGTAGTAGATGAGATTTTTTTTTATTAACCGCAGAGAACGCAGAGGGCGCAGAGGGGAGAGTGGGAGGGAGGGGGAGATTTTAGATTTTAGATTTTAGATTGGGAGATTGGAAGATTGGGGGATTAGGAACATTGTCAATTACCAATTCCCAACTGAGGGCGGGCACGGGGGCACCGCCCCTACCAACTATCAACTATCAACTCTTTGTTAATAGTGATTTCCGACTTTGCGGTGGTGAACGGCGGGAAGTGCTTCGGGATTGGATACGCGACCGGTATCGACAGTTGCGTATACGATATGGTGGTCGGTAAGTTCCATCCGGCTGACTACTTCGCATTCCATGTATGCCAAAGCATCTGTCAAAATTGGCGAACCGTTGGTGGCTGGTTGGGTTTTAACTCCGGCAAATCGATCGGCACCTGGTGGAAAGCGCTTTAAGAAGTGCTTCATTAAGGTTTGATAGTTGCCTTCTTCGAGCACGTTAAGTACGAATTTGTCTCCAACGTGCATCATCGATTCGATCGCCCGATCCTTAGCAACTGCTATGGTTAAACCTAATGGTTTAAAGCTGGCTTGCGTTACCCAAGAAGCCAACATCGCACCGCTAACTTCGCCTTTTTGGGCGGTGATGATGTACAGTCCGCCGCTGATTCTTCCTAAAGCTTTGTCGAGGTCGCTATCGAGGGATTTCATCTGTTTGACAGCTTTGTCCCGCGTCAGCCACTGTCCTAAGTCGGTGCCGGCTTCATCGCACAGTTGATAAATCTGTTCGCTGGGTGTTTCTTTAATCAAAATGTTGGGAAATGCTTCTTTTAAACCCAACTCTGCAAACTTGTTTCGCAACGGATAAATCGATGCGTCGTCGCCACCGCCGGATTCGCACAAACCAAAAGATTGTTTGTTGTTAGCACTAGCTAAAATTGTACCGATGGCGGCTTCGGCATTAACCCCGGCTGTACCGGTACTCGGTGGCGAACAAATTACGATGCCTGCTGCCGTACCGATGAGTTCGCGGACTTCTTGCAAGTCTGCGGTTTTGAAATCCATCATTTCCACCGCGACGCCGGTTTTGGTGATGCCGTGGGCGATCGCTTGGCTGAGCCGATCGCTAAATCCGTAATCCGAGGTGTAAAATACCGCTACAGTGGTTTCGGCTTTGGCTTGTTCTTGGCTCCATTTTTTGTAGCGTCCGGTGAGCTCGACGACGTTGTGACGCAGCAAGGGGCCGTGACCGGTCGCAACCGTACCGATTTCTCCCAAGTCAGCCATCCGCTTCATCGCCCCGAGGACCGATCGCGCGTTGGGAGCCATCAAGCACTCATAATAAAAGTGGTAATCTTCCTCAACTGCTGCTAAATCTTCGTCGTAGGTATCGTCGGAACAGTAGTGCATCCCGAAGGCGTCGCAGGTAAACAGCACTTGAGTTTTGCTGTCGTAGCTGAAAATAGTATCGGGCCAGTGCAAGTTGGGGGCCGAAACGAATTCGATAACGTGACCGTTTCCTAAATCTAGTTTGTCGCCATTTTTGACAATTAATCTTTCAAATGGCTGGTGTACGAGGTTTTCTAAAAATTGAATTGCTACTTTCGCACCGACGACAACTGCTTGGGGCGCAAGGTTAAGTACATCTCTGACTAAACCGCTGTGGTCGGGTTCGGTATGGCTGATAATTAAATAGTCAATCTGTTTCGGGTCGATTTCGCCGGTCAGAATGTCGAGATATTGTTGGCGAAATTTCTCGTGGGAGGTATCGACGAGGGCTGTTTTTTCGCCGCGAATGATGAATGAGTTGTAAGTCGTACCGTTTTTGAGTCCGAATTCAATGTCAAAGCGGTCTCGATCCCAGTCCAGGCAGCGAATGGCTGTTGTATCGGGGGCAATTTCGACTTTTTCCACTGTCAACCTGCGTTGGACTCGTTCAGTCAGTGCTACCATAACCGGCCTCCTTGTCTGTTACGCATTACCTTATTGTTTCCATTCTGACACGTTTCTTTTGTAAATCTTTATGAAATTTCTTATAAGGGTGTTAAGTAACTTCAAAGTTTTTGATGGGTGGAGGGGTTGTAATTTGGAAAAGCTTACTATTTGATGGTTGACTATCGGAGATATTTATGGTAAAGAGTTGGGTGCGATCGCGCTGTGGAAATTTTGGGAGCGATCGAGCAGTCACAAACTACAATGTAATTTATAATCCCATCTAATTAAATTTATTATTGCGAGCTAAAAAAACAATGCCTTATAGCGAATTCACACTCAAAAAAGTCAAGCAAGACTTTCAGCTTACTTTAATAGAAGTACCTACTTTTATTGTTGCTGCTCCACCGATTCAGCCGACTCCCGCTCTAGCTGAATTCATCGAAAAACGCCTGCCTCTTGCCCTAGCACTGAATACGGAAAAAGCGCGATCGGAAATGATTATCTGTCCGATACTTCTAGAATTAAAAGATATTTTTGAGCAGCAAATCAGTCTTTTTTCCGGTAATGAATTTACGGTAGATCCATCTTTGGGACTTAACGGTGTTTGCGACTTTCTTGTCAGCAAATCTCCCGAACAACTTTTTATCGAGGCTCCTGCTATGATTGTAGTGGAAGCAAAAAAAGAAGACATCAACGGCGGGCTCGGACAATGTATTGCTGAAATGATAGCAGCTCAGCGTTTCAATGAAAAAAACGGCAACTGCGCAAATAAGCTTTATGGTTGCGTTACGACTGGGAATTTGTGGAAGTTTATTCAACTCGAAGAGCGAACAATTACAATTGCTTTGAGAGAATACTCGCTGCCACCAATCGACGAAATTTTGGGTATTTTAGTAAGTTTTCTTACTGAGAATTAATGTCAGCTAACACCAGGAGTTTTTTATGCACTTATTACGAGTTCAAGTTCCTGATTTTCGCGGTTTGAAGGACATTGACATCACTTTTGAAAAGGAATTCGTTCCGAGAATTTTTCCGCTGGGCAGTCAAAATGGCGGCGGGAAAAGTACGCTGTTGCAGTTGATTTTTGTGTTGCTGCACTGTTCTGTTGACGAGGAGAAAAAACCGTTTTTACAAGATCTGCTTCAGGGATTTAAAATTAATGAAGGAGATGAAAAAATTTTAGCAATTATTGACATTCGGGATGAAAAAAATATCGTCAATCTTAAATTTTATTGTAACAAGTTTTCTTTTGAAGCTGGGGCAGACGATCTTGATGAAGATATAAATTCCGAAGAAATCATATATATCTGTTATTTTGAAAAAGTTAAAGAGACATTTTCTCACGACTATGAAATACGAACAGCTACAGAATTAAAATGTCGTTTTAACAATCTCAACAAGAAGCAAGCAGAATTATTCCTAGATAAAGTATCGCATAAAATTTTTCTAGCAGCTCCGTCCACGCAAGTTTTTTTGTTTCTTCCACCGGATTCTAGAAAACTCCTATTTAGCAACTCAAGTAACGGAGATAAAAATTATTACGGGATACTAGAATCCGCACGATCTAAACTAAAAGGATTGTTTACCTATGATTTCCTTGCTGTAGAGCTACTTATTGAATCATTTAAAGATGCTCGCGATCGCGATTTTAAGCAAGCAATAAAAACGGGTGTCTACGGAAACAACTATCAAACTCTAACTAACGAGTTAAATACATTTTTGGGAAATAAAAGAATAAATTTAGATAAAGATTTTGCTGGTGTCAACTTTCAGTTGTACAATAATGGTGAAACTATAGAACTATATCCTGAAGACTTAAGTCACGGTGAACTCAAAAGACTTAGTATTTATGTTTGGCTCAAGTTGCGCAACATAGAAGATGCTATTGTGTTGATGGATGAAATTGAAATTGCTTTTCATCCAGACTGGCAATATCAAATTATATCAGACCTCAAAGAGTGGGCACCCAGCAATCAATATATTCTAGCAACGCACTCCTATGAATTGTGTCAGGCCCTGACGCCCGCTCATGTTAAAGAAATTGAGCCAAAACTTATCAAAGCGGTTTAAAAATGCTGTCGATGAAATCCATAAAAATCAGTCGATCGCAGTTTTGCTAACAATTAAAAAAGCTAAGGAATACTGGAAGCAAATTGAGCCGCCGAGTGACTGGAGTAGAGAGGATTGGAGGTTTAGAGAACAACTATTATTAGAAATTGGCGATTTTTACTCAAAGCAAAGTAGCGATGTTAAGTGTCACATTCCTTTTTTTTTCCAAGCATTGCATGAGTTTGTTGAAATAGGTTGACAGTTGGCACTTGACAGTTGACAAATTATCGATTACCAATTACCTATTACCTATTACCAGATCGATCGCATGAATAGCAACCAAATTCGGCAACAGTTTATTTCCTTCTATGCAGCCAGAGAACATCAGATTCTCCCGACAGAATCTTTCGATGTCAACGTTACCTATTTAAATGCTATATCGCGAACTAATTTATGGACGTTACCATTTTATCCTCTTTCCCTGGGAGAAATACACTCGCCCGAAAATCGCAGTGCGATCGTGCAAAAACATATTTCTCCGAATATTCGGGTACTTACGCAACGCCATCCTACCTTTTTCGAGATGTTAACTCACTGGGGCAATTATTCCAAACAACAAGCATTAAGTTGGGCTTGGGAACTTTGCACGAAAATTTATCAAATTCCGCTGTCTCGCTTGGTGGTGAGTGCGGATGAACGCGATACTGAAACGATCGCAATTTGGCGCGATAAAATCGGCATACCAGAAGAGCGAATTATTATCAGTCGCTGGAATGGGTGGCGTTCCGATTTTGGCGGTCATTGCGGTGTTTCTACTCGCATTCATTACGATTGTCACCCAGAAAGAGGTTATGAATTAGCTGCGTCGGAACAAGACATCGATTGGCAGTCGAAAAGTAAAGAAGAGTACGATCGCGAGGACAATATCGGTCACATTCTACCAGAAGAAGACTTGCGATTTTTGAGTTTTTACCATCTGGTATTTATGGATTCCGAGCAGGCGAAATATGGCAATACAAGGACTCCTCTCAAGACAAATTATATGGCTTGCGGGATGGATTTGGAACGGCTAGCAACTATTTTGCAAGGAGGAGCGAGCTTTTATCAAACAGATTTGATATTGCCCATCATTCAAGGGTAGCTAAAATTGCGGGTGTAGAGTACGATCGAGCTGACATTATGACGAAAGTTGCTATTAGATTAGTAGCCGACCAAATGCGTCCTGCCGTTCATTTGACTGCTGATTATTCCTTCAAACCGCCGCATCAATGGCCGCAGTACATCCAGCGACTAATTCAAATGTGGTTGATGCGATCGGTCTTGTACTCGCAAATCTTAGGAATTGAGGAACCTTATGTTGAGTTATTAATTGAGAAGATTGTAACTTGGGGAGAGACTTTTTATCCTCACCTGCGACAGCAACAGAACGAGATAGCTGGTTATCTGAAACAGAAGGAGTCTTATTGTTGGAATTTGTTGGAGGACGATCGCACAAAAGGTATTGTTAGCGTCTACTTGTTAGGTCAACTTTTCCACACCTACCATTGCTACAGGCAAGATGTTGAAAGATGGGCTGGGAAAAAAGGTTTGACTGTTGATTGGGAAGGGTACAATCGGACGTTACCGGATTTTGATTGATCGATTCTATCGATCGCTAACCCATATCATAAATCAATCTTCGATTAGAATAAAGAGTTAAATAGACCATTGCAAAAATCGCAAATACCTGGAAATACATCTGCGTTTATCTGCGTTTATCTGCTTGATATCTGCGGTTTCTGTATCCATCGAAGATCTATGCAAGAAGTAGAACGCGCGATCGCAAATCTCTTCTCATTGTCCGTGCTACACTCAGCATATATCTCTAAAAATTAGTGCAAACTTAACAACTAACATTCTATTAAGCTTATGATTGTTATCGCTCCCGTCCTCAAACCAGTCAGTCAAATAACTCTTGCTCCCGGCAGTGTCGTAACTATCCCCAATATAAATTGGCTGGAATTCGAGTCAATTTTGGAGGAATTGGGAGAAAAGCGATCGGCTCGAATTGCTTACAGCAAAGAAACTTTAGAAATTATGGTTCCCTTACCCGAACATGAAAGACCGAAAGATTTAATTTCCGATATTGTCAAAATTTTACTCAAGTCGGCCGGGAGAAGATACGAACCTTTTGGTTCTACTACTTTCAAGCGAGAAGGTGCGGGGGGAATCGAACCTGATGCTTGTTTTTATATTCTAAATTATCAGCGGATGATTGACCGCCGCCGAGTGCAACCCGACGATCCGCCGCCGGATTTGGCAATAGAAACCGATGTTACTTCTAAAACTACGATCGATGCTTATTTAGCGATTGGAGTTCCCGAAGTGTGGGTTTACGATCGCGGCAGACTCCGCATCTATTTGCTGCAAAATGGCGAGTATGTAGAATCCGAGATCAGTCCGAATTTTCCGGGAATTGCGATCGTAGAACTTGTTTCTACTGCGGTGGAACGTGCTTTGCAGGTGGGAAGCTGTCAAGCATTAGAAGAATTTGAAAGCGCGATCTGCTCTTATTAAAGAGCCTCTTCCTCCCCCCTTCGTAGGGGCGGTGCCCCCGTGCCCGCCCTAGTTGGGGGGGATCTGCCTTTGATAATTCCTACCCAATTCCTACCAAATTCTCAACTCCTAAAAGTTGATAAATTGTATCTCTTTGCCGATAATCCCGTCCCAAAGAACGAATCGCATTTTGCAAATCTTCCACCGACTGACAACCGCCGCCGATCGCACCTGCCATTGTAGTAATATGTTCTTCCATCAAAGTGCCGCCGATATCGTTGCAGCCCCATTTCAGCGCTTCTGTAGCTCCATCTAAACCCAATTTAACCCAACTCGGTTGGTGGTTGACAATCCAATTTCCCAAGAAAATTCGAGCTACAGCAGTCAACAATAATGTATCTGCTAAAATCGGTTGGTCGCGCCCTACTCGACTCCGCAAAGGAGCAGGTGCTTGCTGTCCGACAAAAGGCAGTAAAATAAATTCAGTAATGCGAGCCGGATAGTTTTTCTCAATAGCAGCTTGTTGGAGCGATCGCACTTTTTCCAAATGCAAAACTTGCTGTTCTTTACTTTCAATATGCCCGCACAGCATCGTACTTGTAGTCGGCAATCCCAAACTGTGAGCAAGTCCTACAATTTCCAACCAAGTAGCCGAATCGATTTTTTCCGGGCAAATTACCCGGCGCACCGAGTCGTCGAGAACTTCCGCCGCCGTTCCCGGCATCGAACCAACTCCTGCATCGCGCAAAGCTGCAATTACATAGCTGAAACTCACACCATCTTCTCTAGCAATAAATTGGATTTCCTGCGGCGAAAAAGCGTGCAAATGCAATTGCGGAAATTTATCTCTAATTGCTTTCACCAATTCCAAGTAATAAGGCAAAGATGCACCGTTAATTTTAGCTTGCAGATTTAATCCCCCCTGAATGCAAATTTCCGTCGCACCCCGCTGTACTGCATCGGTTGCCTTTTCCAGAATTTGGGCAGTTGCTAACCAAAAAGCTCCCTCATCTTCCTCATTGCGGCGAAACGCACAGAAACTGCAATGCTGCTCGCAAATGTTAGTAAAATTAATATTCCGATTGATAACATAGGTAACAGTATCCCCCGATTGTTGGCGGCGGAGCAAATCGGCGGTTGCTTGAATTTGCGCGATCGCATCTGAATTTTTTTGCTGCAACAGAACCAAAGCCTCCGCAGTAGAGAGGCTGTAACCTTGTAAGGCTCGATCGAGAATTGCACCGACAGTTTTCTTATCCCGTTCAGTCACAGAATCTACTACCTAAAATTCAAAATTTTTTATATCTTAACAAATTTACTCTAGACGGAACAGATTCTAAAGTTTAAAGTCATAAAAACATCTTTTAATTTTTAGAAACGGCAACTATGAGTGTCAATCAGTCAAATTACCTATTAGAGGTACCACCTGGTCCTCTGGAAATTCCTTCCGTACAAAATTTAACTCCAAACAGAGACGCCTCTCCCGTTTATTTTTCTCTCGTAATTCCTACTTATAACGAGTCCAAGAATGTGCCGAATATTGTGGAAAAATTGAGCCAATTGCTTGATGGCAGCATTCCCGGCAACTACGAATTGATTGTAGTCGATGACAACAGCCCCGATCGCACTTGGGAAGTTGCCCTGTCATTAACAGCAAATTACCCCCAACTGCGGGTGATGCGGCGCGAGCAAGAGCGCGGGCTTTCCACAGCGGTGATTCGCGGGTGGCAAGCAGCACGGGGCGAAGTTTTGGGCGTCATCGATGCCGATTTGCAGCATCCCCCAGAGACGCTATTGCAGCTTTTAGCAGAAATTCAGCGGGGAGCCGATTTAGCTGCAGCAAGCCGTCACGTTGCCGAGGGTGGGGTGAGCGATTGGAGCGTTATCCGGCGATTTTTGTCGCGGGGAGCTCAAACTTTGGGATTGATTATTTTGCCGGGAGTCGTCGGTAGAGTTTCCGATCCGATGAGCGGCTATTTTATGGTGCGCCGCAGTTGCATTGCTGGCAAAACTATGAATCCTGCCGGTTACAAAATTTTGATTGAAGTGCTCGGCAGGGGCAATATCCGCTGGATTGGAGAAGTTGGTTACGTGTTTCAGGAGCGGCAAGAAGGCGAGAGCAAAGTTACTGGGAAACAGTATATTGATTATTTGCGGCACTTGCTCAGATTGCGCTTTGCTCGGTGGCCTGTGGGTAAGTTTCTGCGGTTTGGCATCGTCGGTTTCAGTGGCGTATTTGTGAATATGGCGGTTTTGTACGTGATGCGGGATATTTTCAAATTGGAGCTAACTCGCAGTTTGATCGTGGCTGCTGAATTGGCAATTATCAGTAACTTTTTGTGGAACGATTTGTGGACTTTTGGGGAGATTTCCAAGCAGCAACCGGGAAAGCGCCAGCGATTGAAACGGCTGTTAAAATTTAATACAATTTGCTTGATGGGTTTGATTTTGAACGTGCTGCTGGTGAATTTGATGTATAATTTTTTGGGGATGAATGAATATTTGGCTAATTTAATTGCGATCGCGGCTGTAACTCTGTGGAATTTCTGGATCAATCTGAAGTTGAGCTGGCGGGTGACAGAAGTCGATCGTTGACAGTTGACAGTTGACAGTTGGGAATTGGGAATTGGGAATTGGTAATTGGGAATTGGGAATTGGGAATTCTCCCTCTCTTCCCCTCTCTCGAACAACTCTCAACTCTCAACTCAAAACTCAAAACTCAAAACTCCCTCCCCCCCTCTTCCTTCTTCCTTCTACTTAATGACTAAACAACTATTATTATTATTACTGTGGACGGCGATCGCCCTAATTTTGCGTTTTGCTAATTTGGACTCGAAACCGCTTTGGACTGACGAGTTTTCGACTCTTGTTTTTAGTTTGGGCAACAGTTTTCGCGGGGTGCCGATCGACCGGGCGATCGATCTTGCTACATTATTACAACCGCTGCAATTTCGCCCCGCTGCTGGGATTGCGGATGTTCTCAACCATTTGCTGTTAGAAAGCAACCATCCTCCAGTCTATTTTGCGATCGCCCATTGGTGGATGCGGCTGTTTGCACCTTCTGATGATAATTTAGTTTGGATCGCGCGATCGCTCCCTGCTTTGTTGGGGGCGATTTCAGTTCCTGCAATCTACTTTTTGGGCAAATTGGCTTTTAGTTCCCGTTTAGTCGGTCACTGTGCGGCTGCGATGATGGCAGTTTCTCCCTACGGCATTTATCTCGCTCAAGAAGCTCGCCACTATACTTTAGGAATCTTATTAGTTATTGCCTCGCTTTTTTGCTTGACATTAACTGCAAAAAAACTGCAACAGGGCGCTCCCCTGCCTGTTTGGGCAACACTTCTTTGGATAATTATTAACTGTTTGGGAATTGCCGTTCACTATTTTTTTGTACTGACCTTGTGTGCCGAAGCAATAGCATTAATTGTCTTGCTGCGACAGCAGGAGCGGAGAAATTTATTTAGGGCAAACAGCCAGCAGCCCAATATTTTGCAATCTCAAGTCTTTGTGAGGCTTTTAGCAGTGGCGATCGGCACTTTAGCGGGCGGTTTAGTTTGGGTGCCGGTGTTTTTTTCAAATAAATACGGCAGCGAGCTAACTAACTGGATTGTTAGCAGCGATCGAACGTTTGTAACCTGGATAAGTCCGATTTTTCAAGCTTTAGCCGGATGGCTTACAATCGTGTCACTGCTGCCAGTTGAATCGCCAAACTTGCTAATAGTAATTGCCTCGGCGATCGGCATGACAGTATTTTTTATTTGGGCGCTTCCCATCCTGTCGATCGCTCTGAAAACTTCCTTAAAACTGCCGGGTACTCGTTTAGGTAGCACGATTTTCGGCAGTTTTGTACTGGGAGCAATTTTGCTATTTTTCAGCTTTGCATACATTCTAGGAATCGACTTAACTCGCGGTGCTCGCTACAATTTTGTTTACTTTCCCGGAGCGATATTGCTGTTAGGATCGACCTTGGCAGTTGCGTTCAACACGCCCGCAGTCAAAAGTCAATGGTTTAATTTCCCTGCTGTGGAAATTGCTGGGAGAAAAGCAGTTATACTAATTTTAGTAATGGGTTTTGTTAGCGCCGTCACGGTAAATAGCGATCTCGGCTATCGCAAATATTACAAACCAGACTTGTTAATTCCAATTATCCGCGAAGTATCGCAAGTTCCCGCTTTAATTGCCACTACTCAAAATACTCATGTTGAAATAGGAGAGTTGATGGGTATCGGGGTGGAATGGCAGAAGGCAGAAGGCAGAGGGAAGAGGGAGGAAGGAAGAGGGAAAAATGAGGAAGTTAAAGATATTGAGTCTCCTTTATTTCTGTTGGTAAATCGCAAAATAGATGCGCCGGAAATTGCGGTGGCGACACTTGAGAAAACGATCGGTCAATTAGAACGTCCGCTTGATGTGTGGCTGGTAAATTTTCGCGCCGATGTCAAATTAGAGCGGCAAAGATGTCAGCTTGAATCTCGCGATTTGCCTGCGGTGGATGGGTATGAATATCAAGTTTATCATTGCGATTGAGCGGGCGATCGTAAATACTGATATTACTGACCGCTTTCATGCAACCTTTGAGAATCCCCGTCGATTCATCGCGGGGAGTACGTCAACACCGATGATATAGCAACCGCCAAAACGGCTCGTGACATTTTAGATCGCCCAAAGCGTTACTATGAGTCCCTCGGACTTCTGCCTTCTGCCCTCTGACTTCTGCCTTCGGCTATACCTCTAAGGAAGTTCTACGCATTGCAACGGAAGCGCCCCAGAAGCCTGCTCCATACCCGCAGCGGGTTGGTGTAGGAGCGTCACTAGAATTTCGCAGGAGCGATCGGTCGCTTTTTGATATCATAGTTAATTAGTACCGCAGGATCGGCAGGTTCTAAAATTAAGTAAACCGATTCAATAGGACTGATTTAATAGGATATGAACGATGCACTAATTCATCTATTTATTCAATTAATTTCTAGCAGGATAGGTTTGCAAGTTCGCCCCCAAGACCGGACAGCTTTATCTCAAAAAATTTTGACGAGGATGAAAGCTATTAAGTTAGCTTTGCCTGAAAAGTATTATCAACTTTTAACTGAGCGCAGTCTGGAAAGTCAAAAGGAATGGCGGCAATTGGTATTGCTCGTGACAACAAATGAAAGTTATTTCATGCGGGACAAAGGGCAGTTTTCCCTGCTAGAAAAAGTGATTTTACCTGAGTTGATCGAGCAGAAAATCAAACTTAAAAAAACGCTGGGAATTCAGCCAACTTTGCGGCTTTGGAGTGCGGGATGCTCGACTGGTGAAGAACCTTATTCTTTGGTAATTCTATTAAAACAGTTAATTTCGGATTGGTCGGAATGGAAAATTTTAGTTTTAGGTAGCGATATTAACGACGCAGCCCTAGAAAAAGCCAAACGGGGGATTTACAGTGAGTGGTCGTTTCGTTTGGTTGATTCCCAAGTGCAAAGCAGGTATTTTAAGCAGCATAAAAATGAGTGGGAAATCGATGTCAATTTGCGGCATTCTGTAGATTTTAAGTCGGTAAATTTAGTCAGCGATAATTTCCCGAATCTTTATAACAATATTTATAATATGGATTTGATTGTGTGCCGGAATGTGTTTGTTTATTTTGAAGCAAAATATATTTCGATCGTCCTCAAAAAGTTCGCTCAAACGCTGAAGCCGGGGGGGTATTTAATGACAGGTCATGCTGAACTTCACGGTCAAACCGCCGGCGAATTTAAGCCGAAGATTTTCCCGGAGTCGGTGGTGTATCAGCGCTGCGACTTGCAGAAAAATGAATTCTGCGCCGCAGATCCGGCCGCAGTCAGGGAAACCTTGAATTTGGAGTTTGCAGAACCAATTACACCGGCGGCGGGCGATCGTCCTCTAACAGAAAAAAAATCACCAGCTATTTTGCTAGGCGGCAATTCCGGGGAGAAGACGCCGATATTAACAGAATCTACTCCTTTGGGAAAAATGCTGCGAGCTCGCTATTTAGGGGGCGATCGATCGACATCGGTTCCAGCGGCAAAAACTTCGGAAACTGAGTTGCAGAAAATGCTGGCAGCGCTGATTTCCGAGGCAAAAATTTGTTTTAAAAATAAAGCTTATACTGAGGCGATTAAAAAAGCAAAACAGGCGATCGCCCTCCACGGGCAGAATTTTGATGCTTATTATTTGCTAGCTCAAATTTATGCTAATTTAGGTCAATATGCCAGAGCGATCGAAAACTGCCAGCGAGCGAGCGAAATAGATTCTCTCTGTGTATTTCCTTATTACCTGCAAGCTCACATTGCCGAAGAAAAAGGAGACTTAGCAACAGCAAAAAGTTATTTCAAACGGATTATTTATCTTTCACCTTCTTTTATTTCGGCTTATTTGGAATTGGGCAATATTTATCGTAAAGAAGGTCAACTCGCCCGAGCCATTAAAATGTACAATTCATCTTGTGAAATCTTGAAAAAATTACCGCCCCATACCCCGATCGAGCAACACGGGAAAATAACAGCCCGTCAAATGTTAATGGATGTCAAAAAAATTTTGCTAACATTATATAGTAAGTAACATCCTCCTAGAAAGACAAACACTATAATTCAATATGGAAACTAAACCGTATCTTATTTTCAAACAGAACGGTTTGCTCTGTGCTGTAGAAGCATCCTGCGTTCGGGAAATATTCTTTCTGCCGGAGTTGGCACCCATCGCGGGAGCACCCCACGATATTGTGGGCGCGATCGACCTTCGGGGCGAAATTCTACCGGTGATGGATCTCAATCTTCGTTTCGGATATGTCTTGCAAGAATACCGTTTGACAGATAATATAATTGTTGTAAAATGGCAAGAATTTCGCGTGGGGATCATTGTCGATCTAGTTCGCGAAGTCAAAAATATTCCAACAGATGCGATCGCACAGCAGCTATCCTGCGGGCGAGAGGAGCCAAATGTATCCCATCATTTTGTAGCTGGAGTTGCCCGTTGCGAAGCTGATATTGTTACCCTGCTGGATGTCGATCGTTTGATTCGATATTCTCCCGAAACAGCAGAGACATTTTTGTCCCTTGCTGCTAGCGGTACGGAAAATGCAACAGGAGATGGGCTAACAACAGAAAATTTGGCACAGGAGATTGATGAAAAATTTTTAGTTGAGGATGGTAAAGTTTTAAACAAGCCTCACGTTTTTTGTCCGAATGCGACGCCGGAAGAAAAAGTTATTTTTCGAGAGCGGGCTGATAATTTGAGGCACCGAGGAGAGAGCGAAAATTCTGAAGCAATTCATATGCCGCTGGCGGTAGTTGCTTTGAATGGCGAATACTTCGCTATTAATTTATCGATCGTGCGCGAATTCACTCCCATTCGTCAAGTCACTCCCGTACCTTGCACTCCCGATCGAATTGTCGGCAACATGAATTTGCGGGGCGAAATTGTAACGCTAGTTGATATTCGGAATGTTTTAAATATGGAGGTTAATGTAAATTCTCTATCCCAGGCGGTCGTTATTGAAGTTGCGGGTTTTGTCGCTGGCATAGTTGTGGATGAAATATTGGATATTATATATTTGAATTTGTTAGAATTAGGTGCCATTCCAGCGGCACTGCATTTAGCTAACAAAGAATACCTGCGAGGGACTGCTATTTACAAAGAAAAAATTATGGTCGTGCTGAATTTGGAGAAATTGCTCACAAAAGGAGGAGTGGTTGTTGATGAGGAGGTGTAATTTTAAATCCGAGTGCTGCCAATTCCCTGTCGGTAGCAGGGGTAGAGAAATGAGCGATCGTCGAACCGAAAAGCAAGTATTAAAGCCGGATTTAGTTGCAGAGATCGCAATTCCAACAACTTACCGCAATAAATATAGCCACGATCGAGTAAGTGAGGCGCGATCGACCGACGATCGACCGCTACTTAATGATTGTCGGTTGCGAAGCCTACCTCATGTTTCAGTATAAGTGTTAAGCTGTTTCGCATTTAAATTGGGATACTTAAATTCCTCAAAGGCAACAGGCAACAGGCAACAGGCAACAGGGAATACCCAATTTAAATGCACATTAGCTTACACTATTTAAACTCAGGAAAAAAGATGTTTGCCAAATTAAAAAAATTAAACATTAGAAACAGAATGCTGCTCGGCTATGTAGCACCGGCAACTATCTACCTGGGATTGCCCCTGCTAGTTTACGCAAGCATCGATCGGGTAGTTAATACTTTTAAAGACCTGCAAAGAGTAGAAAACTCGATTGGAGAAACAAATAATATGTCGGTCGGTGCAGAACAAATGGTACGGGGATTGCGAGGGTATTTAGTTAATAAAAATCCGCAGTTTTTAGAGGATTTTAAAACAGGTGCGGACTTAGCCCGCCAGTCAGCAAAGGCAGCAGAACCGCTGATTAAAAATCCCGAACAAAAAGACCGTTTGGAAAAGATGGTGGCTCTAGTTAACGAATATTATGACGGTTCTAACGCAATAGTCAACTTGTTTCAAAAAAATCGGACAGCAGAAGCACTGAGTATATTTAATACAGGCAAGTATACAAAATTTGTCAATGAGTTTGTGAATTTGAACCGGGAGTTTCGGGAAATAGAGCTGCAGTACATCCAGCGAGAAACGCAAAAAACCCAGGAATCTTTAAACTTTTTAATGTTAGCACTGGCTGTAAGTTCGCTACTATTATTGCTATTGGGTGCGGGAATTGCTTGGCTGGTATCGTCGGGAATTGCCCGCACGATCGAACGCGCAATTAGCTCGATCGCCAGTTCTTCAACTCAGATTGCAGCTACAGTAGAAGAACAGGAACGCATGGCAAGCCAGCAAGCAGCTTCAGTTAATGAAACTACAACAACAATGGACGAATTGGGAGCATCTTCCAGGGCTACAGCACAGCAGGTAGAAACGGCTGCCCATCAAGCCATGCAAGCTTTAAATTTAGCCGGTGGCGGTACGAAAGCTGTCGAACAAACTTTGGAAGCAATGGCAACGCTGAAATTAAAAGTACAGGAAATGCAGGGGCAAATTATGCAGTTAAGCGAGCAAACAGATCGCATTGGCAATATCTCAATTGTAGTTAGCGATTTGGCAAATCAAACTAATATGCTAGCGCTGAATGCTGCGGTGGAAGCCGTGCGGGCGGGAGAACACGGGAAAGGATTTGGCGTCGTAGCAGCAGAAATTCGGAAATTAGCCGATCGCAGCAAAAAATCAGCAAGTCAAATTAATCTCTTAGTTGCTGATATTCAAAGAGCGATTAATTCAACGGTAATGGTGACAGATGAAGGAACTAAAACCGTAGAATCCGGCGTGAGTATTGCAGAAGAAACAGCCGAGGCTTTTGCAGGAGTTGCTAATGCAATTAATCATGTAGTTTTAAGTTCCCAGCAAATTTCGCTGAATGCCAAACAGCAGGCAATTGCGATCGAACAAGTGGTAGAAGCGATGAACTCGCTCAATCAAGCAGCGGCACAAACCGCTTGCGGTATCGGTCAAACTAAAATCGGCACTCAAAAATTGAACGAAGCTGCCTTAGATTTAAAAGCAGTGGTATAGGAGGCGATGGATAATGAGAAACAGACTTAAGCGTTTGCCGTTAAGAATTAAAGCAATTATTTTTGCGATCGCCCTCAGTACAATTCCCGTGATTTTAACTGGGACAATAACTTTTTACTTGGCTAGCGAAGACTTGACTAACTACGTAGTTAAGTACCAACAATCTCGAGCGATTGCTATCGCAAATCAAGTTGGCGAATTGATGTTTGAACGCTATCAAGAAGTGCAAGAAATTGCTAATTTATCTATATTAAACGATCCGAGGATTAGCAAATTGACTTCAAGTGGCGAGCGAAAAGCGGTTTTAAATAAATACATGAAAAACTTAAAAGGCTATGACAGTATCGCCGTAGCAGATCTCAAAGGTAACATTATATTGCAGTCGAACGAAGCAGCAATTACAAACATCAGCAAGCAGGATTATTTTCAGCAAGTAATTAAAACTAACCGTCCGACAATTGCGCAGCCGATACCATCTTCGATCGGTCAATCTTTCATTTTTGCTGCTGCTCCGATTATTGAAATCGGCAATAGTAAAACCCGTGGCATAGTAATAACTCGCACTCCTACTACTTATTTAGATGAAGAATTTAAAGAAACTCAAGAACAATTAGCTAAAGACGATCGAGAGTTAGCAACAGAAGAATACCATTAATAGATGGCAATGGCAAGTTTTTTTTAGCAAATGAGAAAGAACATATAGGGAGAGAGGCACGCTTGGATTTTAAATCTTTTGAGCGACTACAAAATGAGAGAAAAATCAGTAGCATATAGATATCGATATCATAGATGGAGCTAAGCAATTGATTACCTATGCTCCTATAGAGGAACTAGAAAATATGCCGGAATTAGGCTGGAGTGCAATCGTTGCCAACGATATAAATAATGTATTTGCTCCTCAAAGACATTTACTATTAACTTTGATGTCAGGAGTCACGACGACAGTTATTATTGTGAGCGGAATCGCGATTATTTTTGCTCGCAAAGCTACCCAATCTGTGAATAAAATTGTGCGAACTATTGCCTCTTCTTCCGCACAAATTGCCGTCACTGTCGAACAACAGGAACGCACCGTCATCCAACAAGTATCTGTGGTCGATCGAACTGCTAGTACAATGGAAGAATTGGATGCTGCAAGTCGCGCTTGTGCCTCGCAAGCCGAAGCCGCTGCTGCCGGTGCCGGACAAGCTTTAGCGCTGGCAGCAAGAGGCAGCCGGGCAGTAGACAATACCCTCAAAGAAATGGCAACGTTGAAACAAAATGTAGCAGCAATTCAAAAACAAATTTTGAATTTGAGCGCGCAAACCAATGGAATTGGCAATATTTCTAGTTTAGTTAGCGATTTAGCAAATCAAACAAATATGCTGGCTCTAAATGCTGCTGTCGAAGCAGTGCGCGCCGGCGATAGCGGCAAAGGATTTGCAGTTGTTGCCAGCGAAATTCGCAAACTGGCCGATTTAAGTAAGGAATCTGCCAGCAAGATTAATGCTTTAGTTAAAGATATCCAAATTGCGATCGGTTCTACAGCAATGGTGACGGAGGAAGGAACGCAAACTGTCGAGCAAGGAGTTAAAATTTCTTTAGAAACTGCAGAGGCATTTGCCGGTGTCTCAGAGGCTATCGATCGAATTGTGTTGAACAGCCAGCAAATTTTATTAACAGCCAAAAATCAGGCGATCGCAGTTCAAGATATAGTTGAATCAGTCAACTCTCTCAACTTAGCAGCCCAAGAAACTGCCGCCGGTATTTCTCAAGTAAAACTCGGCACGGAACAGCTCAATGAAGCAGCAAAAAATCTAAGAGCAGCAGTATAACCAATCGATTTTAGATGTTAGATTTTAGATTGGTAAAAGATACTCAAATCGATTTTAGATGTTAGATCTTAGATTGGCAAAAGGTACTCAAATGGTAGAGCAAACACTCGATCGAATGCTAAGTCAATGAATCTGCTTTAAATCTCAAAAGTACGATCGGTAAGTTCTTCAACAAATTTAAAACCTCGAATAAAATTGCTACTTGCCGAACATTTGCTATGCTTGCTTGCAATCCCCAATTCCCAATTCCCAATTCTTAATATGATTGAAGATGAAGAACTCCGAGATGTATTTAAAATTGCCAGTGAAGAACACTTGCATAAAATAGACGAAGGTTTGCTGTACCTAGAACAGCATCCGGGCGACTCAGCTAAATTAGAAGAATTGCTGCGCGAAACCCATTCTCTTAAAGGCGATGCGGGGATGCTCGGAGTAAAAAATGTAGCATCCTTAGCCCATCAAATGGAGCATATTTTGGGGGGGGTGAAGCGGGGAGAAACTGAATTAACCCCCGATACAAACGAGCGGCTTTTGCAAGGTTTAGACGCCATCCGCAAACTCGTTCACGAAGCCGTTACCGGTGAAAATTCTGGCGTGAACACATTTTACGTCCTCGCTAGCATGATGGGTGCTGCTAACAAGCCGCAGCCGCCACTGGCGACAGCAGAAATAGAACCGGAAAAAGAGCGACAGCAGCCCGCCAAACCTCAGTTTACTGACTCGGAAACCCCAGAAAATGAAACTCATATTGAAACTGCAACACCCTCACATTCAAATAATAATTACTCTGTTGCAGTCATGCAATCCGAACAAGAATTGCTGCTGCAAGCTCAAAATTTACCCGCCGCCGCACCCACCAGCACGCCGAATCCTCAGCCCGCTGTCAGCGCCTCAACCACATCCTCTTACCGCATCGAAACCATCCGCGTTGCTACCCAGAATTTAGACGATTTAATGACTCAAGCAGGAGAACTTGCCGTTACCAAAACTCGTCTCGGACATCGACTGACAGACATCGAAAAACTTGCAACCTTGTGGGAAGAGTGGAGCCGCGAATCTGTTATCAATCGCTTGAATTTTCATCAGATAGAAACCGATCGAAATGCCGCGCTCCAAAACAGCAATCTCAAACAATTACAAAATTACCAGCAGATTACAGAAGAACGTTTAGAATCTCTGGGGATTTTAGTCAACCGTTTGAAGAATTTAATCTACGAAGATACTGCCAGATTAGAATTAATTGCCGGAGAATTAGAATCAGGAATTCGCACCCTTCGCTTGCTGCCTCTGGCTGCTATTTTTAACTTATTTCCCCGAACTGTACGGGAGCTGGCAAAGCGCGAAGGCAAGGAAGTTGAGTTGATTGTAGAAGGCGGCGAAACCAGAGCAGACAAACGCATTCTCGAAGAAATGAAAGACCCTTTGATGCACATGATTCGGAATGCGATCGACCACGGTATAGAAACACCCGAACAGCGCGAAAAACTAGGCAAACCCCGCGCTGCGACCCTCCGAATTAAAGGCTATCAAACTGCTAACAATATTATCATTGAGGTGGGCGATGACGGTAGGGGATTGAATGTCGATCGCATCAAACAAACGGCTGTGAAACGCAGCGTCTGTACCGAAGAAGAACTCTCAATCATGACGGAAAATCAAATTCAAGCTCTGATTTTTGCTCCGGGTTTTTCCACCAGAACATTTGTTACTGAAGTGTCCGGCAGGGGAGTAGGTTTAGATGTAGTTCGCACTAATGTTGAAGCCCTAAAAGGCAGCATTCAAGTAGAATCTTTTCCCGGAAAGGATGCACTTTTAAACTGCAAATTGGCACTTCTTTGGCGACAGCTAATGTCTTAATTGTATCTGTTGATGGGATTGCTTATGCACTGCCAATTGAGTTTGTAAAAACCGCTAAGCTAGTCGATCGAGCTGAGATTTTCTCTATAGAATGCAGGGAAACAATACTTTTGGATAACCAGCCGCTTTCAGTGGCTAATCTTGTAGATTTACTAGAATTAAAAGATCGTCCTTGGAGGCAGAATAAAGGAGATTGGGGACAGGAAAGCTGGAGAGAAGTAAATAGAAACAAAGCAGGAACATCTTTAAGTTCAAATTCTCCAAAAATCCCTTGTATTGTTCTGAAAGTTGGGGAGGAAAAACTCGGATTGTTTGTAGATGCTTTGATTGACCAACAGGATGTGGCGATCAAACCCCAAACTCAATTGCTGAAGCGGGTGCGCAATGTTTCGGGCGCAACTATTCTTGGGAATGGAGAGGTTTGTATGGTATTGAATCCCCACGATTTGATCGAGTCTGTACGCAAGCAAGTTTTGTCTCGCAGTGTTTCTAGTTCGCGATCGAAGGTTGAAACCAGCAGCCGCAAACAAGTTATACTGTTGGCAGAAGATTCGATCGCTACTCGCACTCAAGAAAAGCGCATCCTCGAAAGTGCCGGTTACGAAGTAGTCACGGCAGTAGATGGGTTGGATGCTTTTAATAAATTAAAAACTCGCGATTTTGACGCAGTTATTTCTGACGTGCAAATGCCGAATTTAGATGGTTTGGGGCTGACATATAAAATTCGCCAGCAGAAAGAATATAGCGACTTACCAATTATTTTGGTAACATCTTTAGCATCTGATGAAGATAGAAAACGCGGGGCAGATGCAGGAGCTAATGCTTATATTCCCAAGGGTACATTCAATCAAGATGTGTTGGTGGAAACTTTGAAAAGGTTGGTTTGAAGTTAGTTGACAGTTGACAGTTGACAGTTGACAGTTGACAGTTGACAGTTGACCAATTACCAATTATCCATTACCAATTACCAATTACCCATTACCAATTACCCATTACCAATTACCCATTACCCATTACCCATTACCCATTACCCATTACCCAATCTAAAATCTAAAATCTAAAATCTAAAATCGTATGATGTTAAAGCCGATTAAACTCTTATTAGTAGAAGACTCTCCAGTGGCGACGATCGTCCTGAAACGTATTTTTGACGCTGCACCGGAAATTCAGGTGGTAGGAACCGCACGCAACGGGTTAGAAGCACTAAAATTAATTCCCAAACTTCAGCCAGAAATAATTTGTACGGATTTTCACATGGCAGAAATGAACGGGTTAGAATTCACGCAAGAAGTGATGAAAAAATACCCACTACCGATTTTAGTCATCAGTGCTTCAGTGCAAGCAGACGACACTCAAAATGTATTTCAACTTCTCAAAGCAGGTGCCCTAGATGTTTTTCCCAAGCCTATTGGCGGATTGGCATCAGATTACGATCGCCTCGCTAACGAATTAATCGCTAAAATTAAAATTTTATCTGGAGTCAAAGTATTTACCCGGCATCACAAGCCCGGAGCGCTCAAAAAAAGCGAGAAGCCTGTCAAAATTCACCCATTACCCAGCCGCAATTCTCACTTGACAGTCCCAAATTCCCAACTACCACCAGCAAAGTTCAATTCTCAAACTATTAAATTATTGGCTGTCGGTGCGTCTACAGGCGGCCCGCAAGCTTTGCACTCGATTATTTCCCAGTTTCCGGCTAATTTCCCAGTACCGGTAATTTGCGTGCAGCACATCAGCGAAGGCTTTTTGCAAGGATTAGTTAATTGGTTGGGATCTGAGTCTAAACTGCCAGTTAAGATAGCTCCCTTTGGGGAATTTCCGCAACCTGGGATCGTATATTTTCCGCCAGAAAAACGCCATTTAGAATTGGACTCTCAGGGGAGATTTGTTTATTCAGAAACACCTGCTGAAGGGGGACACTGCCCTTCTGTAACGGTAACATTTAAGTCGGTAGCTAATTTTCACGGGCCGGCAGCCGCAGGGGTTTTGCTAACAGGAATGGGCAGGGATGGGGCCGAGGGAATGCTAGCCATTGCCGGACTGGGAGGCTTGACTATCGCCCAAGACGAAGCTAGCTGCGTTGTCTTCGGAATGCCTAAAGAAGCGATCGCCCTCGGTGCCGCCCAACACGTACTTCCCGCCAGTGCTATTGCTCCCCTACTCCTAGCTAAGTTAAAAATTAAACAGTGAAATGTAAGCATTCAGCTATCAGCCGTCAGCCGTCAGCCATCAGCTTTCAGCTTTTGAATAAAAGAGGTAAGCATTCGTTTAATCTCTATTACGTCTGCTGCCAGGGATTCAGATTCTTTTTCTGTGAGTAAGTTAAGATCCCGAGCAAGTAACAAGTGATATTCAAGTTCACTAACTGAACCCATAGCAATTTGAAGAAAACGAGCTAGCTCGGCTTCTCCCTTTCTACCACAGCCCTTTAAAGTTTTAGTTTTCTCAAACCTACTTTTTGATTTCTACAAACTTCCCAATTACCTCGCGCAATTTATCAGCATCAAAAGGCTTAGTTAAATACTCCGTTGCTCCCGCCAAACGTCCCTGTACTTTATCAAAAGCTCCATCTCGCGCTGTCAGCATCACGATCGGCAAAGTCTGAAACTGAGCCAAACTGCGTACCGTGCGGCAGAGCTCCAATCCGTCAATACCGGGCATGGAAACATCCAGCAGTAAAACCGCCACTTGTTCGTGATAAATCGTTGATAAAGCGTCAACTGCATTGTCAGTCACCAGCACCCGAAACTCCTTGCTTAGAGCCTGTTTGACAAGTCCCTGCATGACGACACTATCATCAACTGCCAGAATAGTTGGTACTTGACTGCTATTTGCAGACATAATTCTTCTCTCCGCTCTATTTATAATTTTTGACAATAGCGATCGCAAATTCTTTCTCGATCTTTTCAGAAATGCCCCTGCGGAATATCCTGCAGAATACTCGGCAAAAGCTTTAGATCGTTTCCCAAACACCTCGCCCCCTTTTGTGCGATCTCAAACTCGAAACAACTCATTGGGGGAGGGGTCGATCGCCCATTATAATATTTGGCAGATGTGAATCCCAAGGTACAAACCCTCCTCTCCTGTTTGATGTCCTGTTCGATGTCCTGTTCGATGTCCTGTTCGATCGACTCCTGTTACAAACTTTAACACTTTGGCAATATTTTTGAGTTTATGTTGTATGTGTCATGTAGCATAGGCCGCTCTAGTAGATGTATTTTTGCAGCAGCGAGCCTCGCAGCCCGGTAGAGGTCACTGATATTGTGACACAGACTAATCATCTTACTCTACCAGCAGCCGAGCTAGCCGCGATTAGATAAGTCTGTTAAAATAAAATCAAACTTATTAAAAAACTGAATGCAAGCTATCGAGATGTATTTTTGAAAGTTGCTTCTGAAAGTTACTTCTGAAAGTTACTTCTGAAAGTTACTTCAAACTGAGATCTTGCACCTTTCTCAATAGCCTGTAGCGTTCAAGGTGACAATCGAATAACGAGCGCAGCATATTCGATTATCATCTTGAAATGGTTCACAACAGCCTAAAAGCTAGCTTTCCAGGTTAATAAACCCGCCCCCACCCCACCAGAAAACATCTTATTGACATTGCTGCTCCATGTGAGTTCAAAGCGACTGAGGCTCTTAGCTTGGGTTCTGAGATTTAGCCTGGGGTAAGTACCCAAAAGCACGGGCAACAGGAAGTATAATTTTCACAGTTATAATTTTTACATTATGAGATCGGCGGTGCTCTAACTCCCAAAATTCAAAAGTTCCCCTGTCAGTGAAAAGGTTGCTCTGAGATCGTTGCCAGCAGCCTGCGGGCTACTAAAATCGCTGTCCCCCGGAACAAAACTTACACTCGTTCTTTTTTTCCTAGCATACAGAACACCGGGCTCGAGCAACTAGACGGGCAGTTATACATGAAAGCACCCTTGCCTCCAAGTACCAAAGTGTTTAAGCTCCACAACTTTGACCTGTATCAAATCCTCGGCTCTGCTCCGGAGGCTTGCTTCGACGATTTGGTCGGCTTGGCCGCTCAGCTTTGTCGAACCCCGATAGCTTTCCTGAGCTCGATAGACCCTAGCTGTCACTGGTTGAAGTCGCAGGTAGGTGTCGATCGAACTTTAGCCCACCGCTATCTAAATTTTTGCACTCGGGCTATGAGTTTCAATGCTGAAGAGTCCGCTTTTCTCCCGAATCCCAACTCGGAATGCGAGCTCGTACCTGAAGCTCTTATTGCAGAGCCTGCAAAGGCCGAGGAGCCTTTGGTTTCTATCGTCCGCAACGCTTCCGCCGACAAGCGTTTTGCCGATCATCCTCTAGTCGTTTCCTATCCCTTCGTGAAGTTTTACGCCGGGATGCCGGTGGTCACTACCCAGGGACAAATTCTGGGAGTCCTGTCTGTGATGGACTGCATGCCGCGGGACTTGACAAAAGAATCGATAAGTGCTATGGGAACTTTGACCCGGCAAGTGGCAAGGCTGGTAGAACTGCGGTGCGAGTTGGTCAAAGCCTGTGCAGAAATGACAGAGTTAGAAGAGATCGCCGACGATCGCCAGCAAATCTCGGAGTTAAATCGATCGAACCGCGACTTCTTCTGGGGCATCCAGACTCAAGAGAGCGACACGAGAATATTTCGCACCAACAAACTCCCCGTTCTCGGTGCTACCGGTCGCTGGCAATGCTTCTGGGAAAGTTCCCCACAGCGCGACTCGCAGCCCACAGCAGTGCAGCAGCAAGAGCGATCGCGCCTGTGGGCGCTGCAAGCTCAAGTCGGTGCCGCCCTCGGACAAGGCGGGACAATACCGGCCATCCTCCAGCGCTGCACCGAGGCAATCGTAGAACACCTCGATGCCACCGCCGCGCTCGTCTGGACCTTCGACTCGCAGACAGAGCGGTTAGAATTGCAAGCTGCTTCAGGGAGCGAAAGCGCCGATTGGGAACTAGCAATCCAGGACTGGATGCGATCGGAACTTGGCGGCCAACTCCAAACAGCCTCCCTATTCCTGCTTTCGCCCCCCAAACCCTCTCCCATCGCCTACCCGCTAATTGTGGAGGCTCGGTTGGTGGGAGTGCTGGCACTCAGCAGCAGCCAATCGACAGCCGATGGAATGCTTGAAGTTCTCAGTCCGATGGCTAACGCAATTGCCGTGGCGATCGATCGCGTCAAGGCTCGGGAAGAATTATTGAGCCGCCGGGAAGGCCTGCTGTTCGGTCTTGCCAGCCAGATGCGCAATTCCCTCGACCTCGATAAAATTTTACATACTGCCGTTAACGAGATCCGCAGCTTGTTGCAGGTTGACCAATGCTACTTTTTGTGGTACGTGGTTTCGCAGCAAGACCAGCCCAGCTTTACGATTACTCACGAGGCAGCAAATCTAGATTTGCAGGAGCGACTGACAGATTACCCGATCGAACAAATAACGCTGCTAGCCGAAAAAATTCGCCACCGCCAAACCCTCCGGATCGGCGACACAGCAACAGCATCCTGCATTGAGGCTCCAACCCAAGCTTTTTTGAAGGCTACGGGCATAGTTTCCAAACTGCTACTGCCGCTCAAAACCAGGGCCGGTCAAATGGGGGCCGTAGTTTGCAACCACTACAGCGGAGGTCGGGAGTGGATGGCGAGCGAAGTGGAACTGCTGCAAGCGGTGGTAGACCAACTGGCGATCGCGATCGACCAAGCCGAACTCTACGCCCAAACCCGCGCCGCCGCCCTAGCTGCCGAAACTCAAGCCCGCCAGCTTACAAAAACTTTGCAGAATTTGCAGCAGAAAGAGACTCAGCTCATCCAAAACGAAAAAATGTCCTCTCTCGGTCAAATGGTCGCCGGCGTCGCTCACGAAATTAACAATCCAGTTAATTTTATTTACGGCAACTTGACTTATTGCGAGCAGTACATTAAAGATATTCTCGACTTGCTGCACCTGTACCAAAAACACTATCCCGAACCTTGCGCGGAAATTTTCGACAAAAGCGAAGAAATAGACATCGATTTCGTAGTCCCGGATTTGCTGAAAATTCTCTCTTCAATGGAGATGGGAGCCGAGCGCATCCGCCAAATAGTCCTGTCCCTGCGAAACTTTTCGCGACACGACGAAGCAGAGAAAAAGCCGGTGGACATTCACGAAGGAATTGACAGCACGCTGCTGATTTTGCACAGCCGCTTGAAGGCCCACGGCTTGGTTCCGGGAATCGAGGTAGTGAAAGAGTACGGCAACTTACCGAAAGTAGAGTGCTACCCCGGACAGTTAAATCAAGTATTTATGAATATTATCGGCAACGCGATCGATGCTTTGGAAAATCAAGCCGCGCCCAAGATTATCAAAATTAGCACCGAAGTAGCAGACAAAGATGCGCAGGACGATCGAGACCCGAAAACGGGTCAATCTGTACTAATTCGGATTCGGGACAACGGATCGGGACTGACGGAAAAAGCTGCAAGCCGGCTGTTTGACCCTTTCTTTACCACCAAACCCGTAGGGAAAGGTACGGGACTGGGCTTGTCGATCAGCTACCAGATCGTGGTGGAGAAACATGGAGGTAGTTTGAAGTGTACCTCAGAACCCGGACAGGGAGCGGAGTTTTGGATTCAAATCCCGATCTCTCCCCCCGCAGTTGCCAAAAAATAAAATTTTTCTGTCGAATCGCTTGACAAATTCCCGTGTCTGAATGTTAAGATAGCAAATGTTGAGACGTTGGGGCGTCGCCAAGTGGTAAGGCAGCGGGTTTTGGTCCCGCCATTCAGAGGTTCGAATCCTTTCGCCCCAGTTAAAAATCTAGTTAAACATCTAGTTAAACATCTAGTTAAACATCTAGTTAAACATCTAGTTAAACATCTAGTTAAACATCTAGTTAAAAATGAGATTAATAACTCGATTTCTATCGGCCGCTCGCCCACCACGCTAACTGCGCGTATTGAGCGCAGTCAAACCAAGGGATAATGAAAGTTAAATAACCGATCGCCACGGCAGCTAAGTCAGTATTAGCGTTTTACAGCAAATCTTTACAGCATTTTACAAAAGCATCAACATCGGCTTCTTGAGAGTTGAAAGCTGTTACCAGCCTAACAGTACATCCACCTTCACTGTCCCACCGATAAAACTGAAAACCCCGACTCACAAGCCCTGCAATTACTGATTCGGGAAGCTGCATGAAAATCTCGTTAGCTTCGACAGGATAGCAGAATTTGACTCCTGCAATACCTGCCAAATCTTGCGCTATTTTAGCTGCCATTTGATTTGCTCGATCGGCATTTTTCAGCCATAAATTATCGGTGATGTAGGCTTCTAACTGTGCGGACAAAAACCGCATTTTCGAGAAAAGATGCCCGCCCCGCTTGCGGCGAAATGGGAAAGTTGCTGCTAATTCTCGATTGAAAAATACGACAGCTTCCGCAGCCATCGCGCCATTTTTAGTTGCGCCAAAGGAGAGGATATCGACACCAGCGCGCCAAGTAATATCTGCAGGAGAACATCCCAAACTGACAACTGCATTGGCAAAGCGAGCACCATCTATATGGAGGTACAAATTGTGCGATCGCGCAACTTCTGAAATATGCGAAATTTCTGCGGGATTGTAGACGGTTCCGGCTTCGGTTGCTTGAGTGATGCTAACGGCGGCAGGCTGGACGCGGTGGACGATGCCTTTGCCCGATCGATCGAGTATCTGTTTTAAAGTTTCTGCTTCTATCTTAGCATTATTTCCTGTTAGCGTCACCAACTTTGCACCGCCAGTAAAAAACTCTGGCGCGCCGCATTCATCTACATTAATATGCGATTCGGCGTGACAGTAAATCGCTCCGTAAGCAGGAGTCACAGTTGCCAAGGCGAGAGCATTAGCAGCCGAACCAGTCGCTACGGGAAAAACTGTCACTGGTGTCTCGAATAAATCCGAAAATTTAACTTGCAAACGCTGGGTGCATTCATCATCTCCGTAAGGCATCGCAGCACCGTTATTAGCTGCTGCGATCGCGGCCATAATTTCCGGCGAAGCCCCGGTGGCATTGTCACTACAAAAATTCATTTGAATAATTATTTGAATAATTGGCAAAGACAATCTATAATATAACTCAACACTCAAGCGTTAAACCAAAAAAAACCGCTATGGCAGAGTACCGCAAAGTAGAATACCGCATCGGCAAAGACGGCAAAATTACCGAAACAGTCCTCAATGCTATCGGTGCAAGCTGTACTGAAACTACCGCCGGAGTTGAAAAGGCTCTCGGCAAAGTTGAATCTCAAGATTTGCTCCCAGAATACTATCAAAGCGAAGAAAATTTGGCAGAAAATTTGAATGTCGAACAAACTCAGAGTTTGAAACAAGTTTAGATGGGTTAAAGATAGCACAGTTAAAGATGTTTTATTTCTTGGATTCAACAGTTGCAGCAACAGTTGCAGCAACAGTTGCTGCAACAGCCGATACAATAACAGTGCCTGCCTTCAGCTTCGTGCTAGCTGCAGGAGGCATTTTTCTAATTTTATTGTACGCTTATGCTGCATCGGAGGCGGGAGATGCGATCGAATTTAAATACGATGCTATTCTGCGGGAACGCATGAATCAGCTAGGAATTGTCGATTGGCAAGATTTAGGCAAAAAAGCAGGTTTGAGTCGCTTCGGAGTGCGTTTAGTTAGGCGCGGAAATGTGAGACAACTCACGGTAGAGCAAATGAAGCGGCTGGCAACAGTGCTAAATTTAAATGTTCAAGAGTTCGATCGAACTTTAGGCATTTTGCCCACATCAACTACAGCAAATAGTGCCAGCGAAATTGAAGAACTGAGGCAGCAGTGTTTCCGGTTGCGGGAAGAATTGCAGCAGCAAAAAACCCAATTAACAGATGATTTTCGCCGCGCTACTTTTGAACAGTTGCAAACTTTGCTAACCAACTATCCCGCCGCCCGGAAAATGGCAGAGGCTAAGCCGGATATGCCCGCCAAAAATCTCTCGGCTTTGTTTACTCCTTTAGAAAATCTCTTATCGAGTTGGGGTTTTGAAACTATCGGTTCAGCTTGGGAACAAGTGGCTTACAACCCGCAGTTGCACCAGCCGGATGTGGAGGATATAACAGAAGGAGAGTTAGTTTATATTCGCTTTGTCGGATATCGAAATGGAGAGCGAATTCTGGTTCCTGCTAAAGTCAGTCGCACTCTCCCTGGTGGCATGAAATCTTAAATAGTTGACAGTTGACAGTTGACAGTTGACAGTTGACAGTTGACAGTTGATAGTTGATAGTTGATAGTTGCAATTACCAATTACCAATTACCAATTACCAATTACCAATTACCAATCTAAAATCCTCAACATGGTTACAGTGGCAATTGACTTCGGCACCAGCAACACGGTTGTCTGCATTCTCAACCCAGATACGCAAACGCCAGAAACTTTGAGATTGGGCGAAATTTCGCGGATTTTCAAAACGAAACAAGCAAGCGAAAATGTGCGAGAAATACCTGTAGTGCCGACGTTGGTTTTTGTGAAAGATGCAGGGGATTTAGTATTGGGAGAAAAAGTGCGATCGCAGCGTTTGGGACAATCTCAACCCGATCGTTTCTTTAAAGCTTTTAAACGCGACTTAGCAGCAGACTTTCAGCCGCCGCCTCGCAATCTCGACGGCGAAACTTACTCCCCAGAATCAGTAGCAGAACAGTTTATTAAAACTATTTTTAAACAATTAAACTCCCAAAAGATTAAGCCAGAAAAGGTAATTTTTACCGTACCAGTTGGCGCATTCGAGCGATATCTGGATTGGTTTCGCGACTTGGCAGAAAATTTGGGAATTGCAGAAGTTCAGCTACTAGATGAATCCACAGCCGCCGCCCTGGGATATGCCGTAAAGCGCCCCGGTTCTTTAGTGTTAGTAGTCGATTTTGGCGGCGGAACTTTAGATTTAAGTTTAGTCCGCACTGCGCCTCTTTCCGCATTCAAAAATAGCCAATCTCCAACTCAACATTTGATGCGTGCCGAAGTGCTGGCAAAATCAGATGCTGGTGTCGGCGGCGAAGATATTGATATCTGGATTGTCGAGGATTATTTGCGGCAAATTGGTTCCTCTCGGGCAGAAGTTGGAGGAGTTGGGTGGCAAAATTTATTAGAAATAGCGGAAAAATTAAAAATTCAACTTTCTCAAGTGAATGAGGCGAAGGAAAGTTGGTTTGATGATGAAAATTTTATGTCTTACGATTTGCACTTAAATCGAGAGAAACTTGAGGAAATATTGGAATCCCGGCAGTTGTTAGAACAATTACGGGAAGCTTTAGATGAAGTGCTTAGCATTGCAAGAGGGAAAGGCATCGCGAAAGCAGATATCGAACAGGTTTTGCTGGTAGGAGGAACTTCGTTAATTCCGGCTGTATCTAATTTAGTGATTTCCTATTTCGGGCGGCAAAAAGTCAAAACAGACAAGCCTTTTGAAGCAGTGGCACACGGTGCTTTAGCATTGACGGAATTGGCGGCTGTTGATGATTATTTGCGCCACAGCTATGCAATTCGCCTCTGGGAACCCTATGCAAAAACTTATTCTTATTCGCCGATATTTAAAAAGGAAACGAAATATCCCTGTCAGAATTCTGAAGAGTGGATTTTGCAAGTGGCAATTGAAGGACAAAGGGAAATTCGGTTAGATATTGGGGAAGTTGCAGAGGTATCGCAAGCGGAGGTTATTTTTAATGAAAAAGGGCAAATGACTAGCACTTTGCTCAACAAACACAGCGATTTTCGCTCTCTGGAAAGCCACCATCAAGAGGTTTGCGTGGCACATTTGCAGCCGCCGGGAGTATTGGGAATTGACAGGATTTCGGTGAGTTTTGAGGTGGATGAAAGGCGGGTTTTGTTGGCGACGGTGCGGGATTTGGTGACTGGTGAAACTTTGGTGAATCGAGGGGCGATCGCTAAGCTTCAATAATGATAAAATAGTTAAGAGTTGAGAGTTGTTCGGGAGTTCTGAGTTTTAAGTTTTGAGTTTTGAATTAAGAGATGTCAATACTCAAAACTCACGCATTCACAACTCAAAACTATTTAAAACTACCAATTACCAATTACCAATTACCCATTACCCATTAATTTATTACGCTGTCATGAAAAAGCAACAAAATAAATTCAGTCACCTAACGGCGATCGAAAGAATTTACCTGTCATTTCCCGCAAGATTTTTATTGGATAAAAACTTGCTGCAAGGTAACATTTTAGATTTTGGGTGCGGCTTTGGTAGCGATGTGAAGTTGTTGCAACAAAAAGGCTTGGATATTGCAGGCTACGATCCTTATTATTTCCCGGAATTTCCCGATCGTAAGTTCGATACAATTATTTGCTTTTACGTTCTCAATGTTTTGTTTCCTGAAGAACAAGCTAACGTGCTGATGGAAGTATCGCACTTGTTAAAACCGGGAGGTAAAGCATATTTTGCAGTGAGGCGGGATCTCAAAAAAGAAGGTTTTCGAGAACATTACGTACACAAAAAACCTACCTATCAGTGCATTGTCAAACTTCCGTTTAAGTCTGCCCACTTAGATGAGTCTTGCGAAATTTACGAGTACGTCCATTACAACTATCAAAGAAATTCAACTAATAACTGCATATTTTGTAATCCGTACAGAAACCTAAATATATTAACTGAATCAGCAACTGCTTACGCAATGTTTGACGGTTATCCTGCCAGCCAAGGTCATATTTTGATTGTTCCCAAGCGTCACGTCGCTAATTATTTTGAATTGCCATTTCGGGAGCAATCGGCTTGCTGGTTTATGGCTAATAAAGTGCAGGAAATGTTAATTAAAGAGTTTCAGCCTGACGGCTTTAATGTGGGAATTAATATTAATAAAGAGGCGGGGCAAAGTCGCAGTCACGCGGCCATTCATATTATCCCGCGCTACAGGGGCGATGCGGTTGGAAATAAGGGAGGAATTAGAAACGCGATTCCCCGCCAATAAATGAATTGGGAATTGGGAATTGAAAATTGGGAATTGGTCAGGACTTATAGCGGTTGCGGTGTGCACTGCGCACCCTACATTCTAGATTATTAGTAGCAGTAAGGTGCGCAGTGCGCACCCTACATTCTAGATTATTAGTAGCGGTTGCGGTGCGCAGTGCGCACCCTACATTCCGATTAAATCAAACGTTGAGTAAAATCTTCAACTCCCAGCAAATTCGGTGCAACTCCCCTGAGAGAAGCTAACACTTGACCGCTGCTAGCAACGCTAATTAAAGTTGCATTGTTAGCCGAAGTAATGCTGAGTTGACTGAAGTTTAATCCCCCCGATAACCCAATTAAATCTTGACCTTTCTCAAAATCAAGAATCGTGTCAATACCCTGTTGGGGTGCTAGCAGAAATACATCGCTACCCAAACCGCCAATCAGAGTATCTTCACCAATTTGACCGACAAGTAAATCGTCGCCATTACCGCCAGTCAGGAGATCGTTACCTCGGCCTCCGTAGATAGAATCGCTACCGTCACCGCCGTTGATGCGATCGAAACCTCGGTTGCCAAACAGGATATCTTCGCCACTAAAACCGACTAAAGAATCATCTCCTTTCCCTCCATAAACAGTATCATCTCCTATTCCCCCATCAAGACTATCTATGTCTTGATTTCCGTTAATCCAATCGTTACCTTCTAAGCCGAGAATGCGATCGTTCCCCCGGCGTCCGCTGATAGTATCATTGTCGCTAGTACCCGCGATCGCATCATTGCCATTCGTACCGATAATTTGATTGGGCGCAGTGCTAATTACATCTACGCTGCCCCCAATAACTGGAACAGCAGGTATGTCGAATACTATTGCTGTTTGAATCTGTGTATTTAAAGCAGCACCCGTGTTTTCTGCAACTACTTCAGCAATTGTTTTGTTTCCCGCTGTAACTTCCTTGAAATCTTTAGCAGTTTCGCCCAATGCTACTTTTTGGATGCGAGCAATTGCAGAGTTGAGCGATGCGCCGGAATTGCTAGATGCAGCAGCATCGGTGCGCTGATTTGCTTCTGCCATCACTTGCGCGGCTTGCGGGGCAATTGCTAAGACGGTTTGGATGTTCAAACTCGGGTCAATTTGCTGAGTTTTTGTTGCAGCTTCCCGGACGATCGCACTTAATTGCGCTGCATTATTTAAATCCAGATTGTTGCCGTTTTGAATTCGATCGCTAATTGCTGCAACGACATTTTTAACAATGGTATTATTCGCAGCAGCAGACGCACCATCAATTAAACTAACCGTTTGGGTAATGAAGTTTTGCACCTTAGTCATTGCTGTCAAAACTTCCACTCCGCCCGATCGCCCGCTATTGACCGCCTCGATCGGATCTAAACTGGTAAGGTCAACGCTAGCCGGAATTCCCAAGGAACTTTTAACCAGAGATTCCGCTCGATCGACATCAGTTCCGCGATCGGCCAACTCCACGATTAAACTTGTTAACAGAGTCACTACCGTACTATCTGGCGGTGCTGAAACAGGAGTTTCCAACGGCAAACCAGTAGCTGTATCGATGCCGCCAAAAGCCACAAGATTGCCTTCAGACTGTTCGAGTTCCCCATTCTGATTAGTATCAAAAGTCTCGAAGGGAATATTCAGTTCGTATTCCCCTGTTGCACCAGTGATAGTAGACGGTTCGTTATTATCCAAAACTCCGTTTTTGTTAGCATCAAAAAACAAAGTTGCACCAGCAATGTAACCGTCAATCACTCGACCGATACCGACAGTTATCAAGCTAATAAAATTGTCGGCGATCGCGCCCGATCGATCCGTTGCTGTTAATTGAATCGGCACAAAATCCAGTCCAAAACTTTGACCGTTGAAGGAAAGAGTATTCGGATTGAATGTCAGCCAACTCGGCAAAGGTTGACCGTTGATTTGCGTCGCGCTGTAGGTAAGAGTATCTCCCGGATCTGGATCGGTAAATGTATTTGGTGGCAGCGAAATTTGGAACGGTACCGAATTTCTCACGAACAAGAAAGGCAATTGTACGTTCACCACCGGCGGGTTGTTTGGACTGTTGGGTGCGGGCGTCGGAATTCCCGGCGTCGGAGTCGGAGTTGGATCTCCGGGCGCGGGCGTCTGTAGGGGCGGTGCCCCCGTGCCGCCCCCGGAGTCGGCGTCGGAGTTGGCGTCGGAGTTGGCGTCGGAGTTCCGGGCGTTGGAGTCGGAGTTCCGGGCGTTGGA
>JAAUPF010000332.1 GCA_012034575.1 Richelia sp. CSU_2_1 | reverse complement strand
ATTATTTTGTCGATAAGCCGAAAATTTTTGAGGCGGGTCGATCATGCGAAAAACATTTGCCTGTAAAGGTTCAGGGGCGCTTGTCGCCCCCTGAAGTAAGCCTCATAGTCCGCCAGGGGTTGAAAACCCCTGTCTCATAGCGAAAGTCCTCTGGAAGAGGACTGATGAGTTCTTGATTTTTTCAGGCAAAGGACACAACAGTGTTGTGTCCCTACAGATGATATTTATTCTACCATTTGTAGGGACACGGCACTGCCGTGTCCTGAATTTTGGTGCTTAATGCCGATTTCTGAATGCCGCGTTTTTACTCCTTCGCATCGGGCTAACTGCTGACAGTATCATCACCCAAATTATTGAGAGATTCTTGCAGCAAATCGCGCATATTGCGAACCGAATCGTCATTAGGAGCAATGGCTAAATATCGATTAAACATTTCCAGAGCCTCTTGCCAATTCTTGAGTGCTTCCTGTCTCTCAGATAATTGTTCTTGCAAATCACCCAGACTCCGCAGCGCAATCCCTTTGTTATTGAGAGGATTCAGAAGATCGGGTGCAATAAGTAAAGCAGAATCATAGGCTGCGATCGCATCAAAGTAAGACCGTTTTGCTGCCTCAAATTCACTTAGCTTTGCTTGCAATTTACCCCGACCGTGCAGCACAACCCCTTTGTTGTTGAGAGCATTGATATAATCCGGTGCAATAATTAAAGCAGAATTATAGGCTGCGATCGCATCTGAGTAATAACGAAAAACTTGTCAAAATCTCAAAATTTGCACTACTTGCCTGAAAGTGACACCCAGCTCCCAATTTCACGTACAAATCCTCATCAAAAGCGCGGCAAGCACTCAGCGAATGCACGCCCGATCGCACTTCGCGATCGACATAACTCAGCAATCTATCTGTTAATTCCGCCGTCTTATTTTCCAACTTCGGAATCCGCGCAAAATCCGACGACAGCAACTCAATTCCCCGCCGCCTTTCTGCCAGCACCACATCCGCGCACAAACCTAAATAAAACGGATGTACCTGCAAATTATCCCAACTCTCATCGGGATTGACGCTGGCATATCTAATAACAGCATCTGCCAAATCTGCTTTGTCAATCTCCACTTTGTGCAAGTAATCCCTAGCATCATCCGGCGACAAATGCCACACCAATTGTTTATCTATATATTGTTCGGGAATCGGAAACCTCGGCGCATTCTGCCACTGCAATTTCGTCACCGGACAATCTCGCCCCGCCACCGCAACTACAATCCCCAATTTGTAATCTAGCGCCCTAAGCAACCGCCGAAACCACTCATCTTGATACCAAAAAGTTATCCCCTGAGAATCGCGTTTGGAATCCCACATTTTCTCGTGAGTATCGAACAGCATCACGAGTCGATCGGGCTTATTTTTCCCACTCATTGCCGCATTCAAATCCCCGGCAAACAATTTCGGCAAACAGTCGATTAATTCAGTATCAATATCTTTCCGCCGAATTTCATCTGCCTTTTCGTCGCTAACACCGAGGCGATTTTGAATTAATTTCATCGCCCGCTTAATCCCGCCCAATTTATCTATTCCTTTCAGCACCGCCACAGCTTGCGCCACCACCGGAAATTGCGCAAAAGTTTCAACTGCGGGTGTCAGCAATTCCATCACATCATCGGGAAAAAGTTGTTCGAGAGTTGCGTTGGATTCGCCTTTGTTCAGCAAATACCAAAAGCAAGCAAAATCGTAATTGGGAAATTTAAACTTATATTTTTTGGTTTCTGCTGCAATATTTCGCCGCAGCATCAGCAAGCCGTAAAATCGATCTTGCGGTTTATCTTCTTTAATCGATATCAATCCGAAATCGTGGGTAACTGCGGGTATAGGAGCATAGGTTTTCGGTGCAGCATTGCGGACGAATTCGGCAACTTCGGCGGCCCTTGCTTCGGGAATTTGGCGCAATCTTTGCCAGACTTCCGGGGGAAATCTTTTGCAGCAGTTAAATTGCAAGTGTTTGAGCAGCAAAGACTTGCCGTTACCGCCATCGCCGTAAAAATACAAAATTTGTTCGCGGGGCGGATCTTCGTTTAAATAAAAGGCAAATCGGCGGGTAAATTCGTGTCTGTCTGTGAATAGTTGCAGCTTGCGATCGCCCGCAATATATTCGCTCTCAAAATCTTCGCCGTCTATAGACATAATTGTTAGTGTTTGGGTGAGTTTGATGTTAAGATAGAGTTGAGTTCGATCGTTAATCTCAATCGCATGACTTTTCAACTTATCGGGGCGATCGAACAACGTTTTAAAACATCGCTTAAAGCATCACCATCTCAGATAGCCGAGTTTTGTTACTGCTGTAACATAATTGAATTAGCTTGATTCGGTTTCATATATAAGGATAGCTTAAAAAAGGCGAAGCAAGAGTCTTCAACTCCCCCTTTTTAAGGTGGATGCGAGGGGGATCTGCATTTATAGCGATCGTAAATCATGTATGAAACTCTTACTCCCTCCCCTTACTAAGGGGAGGGTTGGGGTGGGGTTAAAAATTATAACTCCTGCAAGGATTGCTATAGGAGAGTAGTTTAAAAGCACACCCTGGGGCGATCGAATTTACACCTTAAACTTTTCCCCGATGCGCCGCATTGCTTCTTCCACATTTTCGCGACTGTTAAACGCCGAAATGCGGAAATAACCCTCGCCTGCCGCACCGAAACCAGATCCGGGAGTTCCTACTACATTTACAGTATGCAGCAACTTATCGAAAAATTCCCAACTCGACAAATTGCCCGGAGTTTTCACCCACACGTAAGGCGCGTTTTCCCCACCGTAAACTTTGATTCCTGCCGCTGTCAATTTCTCGCGAATTATCGCAGCATTTGCCATGTAAAAGCAACTAACTCTTTAATTTGCGCCTGCCCTTCCTCAGAATAAACCGCTTCCGCACCGCGCTGCACGATGTAAGAAACGCCGTTAAATTTAGTAGATTGGCGGCGGTTCCACAACTTCCAAATTTCGACATCGCTACCGTCAGCAGCTTTGCCTTTCAAAGTCTTCGGCACGACTGTTAAAGCGCAGCGAGTACCTGTAAAACCAGCATTTTTCGAGAAAGAACGAAATTCGATCGCGCAATCCCTCGCCCCCGGAATTTCGTAAATCGAATGCGGCAAACTCGGATCGGTAATGTAAGCTTCATAAGCCGCATCAAAGAAAATAATCGAACCGTTAGCTTTGGCGTAATCTACCCAAGTTTGCAAGTATTCTTTAGTTGCCGTCGCCCCAGTTGGATTGTTGGGAAAACACAAGTAAATTAAATCGACTTTTTTGTTTTGGGGAATTTCGGCAGTAAAGTTATTTGCTGCGGAAATTGGCAGGTAAACTAAGCCCTCATATTCGCCGTTTTCGTTAGCATTTCCCGTGTGTCCCGCCATCACGTTAGTATCTGCGTAGACGGGATAAACTGGATCGGTAAGGGCGATCGTGTTATTATTGCCAAAGATATCGAGAATGTTGCCGCAGTCGCATTTTGAACCGTCGGAAATAAAGATTTCTGCTGCATCAACCTCGCATCCCCGCGACTGAAAATCGTGCTTAGCAATTTTCTCCCGCAGCCATTCATAACCTTGTTCCGGACCGTATCCTTTAAATGTCTCCCGCGAGCCCATATCTTCCACTGCTTTTACCATCGCGGCGCGACAAGCTGCCGGTAAAGGTTCGGTTACATCGCCAATTCCCAGGCGGATGATAGGTGCGTCAGGATTCGCTTCTGCATAAGCTTTCACCCGCTTAGCAATCTCGGGAAACAGGTAGCCGGCTTGAAGTTTGAGGTAATTGTCGTTGATAGTTGCCATATTTAGATGCTGTTATTGTCGTAGATAAAATAGCTTACAGCATCCTTGCCCGATCTCTGACTTCAGATAGGCGAATTTACCATTTGTAATTTGATATTTGAGATTTTAAATCGATCGGACAATATCTCTAACTTCTTTATCTGCGTTTATCTGCGTTAATCCGCCTCAATCAGCGGTTGCAAGTTATGATATAATGAGAAATAGCTTTTATTGCCCACTAAAAAAAGTAGCGAATTTGTGAAATGCAAATTTCCTGCACCTGGAACGATCGAGCTTTTGCAAGTTTCTTTACCCTAAAGTAACACACAAATCTCGATCGCACGTATACCCGACT
>JAAUPF010000093.1 GCA_012034575.1 Richelia sp. CSU_2_1 | reverse complement strand
GGATGAAAATGCAGCTAGAAATATCCTGAGTCGAGGATTGAGTACGGTAGGGCATACCGGAACTTTTGCATTAAATGCAAGCAACGCTTTGGGAGAATCGACCTCTACTTTGGCTGGAGAAATCCTGCCCCAGCAAGTTGGCTCGTAGATCGAAGAATCCCCGTGCGTTCACGTCGGGGATTGTCAATACTTCCTGTTTCTTACTTCGTCGCCACCACAGCCAAATTCCAAGCCAACCGCTTCACCAAAGGCAACTTCTTCAAAAACCCATCCAAACTTTCTAACTGACTGTATTCGGGCTTCAATCTTTCTTGTTCGATAATAATCTTCTTCCAATAGCGCTCCTCATTCGGATGCACTTTTTCAATTAAATAAAAACGCAAAAAAATCCACAGCGCCGTTATCCAAAAAGTATCGTAAGCCGTATCGACAAACAAAGACTTGACAAAATTTACAATATTAATATCCAAAGGAGTTTCATCCTCTGTTCGCACCTCAGTAGCCATTTTGCGGTAAACATTAATTACTGGATTGTGCTTCATCGGGTCCCAAAAACAAGCTTTGCCACCCGGTTTCAGCACCCGGTGCATTTCGCTAATTGCTTTTTTGGGTTCTGGCAAATGGTGCAGTAAATTAGAAGCATAGACGATATCAAAACTGCGATCGGGAAAATCCAAGGCCATTGCATTTACAGTGCAGCCGTCGATTTTGACACTGTTTTTTTCCGCCAATTTCAGAGCGACTTCTACCATACCTTGAGAATAATCTGCCGCCACGCAACGCGCACCTTTTTTCGCAAAGTAAACGCTGTTTTCTCCCGCGCCGCATCCCAAATCTAACAGGCGTTTGCCCTGAATATCGCCTAATTGCTGGAGGATAAATCTATTTTCTGGGGCGGTACAAGCTTCAAAGTAATCGTTGACTTGAATGCCGTCAACATCGATCGTCGAGGCCCAAGCATCGTGGAATTGCCGCTCTTTTTGTAAAGTTTCTTCTTGCATTTTTTAAGATTTTTTTGTTTGAAAAGCTCACTTTTTAATTGTCGGTGAACGCAAACGAACGCTGATTAAGTAAAACAGGAATTACGCACCGGCTCTTTGTAGGGTGCGCACTGCGCACCGCAACCGCTACTAAACGCTGATTAAGTAAAACAGGAATTACGCACCAGCTCTTTGTAGGGTGCGCACTGCACACCGCAACCACTACTAATAGTATGCCAAACAGTTTCAGGCGTAATTCCTGTAAGATTTACCTGCATTAATCAGCGTTCATCTGCGATTTGTACGTGACTGCTGTAAATTTATCAGCGATGTGCTTCGGCGGGCTGTGCGGATTTTTCCGCTTTAAGCTGCAAGGCGCTGTACAGTCGATTTAAAGCGCTGATGTAAGCTTCAGCAGAGGCTACAATAATGTCGGTATTTGCTGAGTGGCCGGCAAATACTTTGCCTTCGTGCCGCAAGCGAATTGTTACTTCGCCGATCGCATCTATACCCGCAGTTACTGACTGTACCGAAAATTCTATCAACTCGTTCGGCACGTTTGCTACTCGGTTAATTGCCCTGTAAACTGCGTCTACCGGGCCGGTGCCGATCGCCGCATCAGTCAATTCTTCTCCCGCTGGATTCCGCACAGTTACTGTAGCTGTCGGGCGAGATTTGTCGCCGCAAGAAACCTGCACTAATTCTAATCGGAAAAGTTCCGGAGCTTGGTGCGATTCGTTGTTGGCGATCGCCTCTAAATCCCAATCCGTAATCTCTTTTTTCTTGTCTGCCAAATCTTTAAATTTGACAAAAGCTTTGTTCAATTCGTCTTCGGACATTTCAAAACCCAACTCTTTCAAGCGAGTGTGAAAAGCGTGCCGTCCCGACAATTTGCCCAAGACAATTTGATTTTCCGTCAGGCCGATCGACTCGGCATCCATAATTTCGTAAGTGAGCTTATTTTTCAGCACTCCGTCTTGGTGAATTCCCGACTCGTGGGCGAAAGCATTTGCTCCGACGATCGCCTTGTTTGGCTGCACCAACATTCCCGTTAAATTAGAAACTAGGCGCGAAGTTTTGTAAATTTGGCGGGTGTCAATATTGGTCAATGGGTCGTCAGAATCTGCCGGCCGGCCCAGGAACGGATTAAAATATTGGCGGCGCACGTACAGGGCCATTACTAACTCTTCCAACGCCGCATTTCCTGCCCGTTCGCCGATACCGTTAATCGTGCATTCTAACTGTCTGGCACCATTTTTTACTGCTTCCAAAAAGTTAGCAACTGCCAACCCTAAATCGTTGTGGCCGTGAACTGAAATAATCGCCCGATCGATATTCGGCACATTTTCTTTAATTCCCCGAATCAAAGCCCCAAACTCGCTGGGAGTCGTGTAACCTACAGTATCGGGAATGTTCACCGTCGTCGCCCCAGCCGCGATCGCCCGTTCCAATACTTGATACAAAAATTCCGGGTCCGATCGACCCGCATCTTCAGGAGAAAATTCTACATCATTCACAAAAGATTTCGCATAAGCCACCATTTCCGGCACAATTTCTAGCACCTCATTTCTAGTCTTTTTCAGCTTGTATTCCAAGTGAATGTCAGAGGTAGCCAGAAACGTATGAATTCGCGATTTTGCCGCTGGTTTGAGCGCCTCTGCTGCTGTTTTAATATCTTCCCGGCGCGCCCTTGCCAAACCGCAAATTGTCGGCCCATTTTCCGTACCGACAGCCCGAGCAATTTTTTGCACAGCTTCAAAATCACCCGCACTGGTAAAAGGAAAGCCGGCTTCGATTATATCTACACCCAATCTCGCTAACTGGCGGGCAATAGTTAGCTTTTCATCGATATTTAAGGATGCTCCCGGAGATTGTTCTCCGTCCCGCAAAGTCGTATCGAAAATTACAATCCGGTCTTGACTTGGTTGAGTTGTCATAGATTTCAAAAAGAGTTCTCCTGAAATTTTACTTGTCTGTTTGCCTGTCTGTTAGAGCGTTCAGTCAGTCGATTTTAGATTTTAGATTTTAGATTTAGTAGATTGTAGATTGTAGATTTACTTTACCAATCTAGGAGCTTGAACTTCGCTCTAAAATCTTGGGTCGATCGATTTAAGATTTGAGATTTCTCGATCGCAAATAATTAATAACCCATAACCCATAACCCATAACCCATAACTAATGACTGATTGCTAATGACTGCCACCAACTGTCAACTGTCAACTGTCAACTGTCAACTGTCAACTGACTAATAATCCATCTTCTCGATATGTTCCCGAATTTCATTCAGGTCTATATACCGATCTGTAGCATTTCGCAACTCTCTCGCAATCATTCCTTCAGTAGATACCACAGTGATATGAGTATTTTTCGATCGCAGGAGTTCGATCGCCCGTTCAAAATCGCCATCTCCGCTAAACAGAACCACTTGGTCGTACTGATCCACCGTATTAAACATATCAACAACAATCTCTATGTCTAAATTAGCTTTTTGAGAATATCTGCCCGAAGCATCGTCATAATATTCTTTAAGGATTTTAGTGCGAACCGTGTAACCCAAACTGATTAAAGCATCTCGAAAACCTCTTTGATCTTGAGGGTCTTTCAGACCCGTATACCAGAAAGCATTAATCAAGATGACATTGGGCTGCGAAGTTTTGAAATATTCGAGCACCCTGCGGGGATCAAAAAACCAACCGTTCTTTTGTTGAGCGTAGAACATATTGTTCCCGTCCACAAAAATAGAAAGGCGGTTCATTAAGTTTGTCATAGAAACTTAGACCTAATAATTGTAGAAAGAATTCAATCTAAATATCAGATTTTAGCAATACAGAGCTAACTGAGGCAATAGATTAAATGCCAGAAAACTCCATCCCCCCAGTATTTCATATTTTCGGCTCTACCGCCACAGAACCCTTTTAAGGCTAGCAGACTCGATCGGCCTGCCCAAAACCCAAACGCCCCTTAACTCGATCGCGACTGCCGTGTCAAGGTTAATGGGACTGATAAAAGATCGACTGCCCTAACGCCTGGAGAGCAAAACAGCAGCGAATTCAAAGTACCTTTTCCCTCATTTAACAGCAGCCTTCTTCACCTCAAGCCTTTTTGCTCTCCAGAGCCCAGCGAGCTAACTCAGTGCGGTTGTGAAGACCTGTTTTGCCCAGCATATTGCTGACGTGGCTTTCTATAGTCCGCTGGCTGACATTCATAATATCGGCAATCTCGCGGTTGGCCATGCCCTGCGCCACCAACTGCACCACCTTCAACTCAGTCGGAGTCAATTCGACATTGCGGCGTACCTTAATTTTCGGGCCGCTCTCAATACCTTGATTTTGATGCCGGATCAGGCGCGATGCAGCTTTCAAAGATGATTCTACTTGAGCTACCAGTTCTTCGGGTTCAAAAGGCTTGACTATATAAACATCAGCCCCCGTACTCAATCCTTTTACTCGATCTTGACTTTGACCTTTCGCCGACAAGAAAAGCACTGGAATCCAGTTAGTGCGAGGGTCTTCTCTGATGTGTTTGACTAAAGTGTACCCGTCCATTTCGGGCATCATCACATCGCAGATCATCAAGTCGGGAACTTCTTGTTCGAGCTTTTCGAGAGCATCTCTGCCGTTTTCTGCTGTGACAACATGGTAGCCCCGAAACTCTAAGTAATCCTTGACCAGCAAGATCAAGTTCGGGTCGTCATCAACGAGCATCAACCGTTTTTGCTCTCCTGAATTAGTTTCTTTCATCTAAAATTTCCCGCTAAAGTATCCCGCCGTCTTCTTGCCACTCCCGTTGATTTCCGCGTCCCCTGCAGGCGGGGGATAGAGTGCGCGGAACGCCAGGGTGTGAGGGAGTGGTGGTGAGAGGAAAGCGGGGCGGGTTTTACCGCTTTCCAACCAGTTACCTGAGCTTGTTTGCAAATTCCGGGAGATTGGGAATAGACCCCGGTTGCCTAAATTTATTTAATAGACCTCTGGGACTGCGCTCTTAGAGAAGCCCGAGAACCCTCCAAGATTTGCTTGTTACGGCGCTATGTCCGATGTCTCCAGACCTTGGATTGCCTTTTGATGACAGATTTTAAGCTACTTCTCATACTATTCTGTATAGAAATTTTAGCCGACCCCCTACTTACGTATTTAACTGTTTCTAGTGTAGTTTGGCAAACTGCCCGGTGTCTGCCGATCGGAATTTTTTGGTAGAAAAGAGAGGGGGAGAGGGGGAGAATGGGAGAGAGGGGCAGAGGGGGAGAGTTGTTTTTCGCTGTTTCTTTATTGCTTCTTGCTTCTTGCTTCTTGCTACTGTCTCCTGCTTCCTGCCTCCTACTTCCTGCCTTCCTCCTGCCTTCCTCCTGCCTACTGCCTCCTATCTCCTGCCTCCTGCCTTCTTGCTTCTTGCTTCTTCCTCCGGCCTTCTTTCTTCCTCCTGCCTTCTGCCTTAACAAGGCTACATAATTAGTTACGTTGTCAACTTTCTTGTTAAGAAAGATGTTGATAAAGCATAGCTTTTTAAGGGGGGTTGGGGGGGATCTAGACTTTGAAAACACGCCCTAGTGCTTTGTGCTGAATTTGGTTGCGGTCTTCCTTCTGGAGAATATATGACGATAGACTGTATGGGAGACTCTGTGACTATTGGGATAAAAAGCTATGCCAGAAGCCGATCTTCGAGCCAATCAGCACCAACCGCAGCCTGCTACCCGATCGGAGAACGAACCGTTCCAGCCTGCTGCGGGGGGGTTCGAGGCGATCGCCCCCCATCCGACCGATACTGCCACACACTTTGCGCAACAGCCGGAAGAAGGCTGGCAAACGGTCAATTTTCCCAACGCTATGAACGTAGATGCAATTCCCACAAAACCTGAAGCTGGCAATTCGCAATCTGTACCCACAAATTCTGTATCGGCCTCGCCCCCAATTTCAGACAATCTAAAAAATCTGCTGGTATCTGCAGAACAGGCGAAGGCTAAAGGAGGAACGCCAGTCACCTTAATGCAAGCACTGCACGAATGCAACCGCGACCTGCTGCAGCGCATCGCCCAGCTAGAAAATGCTCTTGAAGAGTCCCACAATAAATCGACGGCTAGGGAAGCTTTGCTGCAACAGCGAGATGCTGAACTTCAAGAGACTCAAGAACAATTGACTAGGCTGTTTGGCAAACTCGAAGTTTCCGATCGAACTCTCCAAAACCAAGCAATTTTAGTCGAAACTTTAACTAAGGAGTCGGCAAGCGATCGAACCAGGCTGGCGGAACTAGAGCGAGAATGTGCTTTAACCCAGCAACGCTACAACGAACAACTACAGCAATTAACGGCAGCGGAAAATGTTTGCCGGGAATTGCGATCGCGCTTGCACCGCCAGCAGCGCCACACCCTGCAATTTAAGGCGGCTTTGGAAAGAAGTTTGGAAATGCCGCAGCAGAAGTTACCGGTTAACATCGAACTCTCTGAGAGTGCGGATGATGTTGCTAGCGCGCATTTAGAATCTTTGCTCGCCGCCGTTAACGATCGAATCGTTCCCGTGCAAGCAACTCTCAATCCTTCTCCCGTTCAACCTTGGTCCGATCGAACTCAACAACATTCCGACTCGGAAGATTCCGAAACGCAGACAGAGGAACTCGACGGCGGCCAGGAACTCAACATATTAAGTTCAATCTCGGGAACAGCGCTGCCGGAAGTGCAAGCATACTGGCACCTAGCGCCAACAACCCGCAAAGCTGGAGAACCTCAACTGCCGCTTGCTGGGCCTGAAGCCGAAGTTACCGCTCAAACCAACAGCCCTCAATTGATGACGACAGCTCAAATTTTGAGCTCGGCTGAAACATCTCAAATGCTGCAAGAATCTGAGAGTGAAGTCAAAGCTCGATCGAACAAACAGCCGGATTGGCTGGCTTCGATCGCTAATTTGGGGATAACTGTCAAAAAAAGGCGATCGCTAGCTGAAATTGAGTTGCCCAGTTTTCGTTGACAGTTGACAGTTGACAGTTGACAGTTGACAGTCGATAGTTATTATTCTCCTTCCTTCTTCCTTCTTCCCTCTTCCTTCTTCCCTCTTCCTTCTTCCTTCCTACAAATCTGTTTCACAAAACTTGAGATAACTCTCAGTCAGTTCTTTAACTGCTAACTCGTAAAATTGTCGGCCGTGTTCGGGAGTCGCCAGTGCCGGATTTGACCCCATTCTGCCGTCGGGAAACTGACGGCGAAAATCGGCGGCACCGTAAAATTTATGCCCGGAAGCAACTGGCTCCGCTAGCGGGGCTTGTTTGATTGCTTCCGGGTAAAGGTATTGAGTTAAGGCGATTTCGCTGGGGGTGGCGTGGGAACCTTCTCGATCGCCGTACAATTCCTTAGCTAGCCTGTAGGTGGAACCGCACATAAACCAATTGCCGATTTGACACTGCACTCGATCGGCATTGGGTAGATTCAAGTCCGACAAATGCGCGTAGGTTTCAGAAAAAGCTGCTTTCATCGTGGCAATGTTGCCGCCGTGACCGTTGATGAAGAAAAATTTCACAAATCCAGATTTTGCCAAACACGTGATATAGTCGCGAATTACCAAAATCAGGGTCTGCGGCCGCAGGCTGATAGTACCGGGAAAACTGGTGTGGTGCAGCGCCATCCCCACATTAATTGTCGGCCCGACTAAAGCACCGGCGGCTTCGCCGACACCGCGGCCGATCGCCTCGGCACAAATGGCATCGGTGCCGATCGCTCCGGTAGGTCCGTGTTGTTCCGTAGAACCGATCGGGAGAATGATGGAGGTCGATCGCTCTAAATAAGCTTCTACCTCAGGCCAGGTACTTAAATGCAGCAACATTATTGGCAGTTAACAGAATTTTTACGTACAGAATTTTCAGTGTATTTTCACTGTATGGTAGCAATTGCAGCCTGATGGTGTTACGCGAGCGCTCCTAAAACGGCTTTTGGGTTGACACTCCCCGACTTAAAGTACAGGGATTTAGCCCTCCGCTTCGCTCCGACCAGTTTTCTGGTAAACTAAATATTGTATCGTTAAAAAAAGTTTGTACGGCGCGATCGCAGCAGTAAATTTAGATTACTTAAACTTAATAATTTAACCGCGCGATCGTCAAAACTTAACCTTGGAATAACCTTTTAACAGTACGATAAAAGCTATCTCCCTAGCGATTGGGTGTAACCTGGTCAAATAACAACGGGCAATGTTTTACAAAGTAACACCAACCCCCAAAAAAGACCAGGCTTGTCACGCCTGGACACAGGCAGACGGCGCAGCTCCGGCAACTGCTCTACGGCTGTATTCCTTGCACGAGCAAGTAGAAAAGGTGGAGCGCGTATCTGTTGGATGGACTGGCGAAGGACTATAAACGATCGCACAGACGGTTGCGCGAGCGATCGTCGTGCAAGAAGCGTCTCAGCTACTGAAGAAGACGCTTCTCCCCAGCCAACAACAAACATAACTCCAACAATTATTTATGTCTTCTGCTGAGTTAAGCGAAAGTCTTACCAGGTCTGCTATTCCACAAGTAGGCCGCCTCTTGTTATTGGAAAGTGAAGACTTGTTGCGGGAAATGCTAGCTTTAGCCCTTCAGGAACAGGGCTACGAGGTAGTAGTTACTAGCGACGGGCGCAATGCTTTTCCCTCTGGAATCGGGAATTTATCCGATCGTATCGATTTTGCTTTTAACCTCTTGATTATGGATTCCATCAACGGTTTGGATTTGTGTCGAATGTTACGGCATCAGGGGAATCCAGTACCCATATTAATTATTGGTGCAAGGGGAAGCGCAAATAATTGCGCTTTTTATTTGGAAGCCGGAGCAGATGACTACTTGACAAAGCCTTTTGGAATGCGGGAGTTTATCGCTCGCTGTCGGGCCCTAATGCGGCGTCAGAGACTGGGGAACTTGCCCGGGCCGGTGACGCTGCAATACAAAAATATCACTCTCTATCCTGAAGAATGTCGCGTGTTGGTGCGATCGGAAGAAGCGAAATTTTCTCCGAAACAGTTTCGCTTGTTAGAGCTATTTATGACTTACCCGCGGCGAGTTTGGTCTCGCGATCAGTTACTAGAAAGAATTTGGGGGCAAGATTTTATCGGAGACAGCAAAACAGTTGACGTTCACATCCGCTGGCTGCGGGAAAAGCTGGAAGTAGATCCGAGCCAGCCGGAATATATCATTACGGTGCGGGGTTTTGGCTACCGCTTTGGTTGACTTTTGAAACAGGCTTCAGGCTTGTAAGTGTCAGTTGAATATACAGAATTTGACGAAGGGACACAACAATGTTGTGTCCCTTCGCGCGTGTCAGATAATTAGAATTGATACTGGAAAATTAGCATCAATCTCCTTAATTTTACGCAAATTTGGCGGTCGATCGACCGATAATTATTCGCACAATTACTTAAATTCCCACAACTTGTGCTAGAAAAGGTTAGGGGTAAGGGGAAGGGTTGTATCGAGGGGCAAGGCTCCTTGATGGGGCAAAGAAACACGCATTTCTCGCCCCAAGGTTAAACAAAGTTAAAGTCGTTTCAGTTTTGATTTTGCCGATACTCAGTCGTTAAAAAATTATTTACCTATGGCTATCAAGCGTCGAGACTTCCTACTTTTCTTAGGTGCAAGCGCAGGTACTCTAGCCCTCCATGCTTGCGGACAGAAATTTTCCATGCCTTTTGAAGATTCTGTCAATACGAATCAAGTTGCTGGGGGTCTAAACTTCAAACCAGTTCAAGGTCCGATGCCTTTGCAAACTAGCATATCAACAGCACAAGCCGGGCAATTAATCCAATTTAATACCTCCGCCGATCGACAGCAAGAACAACTTTACAAAAGCTACGAAGTTGTTGACGATCTCGTACTTCCCGAAGGCTTTACTTACGATATCATCGCCGCTTGGGGAGACAAAGTAGGCGATTCTCGGTTCGGCTACAACAACGACTATATCTCTTTTGTCGAGACAGGTCAAGAAGAAGGATTTTTGACGGTGAATTTTGAGTACATCAGTGCTAAGCCTTGGCTCGAAACCTATCAAAAAGTAATTGGCAAGTCGCTGCCTTTTGCCCAAGTAGAACAGGCGATCAAACCTGCGGGAAGAGACGGAGTTAATGTAGGGGCGATCGCCGACAAAGATCCCACAAAAAAAGCGATTCAAGAAGTAGCCAAAGCTGCCATGATTGACGTGGGAATTGGCATAATTTCAATTATCCGCAATGATGACGGTAGATGGGTGAGGACTAATTCTCCGAACGATCGCCGGATTACTGGAATTTCGGGTTTAGAAGACGGGCACTACTTGAAAGCAACCGGGCCGGCAGTAGCTGTGTTCAACAAAAAAGGTAAAGGCTATATCGATAAATTGGGGGACAAAATTATCGGCACTTTTAATAACTGTGCGGGCGGCACGACGCCTTGGGGAACGGTTTTTAGTGGTGAAGAAAACTTCCAAAATTTCGTACCGGAACCTGTATTTGCTGATGGTACGTCTTTCGATCCGAGCAAGAAAAATTTCTACATAGACAGTGAAGAAATTGGCGGTTTGGGAAATGTATTCGGTTTGGCTGGGAACAAGTACGGCTGGATGGTGGAAGTAGATCCTGCTAATCCGAATGATTGGGGAACCAAGCACACTTGGCTGGGAAGATACCGCCACGAAGCCGTAGGAATTTTGGCAGTTGCTGGCAAACCTTTAGTATTTTATTCGGGGTGCGATCGACGCAGCGGACATATCTACAAATTCGTTAGCAAAAACACAGTTACCGACCCCAAAGATAAAGCCAATTCTAAGCTGTTGGCAGAGGGAATGCTGTATGCTGCTAAGTTTAATGCTGGCGGTACTGGTAGCTGGATTCCCTTGCAAGCTGATACTGTTGTAAATCCAGATTTGCCGAGCTCTCATGCGGGGGGAGCAATTAATTTGCCGAAGCGGCCTGAAGGCGGTATTTTCAAAGTTGAAAAAGATGCAGAAATCGCTGCTTTCAAGCAGAAGTTTCAGACTTTAGGCGACCTTTACGAAGGGACAGACACGGAAAAACAAGGCGCAATTTTAATCGACGCTCACTACGCCGCAAATGCAGTAGGAGCAACTTGTACTGCGCGCCCGGAAGATACGGAAATTGCTCCTGACGGTTCTCTTTACATTACCTTTACTTCAGGTTCTGCTAGCGGCAGCGATGGCGGCCCGGATTTGCGAATTTTCCAAGGAAAGGACGGGAAAGCTTATGAATACGGCTGGATTATGCACTTAATAGAAGATGGAAACGAGCCGGGGGCGATGAGTTTTAAGTGGAAAATGTTTGCCACGGGCGGCGAACCTGCGGAGGGGGGTTTGGGTTTTTCCAATCCAGATAATTTGGCGATCGACAAAAGCGGTAATATTTGGATGGTTAACGATATGTCTTCTGACAAGTTAAATTCTGCGGTTCCTGCAGGCAGAATTGATAAGGACAAGAAGCCATTGAGTCAGTCGGATTTGCGAGGTTTGTACGGGAACAATGCGATTTGGTTTTTGCCGGCTTCGGGGCCGCAAGTTGGAGAGGCTTTACTGTTTGGAATTGGGCCGATGGAGTGCGAGACTACTGGGCCGTTTTTTACTGAGGATCAAAAGACTTTGTTTTTGGCAATTCAGCATCCGGGAGAGGTGAATGGAACGCGCAAAGATATGGCGGCGGACACGCGCAAGTTTGCCATGAAAACTATTGATGGGACGGAGTTTGTGCAAACGAGAAAAGTGCCGGTGGGTTCTAATTGGCCGGGGAAAAAGGTTAACAATCCGCCTAAACCTGCGGTGGTGGCGATCCGGCGGATGAACGCGCAGCAGTTGACGCAGCCTGCTAATTGATGGGGGAGAAAGTATAGCAATCCTAAATCATTTGTGAATTTCTTGCTCCCTCAGAGCGAGTTCGGGGAGGCTTGGGGTGGGGTAAAAAATTTATAACTCATTTAGGATTGCTATATAGGATCGATCGTGCATTTCGCAGCCAAAGAAGACAAAGCCGTGTTGTGTCCTTACACAGGATATTTATTATCCCAACAGTTCGCAGTGAGGACTTTGGCCCGCAAACCAGAGGACTGAAGTCTTCACTACAAACGGAGCGATCGTCCTGGAGTACAATAATAAATAAAGCTATAGTTTGTTACAATAAAAATCAATCGAATTGAGGAGCCTTAAACAATGAAAGTTTTAACTGCTCTGGAACAAGAAGAAATAGATTATCCAAGTGGCGATGGAGAACCGATGGCGGAAAGCGATATTACCTGTTATTATTTGTTTTACGCCCTCGGAGCATTGAGGCTGTTTTTTCAAGAGCGATCGGACGTTTACATATCGGCAAATTCTTACATCTATTACGAAGAAAAGAACAACAAAGCAGTTGTAGCTCCCGATATCTACGCAGTATTTGGAGTATCAAACAGGCAAAGAAGAACCTATAAATTGTGGAGAGAAAACGGCATTGCTCCGCAGTTCGTGATGGAAGTAACATCAGAAACAACGCAGGAAAACGACCAAATAAGCAAACCAGAGATTTACAAAGAATTGGGAGTAACGGAATACTTTCAGTACGATCCGTCCGGGGATTATCTCAATCCGATTTTGCAGGGAGTGCGTTTAGTAAATGGCGAATACGAGCCGATCGCAGCTAACAATATCTCCTTCGATACCCTGTGGTTGTACAGCGAAGTATTGCAACTAGAATTGCACCTGATTTCGGGAGAATTGAGATTTAGAAATCCTGAAACAGGAGAGTTTCTCAGAACGATGGAGGAAGAACAACAAGGGCGATTGGCGGAACAACAAGGGCGATTGGCAGAACAACAAGCGCGATTGGCAGCCGAAGCAGCTTTTCAACAAGCAGAACAAGCAAGGTTGGCGGCCCAGTCAAGCTTGCGTGCGGTTATTTCTGGATTGTTAAATTCAGGAATGAGTTTAGAGCAAGTTTCACAAATGGTGAATTTACCAATATCTCAAGTACAGCAATTAATTGGAGGCAATGAATAGATTTATCGAGTAACTATTGTCAGGTAGGCGAAATGCCTGCCTTTTTTTCTGAAAGATCGATCGAACGCAATAAAATTAGTTCGTAGTGCGGACTTCCGTCCGCAAGCAATGGGGCGCGAACTGAAATCCGCACTACAAACCATAATCTGCCCGACATCATATTACGATCGATCGATGTCGGGTTGACGCACCCGACAATTTGCAAAAAGTTATTCGATCTATTTGATATAATTGAATTTCTGTACTTAACAATAGAAAGTTCGATCTTTCTTCAAGAAACCGCCGTGCAATCAGTAGACTTTACAACCTTAACCGCAGCTTGCAGCGAACTGCGAGTCCAATGGCTGCCAGCGCGCCTAGAACAAGTCTACCAGCGCGATCGCTTCACCGTAGCTCTGGGGTTGCGCACCATGAAACAGCGCGGCTGGATCGATATTTCCTGGCATCCCGCAGCCGCCCGCCTCTGCGTCGGTGACGCCCCGCCCCGCATTCCCGATACTTTCACTTTCAGCCAGCAACTCCGCCACCAACTCAACGGTTTAGCCTTAGTTGACATCGCCCCCGTCTCGCCTTGGGAAAGAGTCATTGACTTGCAATTCGCCAAACGCCCCGGAGAAACTGCCCTCTGGCACCTTTACGCAGAAATTATGGGCAAGTACAGCAACGTCATCCTCACCGCCCAAGACAATCTCGTCGTTACCTGCGCCCACCAAGTCAGCGCCAAACAGTCCAGCGTGCGCCCCATCCAAACCGGGCAACCCTACGAAATGCCCCCGTCTTTGACCGATGCAGCCCCAAGCCTTCTCGAACCTCAAAATCGCTGGCAAGAACGAATCAGCCTGGTTCCCGGCCCGTTAAAGCGCAATCTGTTGAAAAATTACCGGGGACTCAGTTCGGCTTTAGTTTTGTCAATGGTGCGATCGGCCGGTTTGGACCCGGAACAATCTACTGATACTCTTAATTCTGATGGTTGGGGGCGGCTTTTCGATCGCTGGCAATACTGGTTGCAAGCTTTGGAAACATCAAATTTTAAACCGAGTTTTACTCCCGAAGGTTACACGGTAATTGATTGGCCCGCAGCCAACCCCCCATCCTCTACATCCGCTACAAAATCCGCTGTTGCACCTTCTTCCTTTTCTTCCATTCAAGAATTGCTCAACAGTTACTATACAAGGGAAACCAACCAGCAAGTATTTGCTCAGTTGCGGCACCAATTAAGTCAAAAACTCAACAGCATTCTTGCCAAACTGCGCCTCAAAGCCAATACATTTACAGAAAGGTTGCAGGAATCGGCGGATGCCGACACGCACAAATCCCAAGCCGATTTGTTGATGGCAAACTTGCAGCATTGGCAGCCGGGAATGAAATCTATTTCGCTGCCGGATTTTGAAACAAATCAACCCGTTGTTATTTCCCTGAATCCTGAAAAAAATGCCGTTCAAAATGCTCAAGCCCTCTACAAAAAACATCAAAAACTGAAAAGAGCTCGCACGGCAGTCGAACCGTTATTAGCAGCAGTTCAAGAAGAAATCGATTATTTAGAACAAGTAGAAGTCGCGCTTTCGGTGTTAGAAACTTACCGCACACCCCAAGATTTGCAAACGCTGAATGAAATTCGCGAAGAATTGATCCAGCAAAAATATTTAGATGTGCCGGATTACCGCAGCGGCGACAAAACAGGGTCGATCGAATTTCACCGCTACCAAACTCCCAGCGGTTTTGAGTTGTTAATCGGCCGCAACAACCGTCAAAACGACCAACTTACTTTTCGCACTGCTAACGATTACGATTTGTGGTTTCATACTTTAGAAATTCCCGGAAGTCATGCTTTATTGCGCCTCAAACCGGGTACTGTTGCTGAAGAAACTGATTTGCAATTTGCCGCCGATATGACTGCTTATTACAGCAGGGCCCGCCACAGCGAACAAGTTCCGGTAGTTTATACAGAGCCTAAGTATGTATACAAACCCAAGGGCGCGAAACCCGGTATGGTTGTATACAAGCAGGAGCGAATTGTGTGGGGGCGACCGCAGCAAGCGCGAGCCTGACTTATATTTTGTGAGAAAGGCGATCGATTTTTGACCGAGGGGTAAGGATACGGCAGTGCCGTGTCCCTACAAGGGCGATCGGAATCGTATTATAATAATTAAAATCCCCAGTCTATTCATCAAAAACTATGGAAACTATCAATGTCAAAGAACAAGCGCGCAACTTAATCGATCGACTGCCAGAAAATGTTACATGGCAGGATTTGATGGAGTCTATTGAATTGCCTTCAGTACAAGGTAGCCGTAAAAGAGTAAATATCATGAAATTTTTAGCTGCTCTATTAAACAGCGAAAGAATTGGGAAAAATCGAGAAATAATTACAAATTACGATGACTGTGACGAACCACTAGATTTATTGCCATCACCATCGATCGTTCGCTTGCTTGAAAAAGCAAAAGAATTGACTAAATTATCTGCAGAAATAGCTGAAATTATTGCTGCTTTAGATAGCGAGCGTACAACAAATAGAGAATTATCAGTGCCACCGCCTAAAAAACAGCGCCGTCCTCCCTTGTTTGGAAGCGATCGCGATGTGATTTCTCTATCTGACAAATTTGAGGAGCCTTTAGAAGATTTTCAGGATTATATGTAATGAGAGTTTTGTTAGATACTCATACCTTAATTTGGTTTTTTGAAGGGAATTCTCAAATTAGTGATAATGCAAGGATTTTAATTGAAGATGAAGATAATAATAAATTAGTGAGTGCAGCAAGTGTCTGGGAAATGGCAATTAAGAACAGTAAAGGGCATTTAAATTTGACTTTGCCTTTTCAACAGTATATCGAACAAAAACTCAGTTTGGAAGATTTTAACTTACTGAATATCAATTTAGAACATATCTATGCCATCGTGAGTATGCCTTTTCATCATAAAGATCCGTTCGATCGCGTACTTATCGCACAAAGCATAATCGAAGGAATACCGATCTTAAGTAAAGATTCTGTATTTGATACTTATTCTATTAATCGAATTTGGTGAAGCATGAAAAAGAGCGAATAAATTAATTAGTTATACCCAAAAATCTACAATTTCTCGCTCGATCGGGCGTTTAAACTTTGGCCCACAAAGCCAATCCGCCGCCCCTTCCCCTAGCAGCAATTATCTCATTTTCTATTAAAAAATAGGCAAAAAATGCCTGTTTCCCGACACTTAAACTGAAAAATTCCTTCTCCCGCGCTTCGCCGCCCCGAATCAAACCTTGATAGACTGTTTTACCCAAAACTTTTACAGTAATTCTAGTAAAATCAAAAGCTAAAATATTGTTGGGCAAAAACTTAGTCGGCCCGGAAAGAGTAAGTTCGATCGCCCCTACTGTAACTGAATTTTTCACGTTACCAGTGTCGCTATTGGCTGCTGCTTCAGTAACAGTGTCTGCTGGTGAAAAAGCAATTTGAATTTTTGCCACCCACTCGGGAATGTAACGCCCCGTACCTAACACAATTCCTGCTTTTTGTCGCGTCTTTTTCGTGCCGGTGATAAAGCACAAACGCCAGGTGCCAATTAATTGCGGGAAAGAATAGCGAATTTTACTTTTTTTCGCGTTTTTCTCGGCTGCTAAAAGGGCTGCGACTACAGCGTTGGGAGATGGTTTGGGATGCGATTTAGCTGCTCGATCGAGAATCGATATGTTTTCCATTTAATAGCACTTGTGAAAATTGGGGTCGCTCGATCGATTGTAGCGCATCTCTGTAGAAGGCGAAAACTCTTTGCTGTTACAAAATTCACCCATTGTTAAATAGAAGGAAGAAGGAAGAAGGAAGTGTCAGGTATTAGGTGGTAGGTGGTAGGTATGAGATTGTAGGTGTCAGAAAAAACCCAAAACCCAAAACCCAAAACCTAAAACCTAAAACCTAAAACCTAAATCGGGAAGAGGGAAGAAGAAATGAGGAAGAAGCCTCAAGATTTGCCAATCCCGAGAACATTTTGCAGCCACAATTTCCACAACACTTGCACGTAGCCGCCGCCAACGCGAACTAAGCGGAAAGATGATACTCCCATATCAGGAGTGCGATCGATCCAAGATATCGGAACTTCTTTTACTGTAAAACCTTTTAACAGCGGCTGAAGTCCGGTTTCAGCATTGATGCCAAAACCGGGTTGCGTCAATTCCAATTGTTCGACAACCTCTCGGCGCATGATTTTCAGGTTGTTTGTCAAGTCCCTAAAACGGCGGAACAATACGATTTGAGCTAACAGGTGAAAGCCGCGATTGACTACTATTTTAGGTAATGGATAATTCAGCAATACGCTGTGGCGAGAAAAGCGGCTGCCGATAACTACATCGTGTCCCACGGCTGCATCAAATAACTCTCGCATTTCCGGCAATAAGTGCTGAAAATCGCAGTCCATTGACAAAATGTAGCGCCCTGTTGCTGCTTTGTAACCGTCTGCGATCGCCCTACCGACGCCGTTTGGTGGGGTGCGAAATACTGGTTTAATCCGTGAATTTTCGCTAGCTAACTTTTTCATTACTTCGCTAGTTCCGTCTTTGCTGTTGTCGTCAACGAGAACTATTTCGTGAATGTAATCGCCGTAAAATCCCATCAGTCGAGAAACTAGCGGTTCGATATTCATCTCTTCGTTGTGACAGGGAACGACTACAGAAATAGCACCTCGCAATTCTTCTCGATCGCACAAAGATACTAAAGGTCGATCGACGTTTCGGGGCGGTTTTTGAGCGTGAACGAGAATCGAACCGGCTAAAGTTTGCAAAACAGGAGTATTCTCTAAAATTATCGAAAGATTGCGCAAAATCCAAATCATTTCTCGCGTGAGAGGCGCGTAAACAAAATCGTTGAAGATGGCAAAAACTTTAATAAAACCTACTTCTGAAATCAATTCGTAAAGTTCTGGGCGCGCCAGCAATTTTCTCGGATCTTGTTTTCCCAAATATTTCGATACTCGGCGGCGGATTTTGTGAACTAGATTCCACGGATTAGTTTCATAAAAAATGACTTGTCCTCCCGGCTTTAACAACTCGTAAACTTTTTGCAAAACCCAGCCGCAATTGCCTTTATCTAACAGATCCATTGCGACAATAAAGTCAAATTGCCGTCCCGCAAGTTCCCCCGGAAAATCGACTGCTGTGAGGAATTCTACTGCATCCGGCAAATCGGCCGATCGATCGTTTTCCGAGTTAAAAGTGACTGCTGTTATCGGGTTTTCTCCCCGCGAAACGCGCGCGAGTTGTTTGGTGAAAAATCCTTTACCGCAGCCGATTTCTAAGATAGTTTGTCCGGGTAGCAAATGCACGATATGGCGGAATGTTTGCGCCCGCCACAACAGGCGATCGCTGCAAATTGGGTCTTTAGTTTCCCAATAGCGATCGCGGTACTGTTCCCGGATTCCTAGGGTAGTAACTAAAGGATTGTACTGCAGTTTTTCGAGCAATATTTGTTGAGTCATACTTGTGAACCCCTGATTTACTTGGTTGGTAAAACTGTTTTTTGAACTTTCTACATCTAGGTTTCAGGTTTGAGGTTTGAGGTTTTAGGTTTGAGGTTTTAGCTTGGAGACTCATTTCCTACCACCTACTACCTACTACCTACCACCTATCACCTATCCCTATCGACTTTTACTGTACAATTAATTGCAAAATTCCCCCGATCGCTTTGTAAATCCCCGGATAGGGATATTTAAAGGCGGATTCGGGAATATCTAAAGCAACATTGTACGAAGGTAAAAGAATGTTAGCGCACGCTGCTGCTAGCAATAGTTGGCGCTGATTTTTGGTGAATTTGCCGTACTCATTCGCGACTGCAACTAAGGCAATTAGCATTCCTAAAAAGCCAAAACCTGTCAGTCTGGTTGTATCCCAACCAACTAAAATCATTAAAACAGGGAATGAAGTTATGGCAACTATTGCTACGGCAGTTTTTCGGTCTTTTTCCAGCCACAAACGCCCTGCTGCGAAGAGTACCAGGAACCACAAAAGTTTGTAAGCAAAAAAGGTTCCGGCTGCTGCTATGGCGGGATACTGGGTTAACAGCGACAAAGCTGATTTTTGACCGCCAACTACTACATGAGATTCGAGTCCTTGCTGCAAATTCAATCCGTGACTGGCAAACCAAATTCCGTAGAATAAAATCACTGCAAATAATGCCGAAATCCTCTCTTTTTTGGGAAAACAAAACCAGATAATTGGAATTAGTGCAAAAGCGCTGCCGTCGTGATTTACCATGCACAAAGCAACTGTTCCGAGCCTTGCTTGACGGTTCATTGGCAGGCAGGCGGCGAGCAGGATTAAGATAAAAGTTATGTTTTCTGGATATCCCGGCCACTGAAAGCAGACGATCGCGTAACTGCTGGTCATTGCTGACAGGTAAACCCAAAATTTCCGGGAATAAATTGCTGGTTTTGTGTCGCCCAATCTGTACTTACTGGCAATTTTTGATTCCCAGAAACACACTGTCATAAATATTAAAGCATAAATGCAGATCAGAGAAAATAAATAATATAAAACATAGCCCTGCATTTGGATAAAATAAGCGATTGCCGGTTTCAGCAATCGCCGCGCTACTATTTCATAGGATTCTGCAAAAGGCGACAGGCTCATTTGGCCGTAAGATACTCCGAGACTTGCCAATCCTGAAGGATGCGAAAGCAGTACGTGAGGGTAGGAATAAGGAAATACTAGCAGCGATAAAGCTAGGAAAAAGTACAGGGAAACAATAGCAATTCTTTTGAGTCCCAATTCTTCCCAAATTTTGCCCGATCGCCCTACAGTAACTGCAATGGGATAGGCAAGCATTAAAAATGCTACAAAAAACAAGAATCCTTTAATTGATACAATGAAATGGCTGCTGATTTGAGCTTTGGTAATTTCGTTGTTGTATTTAGTTAAAAAAACTTCTGCACCTTGAATTGGCAGATTTTTCAGAATTGTAAAAATTAATGAATAAATTCTCTCTACAGGTATGTTCGCAACAGCATAGGAAATGACGATCGCAGCCCAAAAAAGTTTGTGGGGAATAATATCTGGTGCTTGAGAAGTTTTGAAAGACACATATTCTTGATATCTGTCTGCACTGTCGATCGTATTTTTCCACCCAAACAAAAATTGCATTTTTAATGGCTGTCCAGATAATTTACGTAGAATTGCGGAAGCGAGGTCGATCGTCCTTGGGTTCCTCAGTAAATACCGAGGGAGATTTAATCTTACTATAAAATGCGATCGAGATGCGTGTCGATCGAATTGATACCGTTTCTGAAATATTTAGCTGGGCGCGCAGCAGCCAGGCCGAGCGCGATTATACTTTTGAAAAGATGATATTCTTGCAGAATTCCAGTTCTCGATCGATCGATTTGCGTAAAATTACGGATTGACAAATATTAAATCCTTAAGAATGAATTGCCAAGATCGGCAAGGCGAAGCATAAAGATTCCAAAAAATAAAATTTTTCGGTCGATCGATCCCGTAAAATCAAAACAGTCCACCCGCAACAAAGGGGCTACCCGTGGCAAAGTCAACAGAAAAAGTACACGATTCAGAAACAGCGAGCCAACTTGCGCGCACGCCGCTCTACGACTTATCATTGGAACTCAAAGCTCGGATGGTTCCGTTTTCCGGGTGGGAGATGGCAGTGCAGTACGGCGGCATCAGCAGCGAGCACCAATCAGTGCGATCGCGAGTTGGAATGTTCGACATTTCTCACATGGGAAAATTCGGTTTGAGGGGCAAAAAATTAAGAGAAAAATGTCAAATTTTAGTACCCTCCGACTTGAACAGATTGCAACCGGGTCAAGCACAATATACAGTATTGCTCAATGCCAAAGGCTGCATCTTAGATGACATTATTTTCTACTACCAAGAAGCCGACGCCACGACTAGCGAAGAACGTGCGGTAATTATTGTCAATGCCGCCACCCGCATCAGAGATAAAGCTTGGATTGCAGCCCATTTAGAATTAAGTGGTGTCAGCTTCACGGATATTTCTCAAGACAAAGTTTTGATCGCACTGCAAGGGCCGGAAGCTGTCAGCTACTTGCAACCTTTTGTGGAAAACAATCTCACTCCAATTAAAGCTTTCGGTCACTTAGAAACCAACCTGTTGGGACAGCCGAGTTTTATTGCCAGAACTGGTTATACGGGAGAGGACGGTTTTGAAATCATGACCGATCCAGAAACAGGAAAAGAACTCTGGCAAGAACTGTTAGAGGCGGGTGTTTTACCCTGCGGTTTGGGTGCGAGAGATACGTTGCGCTTAGAAGCAGCAATGGCACTTTACAGTCAAGATATTGACGATTTTACTACACCCTTAGAAGCTGGATTGAATTGGGTAGTTCACCTCGATACTAAGGGTTATTTTATCGGTCGTGGAGTTTTGGAACAGCAAAAAACTAATGGGGTAGCAAAGCGATTGGTAGGGTTAGAAATGGAAGGGCGGCACATTGCCAGACACGGATATCCGGTAATATTTGAAGGGGAAACAGTAGGGGAAGTTACTAGCGGTACGTTATCGCCGACATTGAATCGCGCGATCGCCCTGGCATACGTTCCCGCAAAATTGGCTAAAATTGGTCAGGAATTAGCAATCGAAATTCGCGGTAAAAACTATCCAGCTAAGGTAGTGAAAAAACCATTTTATCGATCGCCCAACCGTCCGAGTTAAACAGGTTAGTAGCGAGGACTTCAGTCCTCAAAAATAAGGACTGAAGTCCTTACTACAAACCTGCGATCGAAAAACATTGACGGACACACCATAGGAATAACTATCTTTTTAGATAATGTTTAATTGCTCTAAAAGATAGTTGGCTCGTTGGTAAGCATCTTGTTGTCTGATTTCCCGTGCCTCTGCATCGGTTAACTCTTCAAAATTAGCAACGTGAATCGGGCCGATATGTTCCGGTGAAGCAAACTTTTGGGCAATTTTTATTAACCCTTCCCGTACAAGACTGCGATTTAGATGAGGTTGAAATTCAGCAACAAGGGCATCTAAGTCTCCCGGATATTGAGGATAGTTACAAAGACAAAAATAGATATCCCAAGCATCTTTTTCTTTGAGGCGATCGTAAAGTGCCATGCCTTTCATCACCAAAAATGCTACAATAGAAGCAACTCGAACAATAGCCGAGTCTTTACCCCCACCGGGAAGCGTACCTTCAAGTCTCACCTCTGCAAACATTTCAAATGCTAAGTCGCAACCTCTCGCTTTGCGAGGACGAACATCTTGAACGGCCTGAGTCCGATGGCTTCTAGACGTACCGTCATATTCACCCGCAAGCAAATCGACTTGTACCCGAAGAGAGCGATTTTCTAAAGTAACAGTGCGATAAAAGATGAAAGGCTGCGCTCCCTGAGTGTAACCTCTAAATAACAATATTTCCTGAATAGTTTTGTAACCGACTTCCACAAGTGTCCGATGATTGAGGGCAATATCCACATCGGTACTGCCGATATGTTGAGCGTTATTGCTAGATAAAAGTAAGTCGGGAACCCACCCTCCAATAACCACAATCTCGTTCCGGTATTCACCCAGAATTCGAGTCAGTTCCAGAAGTACAGATTTGGCTGCTGCTACCGCTTCAGCGGTGTAGTCTCTTCTATCTACCATTGGGGTTCCCAAACTTCTTTTAAGAGTGTTTGTGCAGCTTCTTCACCCCGCCCTCGGTATCCTTTGAGGTCTAGATAAAGTTGAACGGGGGTGACAATTTTGGTGTTGTCTATATTTTGAGATTTATAAAAAACACCTCGATCGTAAGGAACGAGCAAACTTAGATTAGCACCACTGGCGACGGATTTAAGCTGCAACGAACTGGTAATTTTTTCTAAGTTATTATCGACATAAGCCGTTGCCCGTTGATAGCGCACGAAAGGGGCAAGTCTCGCAGCACCGGAGAATCCAGTGAAGGCATAGTTTAGTTGGGCTGACGCGCAAGTTTCAGCTAAGAGATATTCAAGGTCAGCAATGGGTTTGAATGAGTAAAAGTCATGGATTTGGTGGCGGCGGTAATCGTAGTTTTCTGCCCATTCTGCTAGAAGAGAAGTCGGGGAGCTCAACACAATTCCTTCTGTTTCTGCGTGCAACCACTCTCGGTTGGCAAGTAATTTTTTGACGTTGTGAACTTGTCCCAGACTGACGGCAGCTTCCGAGGCTAACTCTTGCATTTTCCAACCCTTATGAGGCGTACTGAGTAAAACTCGGAGAATTCTTTCAGCTTTGGGAGAGTAGAGGGAACGCAGGTCGCGTTTCTGGGGAAAAGGGTTCGGGTTGCCTTGTTTTTGGATGTAAACTTGTGCGAAACTAAGGCGACAATTTCCGGCTAGATCGATATAACCGACTCCGGCGAGGGTACAAATTTCTGCTACTTTAGGCGAGATATAAGGAGCCATGAAAATTGGGTAAATTTCTGAATTTGTTTCAGAATGATTTAGCAATTGGCTGATGGCTTGGCGGGCCTGTCTTGGTTGACCGATGTTGTTGAAGAGAACGACTAAATGGCAATTTTTGTTGGAAAGTTTAATTTGGGCAAGAAGTTCAAGTTCTCGATAATTTGTCTGTACGGGCTGGATTTGGACAATTTTTAGGAAGGGAATATCTTGCAGGCACTGCCGCAGGGCGTCGGCTGCTTGTTGTTCTGGGTCAGCAATTTTCATTGTTTTTCGACCTTTCAGCATTTGCTGAAAGGTACTCAGATAGTGAAAATTTTAGCCGATCGAACCTACCAATGTCACTAGCAACATGACTGGAACTTAGGCAAGGGAGAAATTATGACACTATCTATGGTGTAAGGTGCGCACTGCGCACCTACATATAGAGTGTAAACTCAAAACTCAAAACTACTTTTAAGATACCGAAGCCCTACTGCAAACTTCGATCGAGCATTTTCGCAAAATCGCGCAAAGTTGTAAAATATCGATCGCCCGCAACATCAATCAAATTATTGTGGCCCGCCCCCGCGACCCAAAAATGAGATTTCGGTGGATTTGCAGCAGCTAAAAGTTTTTCTCCGTGCCAAAAAGCCACCACCTCATCAGACTTGCCGTGAATTATCAAAACGGGCGATCGAACCTTACCAATTTTATCAATATTCACAAACTTATCAAACGGTAAAAGCGGAATTTTCGTCAACACCCGAAACGCCGAAACAAACGAACTTTCCACAACCAAACCGCCCGCCGTTTTGCGCGACGCCAAATCTATAGCAGGCCCGCCACCAACAGAACGCCCGTACAGTAAAATTCGTGGCGGCGGCACTTGCAAAACCTCAGTTAAATAACCGTAACTAGCCTCAATATCCCGATAAGTATTGTACTCAGAAGGCTGGCCCTGACTCGTACCGTAACCTTGATAATCATAAGCAAAAACAGCAAACCCGCGATCGCGGATATCTCGCAGCAGCCACAAAATCATCCCCAAATCTTCCGCATTGCCGTGACTGTAAAGTACCGTATATTTAGCTTGCGGGTTGGGAAAATAAACAGCAGAAATTTTTGCACCCTTGGCGGAAGCAACTTTAATAATTTCGCTACTATCTTGGTAGCTAGGCGGTGGCGGTTGAAAAATCAGCCGTTCTGAAAAGAAGAAAGCATAAAAACACAGAAAAGCATAGATAAAAACGATCGATCGTAAAATCCTTGCCAGAGAAAACTCACCCAAAAGCCAGTCTCTCATAGTTTTTTGCTTACCCTTTGTCATAACGTCATAATTTGTAGTCATAATTTGTAGGGTGCGCACTGCGCACCTTACTGCTTAACATTTTTTCTTACCAGTACACCAGCTTTAAATGTCCATAGTTTAATAAAATTTAGCTGATACTTTTTCGATCGCGAGAATTTCACATGACATTAGAATACCCCGATGACCTGAAATATCTAGACACCCACGAATACGTCCGACTCGAAGGCGAAATAGCAACCATCGGCATCAGCGCCTTTGCTATAGACCAACTCGGCGATATCGTATTTCTAGAATTGCCGGAAGTCGGCGCAGCATTAGAAAAGGGCGAAGCCTTCGGTACAGTCGAGTCAGTCAAAGCCGTTGAAGACTTAAAAGCGCCAGTTACGGGCACAGTCATCGAACGCAATGATGAGATTGTAGAGTCTCCCGAAAATTTAGCAGATGACCCCTACGGTGGCGGGTGGCTGGTGAAAGTCCGAGTTAAGGACTTCGACGACACAGATGACGCTTTGTCGTCCGAGGAATACCGCCTGCTGGTGGAAGGGGAATAGAGACAGGGGGGAGGGGGAGAGGGAGAGAGAGGGAGGGAGAGGGGGAGAATTTTTTTCCCTTTTTTCTCAACAGAGGTAGAAACCGGGTTTTTGTCAAAAATCCTGCATCAAGCCTGCAATACCGATAAAAACCCGGTTTCTTAGGGACTTATGTACTTCGACTAGCAGAATCGACTAGAACCGGTATTG
>JAAUPF010000331.1 GCA_012034575.1 Richelia sp. CSU_2_1 | reverse complement strand
CTCGGACTGTTTGCAGAGGGCAAGCGCATCATTCCAGACTACTCGAACACAGCCAAATAACTGAGCCAAGCTCTGTTTTTGTCGGTCGGTCGGATAGAATCTGTATTGATACCTTGCTTTCATTTTTTGCGAGCTATTTACTTTCTTTATTATACTATAGTTTCTGGTAGAATCAGCAATAATTAAAGCCGTCCTATAAGGACGGGGCTTCAGCCCTCCGCTTCGCTCCGCCCATTTCTTTGGTGAAAATCGTATTCCGGCCGCACATCCAACCCTAATTCTTGTCGGACAGACATCAAGCAAGGAGAACATACAGTCAGCCACCAATACCTAATGTTCGTCTTAATTTCGTTAGAGTAATAAAAATCGATCGTTTGACTCTGATAGGCATTCCACCGACAAATATTTTTCACAACTTCGCCCCTAACAACACTTATGTGAGATCCAAACTTGGGGTGTTGCAATCGAAGTCCTAAATGCTTTTGCACGAACTAGCAGTAGTACAAACTCAGATCGCGATCGCATTCCAGAATCAACCATCCTGCATCATTCGATTCTCCTTTCAGGGGAAAATATTTTAGCGTACCTTTAGCTAGAAGCATTAGCTTAGATAAGTGAAGTCAGAAGTCAGAAGTCAGGATTTGGAAAAAGCCCGATCGACTCTTTAATTTAATTAAAGCTGTTTGCCAAGAGAGAAGGGCGATCGATATTTCTCACAAACATAGCTTATTTTCTTACTCTCTTTCTTCTCTCTCTGCGCCCTCTGCGCCCTCTGCGGTTAAAAAATCATACAGTGCCCACCGCGCACCCTACAATTAATTAACTTCCGAGTAACTCAACCAATGCCTTAGCCAAATATTCGTACTGCGGCAAAGAATTGTAAAATTGAGCCGAAATCCTCAACATCCGCTTGCTAGCATCCGGCCAAGGAATGACCGGCACTTCTATTTTAAAAACTTCCCACAAAGCATCTTGTAAAGGAACAATTCCTCCCTTAGCAACTGCATCAGACTTTTCATCGGGCAGCGGTACAACAGCCATCGAACCTACCATTTCATCGGGACAAGGCACGGGCAAATCCAATTTGTCTAGCAATATCTGTCTGCCAGCTAATGCTAAATCGTGATTTCTTGCCATCAATTCCGGCCAGCCGCCTGGCAACAAAGAACCCATAAAATTAATCGCCACAGGCACGCATAAATAAGGACTCGGATCGCCAGTTCCCATCCAGTCAAATTCTAATTGAAAGCGCGATTTGTCGGTGCGGGGCGAGTTAGCACCGTGACTGATTGTTGTCGGCCGAACAGCATCTTGTTTGTCGCGCCGCACGTACAAAAAACCTGCTCCTTTCGGCGCGCACAGCCATTTGTGACAGTTTCCCGTGTAGAAAGCTGCACCTATTTCATCTAAATTCAGCGGTAGCATTCCCGGTGCGTGGGCTCCGTCTACCAATACATCGACACCAAGATTAGCTAATTCTTTGACTAGCTTTTCGATCGGAAATATTAATCCTGTTTGACTGACTATGTGGTCTAATAATGCTAATTTTGTGCGGGGCGAAACTTGTTGGATTATTGCTTCGATAATTTGTTGGGGCGATTCTACGGGAAACGGTACTGATGCTACAATTACTTTAGCGCCGGTGCGATCGGCAACAAAGTCAAGGACGTTGCGGCAAGCGTTGTATTCCTGATTTGTAGTTAGCAATTCATCGCCTGGGGAAAAAGAGAGCGATCGCACAATTGCATTGATTCCTGTCGTTGCATTCGGCACAAATGCTAACTCATCTGCACCAGCCCCGACAAAGGCTGCTAATTCGTTTCTGGCATTATCTAACAGCGGTTCAAATTCGCGCATGAAAAAGCGCAAAGGTTCTCTTTCTAACTGTTCTCGAAAATAGGTTTGTGCTTCGAGTACGGGAATCGGACAAGCGCCAAAAGAGCCGTGATTGAGGAAAGTTATCTCGCGATCGAGCAGCCAATATTCATTAGTCATTAGTCAGCAATTAGTAGTCAGCAGTCAGCAGTTAGTAGTCAATAGTTAGCAGTTAGTAGTCATTAGCCATTAGTTAAGAATAACAACTGTCAACTCTTAACTGTTAATTGTCAACTGTCAACTGTCAACTGTCAACTGTCAACTGTCAACTATTTACTTATTTTAGCTTTTAATTGCTCGAATTCTTCCGGCGTGTTGCAATTTGACAGCATGAGAGAGGCTCGATCGACCGCAGGTAAAGGTACTGCGGGAATTTGACTCAACCAAGCTTGAAACGATCGCCCGCCGTTGTCAATAAACTTTTGCAAGCTGGACAGGGATCGATCGCGGTAGAAACCGCACAAAGGCTCCCAGCGATCGTTTTGATAGGGAACAACTGCTAAGGTAGATGTGGGTAATTCTGGCAACTGACGCTCCCAATTTTGAATAATATCCGCATCTAACAAAGGCAAATCGCAACCTAACAGCAATATCCATTCAGCATTAATTTCGCTCAATCCTTGAGATAAGGCAACTAAGGGGCCAGCGCCCGGATTGCGATCTGGAATCAATTGATAATCGGCGGTTAAAATAGAGCGGTAGCGATCGGGTGAATCAGTCAAAACATAAACTTGCGAAGTCAATTTGGCGGCTGTTTCGCAAACTCTTTGTAATAGAGATTTTCCCTCTATTTCTAGCAAAGCTTTGTCCGTTCCCATTCGCGAACTTTTACCGCCAGCAAGAATTAGAGAAATAATTCGATCGTCAATCATCCTTAAATAGTTGGGAATTGGGAATTGGTAATTGGGAATTGGTAATTGGGAATTGGGAGTTGGTAATTGGGAATTGGGAGTTGGTAATTGGTAATTGGGAGTTGGTAATTATCCACCTTTACCTTTCTTCCTTCTTTCTTCAGTCGAGCGTCGATCGTTGACTGGAGACGAATGTTGCGCGAGGTTTTTAGCAATAGAAAGCACTGTTCTAAAAACTATTTTTCTGCACAATTTGGGGAGACTATACCCTTAATATTTTGTCAATTATTCAATTTTAAATCAAAGCACTAACAGCTTTGCTAACTTCTTCAAGTTTTTGCATCACTTGACCACTACTCAACAAACTTTCTGCTTTGATAAAACCAGAATTTATATCCGGGCAAATTCCGCAGCGCCACAGGTAAAATCCGCCGTTCCAAATCGCAGATTGCATCAATTCTGATGGTTTGCCCAGCAATACTTCTTGCATTTGTTTGATTAATTCCGCCGTTGATTCGCAGGCAGGGTTTACGCTGCTAAAACCATAATCTCCGTGGGATAAAAGCACCCGTTCAAAGGGAGAATTTGGCTGAGAAATACCGATAATTGCAGTTCGATCGCGCGGCAAATCGCAGCTTCCTTCCAATCCTTTAATTGTGGTATAATTATTAATTCCCCGCAGTTCAAAAGCTTTTTGAAACATACTTTCCGTCGGCGGGTGAACGTAGCCGGAGATAACATTAACATCTCCCGCACAGGGACACCACATCAATTCTAGTGTTGAAAAAGGCGGTCGCTTGCCGATTTCGCGGCGGTAGGAAACTAAGCCGTCAGCTTCTGGAAAATGCCTGCAAATATAGACAAAACCCAAACCCGTACTGTCAAAAACTTGCTGGACTTTTTCTAGATCTAATTTTGTCCAGTCAACGCCCAAACCGCGCCAAATTTCAATTAGGGGAACGCCTTCTTTTGTCGGCATTCGATCGCCCCCGTGCATGACGGCGGGAACGCCCGCGGCGGTTAAAATTAGAGCTGTTAATGGACTAATTGGCGCAGTGCGCGATCGCCCGTCGTAAGGATTGCCAAATACGGCAACGCTAGATACTGCAAACCCTTTTTCTCGATTTGGGGGAGCCAGTTTCGGCCCTAATTCTTCATAAGCATCGAGCATTCCTGCCAATTCTTCGCCTGTCGGCCGTTTGATGCGGTGAGAAATCATAAAAGCACCGATTTGCGCCGGCGTTGCTGCTTGCAAAAGCATCATCCGCGTGGCTGCTGCTGATTCCGATCGAGTTAAATTTTCTCCTGTATGCGTTCCGCTGCCAATTTTCCGCAGCAATTCTCTAAAAGCGTCACTCATTTTATTTGAAGGAAGAAGGATGAGGGAAGAAGGATGAGGGAAGAAGGAAGAATGAAGAAGGAAGAAGGAAGAAGGAAGAAGGAAGAAGGAAGAGAGAAGA
>JAAUPF010000001.1 GCA_012034575.1 Richelia sp. CSU_2_1 | reverse complement strand
TTTGATGCTCAGTCGAGACTGAGATTGTTCCACAGTTCCTCGGTTTGATGCAGTTGAGACTGAGATTGTTCCAACATTTCCTCGGTTTGATGCAGTTGAGACTGAGAGTCTGCGAAGAGTCCCTCAATTTGGTTGAGTTGAGACTGAAAATGCGCTAATAATGTCTCTGTTTGAATCTTTTGAACGCTTAACTGCTCCAATTCTTCCTGGACTTGCTCCAATTGAGATTGAGATTCTTCTAGTACATCCTCCGTCTGGTGCAGTTGAGATTGAGATTGTTCTAACACCTCCTCCACCTGATGCGCTTGAAGATTTATGTGCTCTAGTTCTGCCTGATTCTGATGCAGTTGAGACTGACACTGCTGCAATTCAGCTTGTAATGTTTTATTCTGTCTTTCTTGCTTGCGGACATTAACCCACTCTTGAAAAGCCCAAAATCTGTAAATTGACGGTTTAATCAGTTCGCGCCAAGAGAAATCCGGCGTTTCTTGCGGTTGCCACGATCTAGAGTCTAGTTCCCGATACATCTCCACAGCTTCTGGAAAATAATGCTCTATCAAGCTCGGTCTGTAACTATCCCCTCCTTGAGAGCGCAGTAATGATGGGTCGTAGAGGGTTGATGCAGGAGCAGTTAAATTAGTATTAAATTTTTGATTGATTGCCTGAATGTATAATTCTTTGTTTTTGACAAGAGTGGCAAGATTGACCAAAAGGCAGTGGCTTGAATAGCGATTATAAAAGTTGAGAATTTTTTGGTTGTAGTGCAGCCATATTTTTACCGCCAATTCCGGCTGACTTTGAAATAAGGCATCGTGTCGCCAATACAGAGAATCAACAACTTCCCAAGGAGCGCGATAGATGAGTAAAAAATTAGCTTCTGGCAGCAGTTCTGCCCAAAAATCCAAAAAAAGTGCAGTCCGCGGCTCCTTCCATCCCCAAACAACACTTAAGGAATTTTGGTCAACAATTTTTTTTGCTTCTTCTACAAAACGATCGTCAACTTCTATTTTTTCCTGCAATGTCCAACCATCTTCATCAATTCCTTGCGATTGCAGTACCGAGCGGTGAAAATTCCAAAAGTCAAAACTTTCAAAGTACCCCTTGGGATTTCCAGCATCGGGGTACAACATCACCTTTCTGCCGATGTGCAGGCCGGCACTTTGCAGCAATGATGCCGCTAAGGAACTACCCGATCGGTGCATGCTGGCAATTACCAAAATAGAGTTTTTTTTGCGATCGTTTTCCACAACTCGATCCTCCAGGAACAAATCAATATTATTTGGCGTAAGCCAATGTTTTATTTCAATTTTTGCTTGACTAGCAAAAGCTTTTTAAGCAAATTTGTTTAAAGTATAACTTATTTGCCGTTGCGATCGCGCTTTTGCGCCACAGGCACTGGGAGCGAAAGGTTACTGTTCTGACTATACCAGATATCGAGTCACCTGACGATCTACTGGCAAAATGATGTATTATAAACAAGCGGCTGTTGAAGCAAGTAGCCCCACAGGTTCTAAAAATATTTATTAATCAAAAATTAATTTAGCAAAAATATAACGATCGAAAGGCTGTTACCGGATTCGACAAAGGCAATCAGTTTCTGCAAGACGGAAAACTAGAAGATTCCATCGTGGCTGATTGCTACTATCGCGTTACATCCTGCAACTAATTGTTATCTTGTTAAAACTCAATAAAATAGCTATTGTAATTCTTGAAAAACTTGAGATGCGATCGCATCCCCAATCGCCAAAGAAGCAGTAGCCGCCGGAGAAGGAGCATTACAAACATGAATTGCACGCTCTCCCCTAACTAACAAGAAATCATCTACTAATCCACCCTCCTTTGTCAAGGCCTGAGCTCTTACCCCTGCATGAGTAGGAACCAAATCTTCAGCTTGCACTTCAGGAATCAACTTTTGCAGACTCCTCACAAAAGCAGCTTTACTGAAAGAACGCACCATTTCCTCTATCCCCACGCCCGCATATTTTGCAGCCAATTTCCAGAAACCAGGGTAAGTGAAAGTTTCACCCAAGTCACGGAGATTGATGTCTGTTTTCTGATAGCCTTCTCGCTTAAAACTGAGGACAGCATTAGGTCCTGCATGAATACTCCCATCAATCATCCGGGTAAAGTGAACACCCAAAAAGGGAAAATTGGGGTTGGGAACAGGATAAATTAAATGCTTTACTAGATAGCGCTTTTCTGGAACTAATTCATAATACTCTCCTCGGAAAGGTACTATCTTAACTCCTGGATCGACACCAGCGAGTTTGGCGACGCGATCGCTAAACAATCCAGTACAATTAACCATAAATTTAGCCTGAAAAGCACCTTGAGTTGTGGCGATTTCTACACCCTCCAAAGTAGGTGTAATGTTCAGAACTTTAGTAGATAAGCGAAGAACCCCTCCCTGAGAAGCAACTAATTCCGCATACTTGTGACAAACTTGCCTGTAGTTAGCAATCCCCGTACTGGGAACTCGGATAGCTGCCAAACAACTAACATGTGGCTCAATTTCCTTAACTTCTTCAGCAGTAATTTTCTCTATTTTCAACCCATTAGCTAAACCCCGCTGGTAAAGGTTCTCTAACAAAGGCAATTCTTCAGGATTTGTTGCTACTATTAGCTTGCCGCATATTTCATAATTAATCCCGTGTTTTTGACAAAATTCAATCAGCAAACGATTCCCTTGCCGGCACAAATTTGCTTTTAAACTACCCGGTTTGTAGTAAATGCCAGAGTGAATTACACCACTATTATTTCCGGTTTGGTGTGCTGCCCAACTCGACTCTTTTTCGATCGCTAAAATTGAGGCATCTGGATAGCGACGACCTAAAGCCATTGCTGTAGATAATCCCACAATACCGCCACCTATCACGGCGAAATCATATCGATCGGTACTAGAAAAGTCAGCAGATATCATAATATCATAATAATTAGCGGCTCTATTGCTTCGCAATCGTTTGATTTTAGTTGTTCTCCTTCAAGCTAGTGAGTATTTTAATCAATTCATCATAAATTGCTCTCCAATCACAATGAAATGACCAGTTAACAGCAGGTTGACCGGATGTATAAGCGGAGGCATCATAAGTAACTGAACTAGGAGAAATCAGTCTTACAGGAAGCATATTTTCTCGCCAATAAATTAATTTTATTCCCACAGTGTTGGATAAATTGTTGGGGTTGGAATAGCACACGCCTATCTTATTAGCCACATTAATTGGAAGCAGTGCCCCCGATCCTAATGGTGTTATATGTATATTTATAGTATTCACCCAGACAATACCTTCATAGAGGGGACGACCAATTGTACTGTATGTCTCAATCTCCGGAGGTATCATATCTAAAATTTGTTTTCTAATCGATTCTTCCCTTTCGATTACAGCCTCCGCTCCGGGGTAGTCTATTGCTAGACGGTGCCAGCCAGCGAAAACAACTCCCAAGTTAGGAAAATCTGAATAGAGGCTTTTGATGATATTTGCTATTCCTTCTACCTGGGATACCCACACTCTTGTATTGGAACTGCGAATTTCAAACCACAGCAAGGGAAAGTGCTTTTTAGCTTTCTCCACTGTTTCTAAAACATCAGGAGAACATTTTTTTATTGCACCACTGTACATTTTATTTGCTAATTCCTCTTTCAGTAAAAATCCCGTTGCGATGACCGCTACATAATTATTTTCTAAGATGTATTGAAAAATTTCCCACGGGTCGCCAAAATTAACAATTTTATCCGAGGTGATTTCTGGAAAAATATCGCCTATGTTGATATGGTCGAAAGGACCTACTAAAAATTTGTCTACTTTGTGAAGAATTTTATTTTCATATAAGTAATGTATTCCAGTCAATAAATTCCAGAAATCGTGACCCATATTACGTATAGTTCCCAAAACAGAAGCTACCTTTTTGGGTTTGTCATTGCAGATATAGGATTTTACCTGTTGCCAATTACTAACTAGCCAAGCCTTAAATCTATTGAACAACAAGGCATCGTTATCGGCCAAGGCTCCCCAGTCGCGTGTAGTGGAAGGCAAGACCACAATTAATTCCAAATGAGGGAAATATATAGACATCTTTCCGCCATGAACGTGACCGCACTTTAAATAAAAAACTTCCTTACCTACAAAACGATAAACTATTATTGGAATTGTACCATCTACATAAAATGATTGATTCGATCTCAGAACTTCACCGCTGAAAGGACAAACTGAATAAATATAACCTGTTTCTACCAAACTTTGCTGAAAATTTTGTTTTCTACTAAAATTTGCTTCTGCTTCCCAATCAATTCCTATTTCTTTAAGAGTGGTTTTGGGAATTATTTTTGATAGCTGAATTGATTGAAAACAGTCAAAGCTATTAATATAAATCTCTTCCAAAGCAATGTCATCTTGTCCAATTAATTTCATATGGAATAGCGACAAACCAGATTCTTCCAAGAAAATCATGTCTGGTTCGGACAAGTAGCGCATATTAATAATTTTATATTGACTGGTTCGATTAAAATAAGCTTCTACTAATTCACATTTTATTTTTGTTGGGTAATAGGAATCAGGCAGTTCTACCCATTTTTTTTGATTCAAATATGTCCAGATATTCTCATAATCCACTTCACTATGTGGAATTTGGGATGCCTTTTGGAAATAGGTTGCAGCTTCTTCTAGCAACCCTTGTCGTGCTAGAAGCATAGATAATTTATAATAAACTTTAGGGCGATCGGCAGTGAGATTAAAAGTTTGATGATAACAATCAATTACCTGCTCTAACAGTCCTTTTTGGATCAGAAGTTTTTCTAGCTCTAAATTATCCTCACTTTTTTCTGATTGAATCTCAAGATATACAATTTTATTGTAGCAAGAGATCGCTTCATCTACTCGATCTAGTTGCAGTAAGCTTACTCCTAACCCTTCATAAGCATCTATATTGTTTGCATTGCGTTCAATAGCACAACTATAAGCTGCAATGGCTTCCTCCCACTGAGAGAGTTTTTTCAAGGCGTTGCCTAAATAACTGTATGTTCCATCAAAAGCAGGGTTGAAATTAATGGCGTAGCGGTAAGCAGCAGCTACCTCCTCCCACTTTTCAAGTTGAGTGAGAGCGGTTCCCAATAGTAAGTGCGACCAAAAGTAACTTGGGTTCAATTCTATACCCCGACGGCAACTTAGGGCAGCTTCTTCCCACAGTTGCTGACAGGATAGAGCTGTTCCTAAATAGTAGTGTGTCACGGCAGAATCAGGCTGTTTATCAATAATTTGGCGATACCAAGTTGTGGCTTCTGCCCAGTTTTGCCGTTGATTGATAATTGTCCAAAGATAGCTGTGAACTTCTATACTCTCTGGGTTGAGTTCCAATGCGCGACGGTAACAGACAATAGCTTCGTCAAAATTCCCTTGATGAGCTAGAGCCACTCCTAGCTGGGAATGAGACGCAAAGCATTCTGGGTTGAGTTGAATTGCCAGGCGGTAAGAGGCGAGCGCTTCTTCTAAATTACCTTGTTTTGCCAAGATTTCTCCTAACAGTTGGTAAGAGTTGGCATTAGGGAAAAGCTCGATCGCGCGATTAAAACAGGCTATGGCTTCATCTAGCATTTCGCCTTGTTGCATGAGGGTTTCTGCTAACAGTTGGTGCAAATCCCAAGATTTGGGGGCAAGCTCAACTGCGCTACGGTAACAGTGAATCACTTCTTCGACATTACCCAGTTTTGCTAAAATTTTCCCTAAATTTTGGTAAGCTTCACAAGAGTTTGGGTGGAATTCTGTGGCGTGACGGTAAGTAGTAACTGCTTCCTCCCACTTCTCTAATTTCGCGAGCGTATTTCCTAATTGCAACAATACTTCCAAATTATCTGGTTGAATTTGTAAGAAATTGCGGTAAGTTTGCAAATCATCGGGATTTAGTTCAATAGCATGGTGGTAAGAAGATATCGATCGAGCCATGTCCAACTGAGTTCGCTGTTGCAGGGCTTCTCCGAGAAGATGATGAATTCTGCTATCATTTGGATTCAAGAGAATTGCCTTTTGATAAGCGGCGATCGCTTCATCCAAATTGCCTTGTTTTACTGAACTCTGCCCTAACTTCTGATAAGATACAAAATTCGGCTCTCTCTCAACAGCACAACGGTAAGCGTTGGCGGCTTCCTCCCACTGTTGCTGTTGCTCTAAAGCTATTCCTAAGTTGTAGTAAGATTCAAAACTATTTGAGTTCAGTTCAAGGGCGCGGCGGTAAGCTGCTAGTGCTTCCTCCCACTGTTGTTTTTGACTCAGAACATCTCCTAAGTTGTGGTAAGACCCGGAAAAATCAGGGTTCAACTCAATCGCTCTGCGGTAACAATCTACTGCATCTTCCCACTTTTCTAGTGTTTTCAGAGCATCGCCTAAATTGTGATGAGACCAGGAAAAATCAGGGTTCAACTCAATCGCTCTGCGGTAGGATGTTATCGCATCATCGACTCTACCGAGTTTTGTCAGGACTTCTCCTAAGTTGTGGTGCGCTATTACCAGATTTGGACTCAATTCAATAACCTTGCGGTAAGCTGCGATCGCTTCTTCTAATTTCCCTTGAAAATGATAGATTTCTGCCTGTTCGTAGTGAGCTTCAAAGTCTTCGGGATTTATATCTATGGTACTTTGGCAGCTAGCAATCGCTTGGTCTAGTTGACCGCTGCCTTTGAGTTGATTGTCTTCTTTCGAGTTGATAGCAGGAGTTTCAAAATTCACGGCAACTTAGAGGAGAATTAGAAATTTAATAGCTTGAATAATAGAATTTGTGTAACTTGTAGTGGGGCGGATTCCAATCTACAATATCGGCCCCCGCCAAATACTCAGGTCACAGATATTTGGTCATTAGTATCCGCTACTTTCGCTTCCGGCAAAGCACCTTTCATTAAACCGTCCAAGATACAGTGACAAATACATAAATGGGTAATTTCAGCAAACCCGTAAGCCATTGTAGGAACGTAGAAATTGATGTCCCCTAACTGACGCAAAGGATTATCAGGCTTGAAAGCTGAGAGCGTAATTACGTAACAGCCTGTTTCATTTCCTTGACGGGCACCTGCCAAGATATTAGCAGACTGCCCCGAGCTGCTGATGGCAAAAAGAACGTCTCCAGGTTGAGCAAAAGTGGCAATTGGCTTGCTGAATACCTGTTCGTAACCAAAGTCGTTGCTAATGCAAGTGAGGAGAGCACCGTCATTGAAAGCGATCGCCGGAAATCCCCCGTTGCGCCAGTAGTCAATAGCCTGATGGCTTGCTACCGCCGCACTGCCGCCGTTGCCAATAAAAATTACCTTTTTTTGTTGCTGGGTTTGCCGCCACACCAAAGCAGCAGCTCGATCGACACCTTCAGCAAACGATAGCATTTGGGATTGGCGATCGCTCGCCTCAAAGTTTTCGCTGAGGGCCGCTAGCTGGTGGAAATAATCAGTGGCAAATGGCAGTTGCGAGCTTAATGATTGCATGGATTATAGGTTCGGGAATAAAGAGGTAGGAATGCCTGATGACTTGGTTAGACTTTGCCAAGAAGCAGTTAGTTCCTCGGAGGCGATCGCTTCAACGACTTGGGGCAAAAGGCGCGGTATTTTAGGAACCAGGAGCAACGGAGTCAATTCCTCAAGTGCAAACAGTCCTAATGCTTGACCTTCAGTTAGTTTTAACTGGCTGGGGTCAACTGTCAAGGGCGCAGCAAAAATGTGATTGACGCAAGGGTCATCTGATGCGTCCCACCTCAGCAAAAACTTGAACTCCGGAGGTGTCCAGCCTAATTCTTCCTCTATTTCTCGCTTCACGGCCTCGACGGGAGTTTCTCCAGGATCTACTAACCCGCCAAACAGTCCCCAGTGGTTGGGGAAAAAGATATCAGGTTTGTTATCTCGCAATTGCAGCAGCAGTCGAGATCCTTGGTAGATAAATACTTTGACTGCTTGAGGGGGGGTTGGCTCCATAGATTTAATTTTTCCCCAGACGCTCAAACCATTCCTTTGTGGCTTCCTGAATCGAATCAGGCGTCCAAACCGGGGCTTCTCGCCACAGATCGATATTTGCCAACATCTGCGATACCCCCTCTGGAAATGAAACCTGCGGCTGCCATCCCAGCAGGGTTTTTGCCTTCGCAATGTCTCCCCAAGTACAGTCAGGTTCTCCTGGGCGTTTGGGAATGTGGACGATCGGGCCTTCCAAAAGTTCTACTAAAGTGAGGACGCTTTGAGGCTCACCGGAGCAAACGTTAATAATTTCACCCGTTAAGTCCGATCCAGCAGCTTTGACAAACGCTTCCACAACATCGCTGACAAAGGTAAAATCTCTGGTTTGGGTGCCGTCTCCCACGACTGTGAAGGGTTGTCCGCCTAACTTTTGGGCTAAGAAAACGCCGAAAACTGCACCGTAAGCACCTGTGGTTCGGGAACGGGGCCCGTAGACGTTAAACAGCCGCAGGGAGAGAGCGGGTAAGCTATAAACTTTTGCCCAGTGCATTACCAATTGCTCTCCTAAATACTTGGTGAGGGCGTAGGGGTGTTCGGGAGAGCAGGGATAGGTTTCTGGAGTGGGATATCGATCGGGAATGCCGTAGCAGGTGGAGGAGGCCGTGTAAATGAACCGTTGGATTTGAGCGTGGCGGCAGGCATCTAGGAGGGCAAAGGTACTGTGGACGTTTGCGTGGTAATACTTGCCGGGGTTCTCGATAGAAGGGACTAGATCTGCCAATCCTGATAGGTGAAATACCCAGTCAATGCCTTCTAGGGTGGATGGCGTAATGGCTGCCGTGTCTTGTTCTAGGAAATTAAAAGTATTGTAGGTTTTAGCCGTTTCTAAGTTAGCGAGGCGACCTGTAATTAGGCTGTCTAAACCAGTTACGGTATGCCCTAGGAGCAGGAGGCGATCGCACAGGTGGCTGCCAATAAAGCCAGCAGCACCGGTCACTAGACAGTGTTTGGGAGTAGTCAAGCAGTTCCTCCAGAAATTAGCGAATTATACAATCCTATATTAGGAGTCAGCTCTTTTGCTAAAGCAAATGTAGTGATAAGGTGCGCCCCACATACTCCGCACGCAATTTGATGCTTGGTATGTCGAGATTAACCCATCTAGTTGGTTGTATTTTGCTGCCTCATATAAATCTTTCATTTCTGTATTGAATTGTCGCAACCTTGAATCTTGACTTTGGCTGAGATACTCATCCAGTAAAAGAGGATAAATCACCTCTTCTATAGAAATCCCCCAATTTACTGTATAATCTGAAAGTTGTTTGATTAAGTTAGTCAGTGAGTCAATGACTGCGGAGCTTGCTGGACTCGTTTCTCCGACTGATGGAGGAAGTCCAGTCAAGAAAAATGGCAAGTACATCCTCAAGTTTTCTGTTAATTGTTGGTGGCGTTGAGAACTCTCTGAAACATTTTTGTACCAGGTAAAGCGATCGATTGCTGTCCACTTTGGAGAAGAAGAATAAAATTCACAGCCAATCTGTTCCAGTAGTGGTATCAGTTCGGGGTAGCTCCAATGGTATTCTGATGCTAAAAATGGGTTGATTAACGTATCTTTCCACCATGCCTCGAAAGACCGAGAAGCTTTCAATTTTGAGAAATCTGTGGCGAACAGTTTTTCAGCAAGATTGAGTGCGGCTTGACTGTGAACGTTATCGATTCCTTGGAGTTGGTATGCTCTCCACGCAACCATTCGTCTTGTCATCTCTAGCAAGCAGCCATATCTGTCATTGAAGGAGATGACACCTAAGCCTCCTGGTTTTATCAGCTTGCCAATTTTCTGAACCATTCGATCGCGATTCGGCAATGCGAACAAAAAGCCCTCAGCAAGAACTATGTCATAAGCTATGTCAGATTCAAATGTGTCGATACCTTCTGTTACTAAAGAAGTGATGCGTTCCGTCACGCCAAACTTTTGGAATAGCGCTTTGAGTTGGGGCAAAACTTGGTTATTTGGTTCTACCAGAGTGAGGTTTGCGCCTACGCAAGCCAGAACCAAGGCATTTTCTCCTGAATTGCAACCAAACTCAAGAATTGAACAATTTTGCAGCAAAGAAAAAGGAATACCTAAGTGGCGTTCGTATAAGTTATGACGCTTAGCGAAGTGCGATTCCCAAGCGGCCCGATCTTCCAGAGGAATTGGGACTGGGTTAAAGGAATTTTGCTGGTAATATTCAAGAAGTGATTTGCTTGACACTGTTGTAGGTGAAATAGATTAAGTGAGCAATCGTCGTTTCGTTAGATTAACGCCCGATCGATGGAGAACGATTAGGCGATATACCTATGCCAATTAAATAGTGAGCCATCGGGGCAAATCCAGTATGAACTATCTCGTCATTGGCAGAAAACATTAATACTGTTTGAAAATGACGAGCCAAGGATTCCCGCAAGCGATCGGCCGAGTAAAGATTGATGTGACCGGCTTTTGTTACTGCTGAGGCATACTGGTTGGAAGTAATGTTAGGAGTCCCGACAACAAACATCCCGCCATCAATTAAATTGCCTGTTACCGCACTTAAAAAACTCTCTTCATTTTCGGGAAAAATATGTTCTATGACATCAAAGCTGGCAACAGCATCGTATTTTCCAAAGGAACCGCCTATGATATCGGCGTCGCGAAACTTTAGCTTCGCACTAGCGATAGTTTCGTTAGCAACTGCGATCGCCTCAGCATCAATATCAATACCCAGACACTCAGTTGCAAATTCTGCCAGGATAAGTGTTCCCAAGCCTTCACTGCATCCTACCTCAAGAATTCGTTTGCTTGTGCCAATCATTTTAGCAGCAAATTTGTGGTAGCTCAATGCATGGAGAATGCGGCGAGGACTCTTGCGGAACTGATAGCTAAAGTAAGGACCGAGTAACAATCGGTCATTCCCAAGCAGTGCCTTGGTTTCAGTCCATTGTACTTGCTCTTTTGTTGCTGGTTCTTGAATATCCTTTGTCATTTTCCTACTCTTTTTGCTGTCAACAAGTGTTATTGGAGATTTTTTTAACTAAACAAGCTACTATTTTATAGATTCGGCACTAGCTCTAACAATTTTAAATCACTTTCACACCACCCTTTTTTCTCTGGGTCTATCAGCCATGACATTGTTGTCTGTGAATTATCTAAGATTGTTATATTGCATAATTTTACACTAGATTGCTTCAGACACTAATAGTTTTTACTCACTATTAAGTCTATTACCGACCATACATTAGGTGTCTCTAATCCTAGTTGGACGCGCAATTGCGTTGTATCCAGTGTCGTATGCAAGGGAACAAATTCAGGATGTAAACCTGCCTCCTTAGATTTTATTGGTTTCACTAACTCTAGATTAGCACCAATTTGACGTGTAATGTAATAGGCTACCCGATCGTAAGTGATATCTTGTTCCCCAGAAACTTGAATGATTCCTGGCAATCGTAATTCCGCCAGTCGCGATAACACATCTACAGCAAAAAACAGGGGAACTGGAGCCATTACCATATCTAAAAATGGATGAATTGGTCGATTGTTTCGCAATTCTTGAATCCATCTTTGGAACAAAGGCACGTTATGGTTAAGAACTTTAGTAAATCTGGCGATCGAAACTAAGTTACCGAGAGCTAGTAAATGCTTCTCGGCTTCAGCTTTTTGCCTGCCGTATTCGTTTTGCGGACATACTCTATCATCAGCTTTACGGAAAGGAATCGACCCGTCATAGACTTGGTTGGTTGATAAAAATACGACAAACGTACCTCTAGAAATTAGATTTCTTGCTAAGGATATTGTATTGCGAACGTTCACTTCTGCGCTCTGCATCGAATCTTGGTTGCATTGTGCTAGAGAAGTTACGGCGGCGCACAGATAAGCTGTCTCTATTTGAGCGGGAGGATTCCAGTTTTCAATCTCTTTCTCTTGTGTCAGATCGAGAAAAATTCTTGTTTCAGTTAGCGTCTCGCGTCGGCGAGTGGTTTCAAGCACTGGCTTTCCACCACTTCTCAGTCTAGCCGCTAATGCCTGTCCTATTGAGCTGTCAGCTCCTACTATCAGTAATACATTGGTCTGTTTCATGCTTAACCGATTAGGCAGTAGCTTTCTTTTTCATACAGCACAAGGCAAAAAGATAATGCGCCATTGGGTAAAATCCCGTATGCACTACCTCATCATTCATCGAGAAGATAAATACATTATGGAAAAAACGCGACATTAACTCTTTTAAGCCTTTGTAGTCTTTACAATTGACGTGTCCTTCCTTACTGGCAGCCGAGGCATAAGCCTGAGACTGAATTGATGGCATCCCGATTATTAATACTCCTTGTTCAGTCAGAGATTGAACGATATGGGACAGACAACGCTGCTCGTCTTCCTGGTGAATATGTTCTAGTACATCTAAAGCATAAGCACCATCAAACAGTCCTGCTACAGGTTTTTCCAGAATATTGTGAACTAGACAATCGAACTGCCACTTTTCGTCCATGCGAGCGATCGCATCCTTGACAAACACCGGGTCAAAATCAACTGCCGTTAGATGTTTGACTTCTTGCCGGACTACCCGCGTTGCAAACGCATCCGCGCAGCCGATTTCAAGTACACTGTTCATGCCTCCCAACATCTTCGCCACAAACTTGTATCTCGACAAAACGAACAGCAAGCGTTTAGGGTCGTCGTGCCAGACTTGATTACTCATTAAACCTAGCTGTGCCAATCCCTTATCATCGCGTAGTTCGACACAATTTTGATACTGTGTTTCGCGAGTTTTTTCTACCATGTGGCTTCCCTCTAACATAAAAATTTAATGGGTATTCATGAGTTTTATTTGGATTAAAAAACTATTCTATAGAATCATAGTTTTAAATTTTTTATAAATCTCGAGGATCGACATATGCACTATCGAAAGGTATTTTAAAATCTGTCTCAGACATTTTTTTAAATGCAACAAATAATAGTATGTTTACATTTGTTAAAACATTGTTGTTCAGGTTATTCATTAATTGGTCGCTATAAACCTTCACCTTATCGAATGGCCATTCGTGTAGCCACATACCTACAATCTTATAACCATTGGCATCTGCTACATTTTTAAAAAAATATGGGTGGTAGTTATAAAAGCCGTGATTGAGATAACCCTGATAGGGTAGACCGTGAAGCATGATCCCCCCAGACTTACACAAATTGTGAATATTACGGAAATTGGATAATTGATCGAAACAATGTTCTGTCGTTCCGTGATTTGTCACCAAGTCAAATTGAGCGGAGAAGCCATAAGTTTGTGCAATATCTTTGTTTAGATCAAAAACAAGAGCATTATTCCTACCATCGGCATCTATACATTTATAGGTTTCAAATCCCATACTTTTGTAAAAGGTCTCAAGCGATACTGGCACACCTTCAGAAAATTTAAATCCAGTAAGTCCTTCAATAAAACTTGCAGCTTGGCTGCGATCGCTGTGGATATCTTGAGATCCCAATTCTATGACACTCTGGAAACCGTCAAATTCTCCTAAACACCACAAACCACCCATTACCCGCAATGATGCCATACCATATCCCATAGCCTTTAAATCTCCAGTAATTTGATTTGATTTTGATGCTAAAATTTTACAAACAATAACATCTTCGACTAATTCTAGATCGTCTTCTTCACGAATAACAAGTTCTTCTAAAGCAAAATGCAATTCGCATCCGTGTTCTAAAATTTTTCTATAAATTTGCTTTCTCTTAAGCAAGTCAAGAGGCAGCAAATTTATAGAGTAAAAAATTATGCCTGCCAAATTATCCGTTTCTTCTAGAAGTCTATTTAGCATCATATAGCAATTGTCCATATAATACTCTGTAGCACTGAGTAGAAACAGCATTTCTTGACTTTGAGCGTAATTGCGAATCACTAAATTTTGGATTCTCTGCGGAATAATGTTCCCAGCGATTTCTCGGCTTGAAATATATCCTCTCCAACCCTTATTTAGCTTCATTAGCACTCCGGTTTAATATAATTGTACCCAATCCTGGTAGCAGGACGCATTGTAATCGGCAAAAAAGATTCGCCTAATTCTTTTGTTCCATAAGGAGAAAGCAAGCTTTTAAACCGCACGTTCATCGTCCATCTAGTATCGGGCTCATTATTAATGCGGTTCCCGTGCAGTAGCGAGTGAGAAAATATTACTCCTTGTCCGTATTTAACCTCTAACCAAACTAGCTTCTCTTGAATTTTTAGGTAAAAATCTTCAGAGGTCAAATGGGAATATTGTTTGAAGTTCCTAAACACTGCCTCAGATTCATGCCGAGGTAAGATAAACATCGACTTCGTTCTGTAACAATTTACAAAAGGCAGCCAAAAAACTACTTCATAAGGCGAATTTCCCGACCACACATCAGAATGAAGCGGCAGTAGCGAACTGTCATCTTTGGGAAACTGAACGCTCAAATTGCAGTTCCTCTGCATTGCTAATTCATTGCCAACCAGCCAATCAATGTACTTTTTTCCGAGAGCATATATTGACGGTCTTAAACTTTTATCCTGATTCATCCGAGCGATCGACTTAACTCGAAAATCATTTAAGTCTTTGATTGAAATAATTTCATGAGTTTTATCAAAAAAATCCTCCTCGTCAAGCTGAGTTCGATCCCCAAGTAATTCAACTGCTGACTGATAGATGTTTTTCCTAATTGCATTCAAGAGAGAACTGTCTTCCAAGTCAAATATAATATAGCCCTCCCTTAAAAATTGGTCGATCGCCTCATTCTCTGCCACATTAAAAAATGAATTTACCAGACGGCAACTTTCAACTTGTCGGGATTCACTCGAAAAAGATACAACCATAATCCCCCGTATAGCCACTTTGCTGAAAAAACCACTCCCACTCTTGGGGAGTATAAAACGATTGGCAAGTTAGCTGCCAGTAAAGCAAGTTAACTTTTTCTGCCTCGTTCCTGTAGGACTCCACAACAATGTACTTATCTTGCTTTCCTACCCGCTCAATTTCTTGTAAAGCTTGCCGCAGTTCATAGTTGTACAAATTGTGCAGCGTCAAAATTGAAACTACAAAATCAAAACTTTTGTCAGGGAAAGGCAAATCAACTGCATTACCTACCGTTAAGAACGGCTTGACCTCTTCTTTAGCATTTTCAATTGCGTACTCAGAGATGTCAATGCCAGCAATTTCTACTCCTGGAACAGCTTGGATAAACTCGTAAAGCAAGTATCCTTTACCGCATCCGACATCAAGAATTTTGTCGCCTGATTTAATGCCGTAATGCTGAGCCATTTTTTCAGCGATCGCGCGCCATCTGCCATCATAACGATAGCCGCCGTAACCGTACTTGCGATCGCCGTCCCAGTAATCTTTCCCGTACTGTTTAGCAACTGCGGCGCACTCAGCCTTGTCGTATTCGACCACTCGTTCGACGTAATTGCGTTTGGTACTGGTATGTACCTTCGTAATGAAATCGACGTAAGCCAAACTTTTGTCCCCTACTACACAGTTAATGCCATTATTCCACAGCAGTTTACCAGAGATACAGCCAGACTACAATCACCTCAGACACCAACCGCTGGCAGCAGTTCGCGCTCCCGTTGAGCAAGAGTTGCAACTGTAGCAGCCAACTTTTCAGCGGTAATGCCGTACAGGGCCATGAGACTTTCTTGAGAACCGTATTGTTCCGGGAATACATCTGGAATGCCAATCCGCTTGAACCGCTTGGCCGGGTTAAAGTTAGCTTCTGCAACTAATTCAGCCACCGCACTGCCGAGTCCCCCCATCACAGTGTGTTCTTCAATAGTGACAATTACAGGCACAACCGCAGCATATTTCAAAATAGCATCTGAGTCCAGCGGCTTGACAGTATGAACGTGAAGGACGGCTGCTTCTAACCCTTGTTTGCTGAGATTTGCCGCCGCATCTAAAGCCGCCTTTAAAGTAACGCCTGTGGTAACAATCAGCGCGTCATTTCCCTCTCGCATGGGAATTGCTTTGCCAATTTGAAAGGGGATTTCATCTGTCGTTAAAATTGGCTCATTTCCCTTGCCCAAACGGATGTAAATCGGTCCCGGATAATCCACTGTCTGCGGCATCAGTCGCCCCATTTCAGCTTCGTCAGCAGGTGCGACAACGGTCATGCGGGGAATTGTCCGCAAAATCCCGATGTCGTCAGTTGCCAGGTGAGTAGGACCAAGAGGCGCGTACACTACGCCACCGCCGTTGGCGATCAAGCGGACGTTAACGTTGTGCAAGCACAAATCTAAAACAATCTGTTCAAAACAGCGGCGGGATAGAAAGGTGGCGATCGTATTTATGTAAACAATCTTGCCTTCTAAAGCCAAGCCAGCAGCCATGCCAACGATATTAGCTTCGTTAACACCTTCCATTAAAAATCTCTCAGGCATCTCCTCTTTAAATTTTTGGAGAGTGCCGAAACCTAGATCTGAGCCAATGAAGAAAATCCGGCGGTCTTTTTTGGCCAATTCATACACTGTGTCGAGGCAAAGTTGACGCATTTAATTTTCCTCCAAGGCTGCTAACATCGATTGAATCTCGCTGTCGGATACTTTATTTTTGTGGTGCCATTTCAAATTGTTTTCAGCAAAGGGAATTCCTTTGCCTTTCACTGTATGGCAGATAATTGCTGTCGGTTTATCTGGTTGCAGCGGCAAATTCAACAAAACAGAACGCAATTCTGCGACGCTGTGACCGTCTACTTCAACAGCGGCGAAACCAAACGCTCTCCACTTGTCTGCTAGCGGTTCCAAATCCTGAACTTCATAGGTTGTGCCGTAGGATTGGTGCTTGTTGTAATCTACCATGACGGTGAGATTGCTCAACTTGTGTTTGCCGGCACACATAGCCGCTTCCCAAACTGAACCTTCATTAGATTCGCCATCTCCCAAAATCACAAAAGTGCGGTAATTGGCTTTCTCGTATTTGGCATTGAGAGCAAACCCAATTCCTATGGACAAACCGTGACCCAAACTTCCCGTAGATGCTTCAACACCGGGAACTTTACTGTATTCCGGGTGTCCTCCCAAAATGCCGTCGCTTTGGCAAAATTTCCAGAGTTCTGCTTCTGGAAAGAAACCTTTTTCTGCAAGAATTGCGTAGAGAGCTAGACAGCCGTGTCCTTTGCTGAGGATGCAGCGATCGCGATCGAACCATTTCGGATTTTTAGGATCGTACCGCAGTACATCGTCGTAGAGAACCCGCAATATTTCTATTAGCGAGAATGTAGAACCTACATGACCTCTGCGGCTCGCTTCCAGTATTTTAATAATGGTTTTGCGAATTTCTCTAGAGCGGCTGTCCAGTCCAGAGGATTTAGTTTTTAAGGTTTCGGCTACCATAGGGGAACTGCTCGTAATTTGCCAGAATTTTTTGTAACATTTGCTGGGATTTTGCCAACTGTTCTACCTGCAATTTGCTGCGATCGAGGTCGCTGGTGCGAGCAAATCCCCGCCGCAGCAAATCTTGAGGTACGAACTCATTTAAGAGTATCAGACACCACTTCAGTCCGAATAGGGGATAAACAATTTCGACTCTCTCGGCTAGATGCCTGCAGTCTTGAAAACCCCGGAGCATTCGATCGAAAAATCGCTGTTTGAGATTTTCCCTTAATTCCAATGCTGGATGGAGCAGGAAATCGGAAATCGTTTTAGCTGGGTCGTCCCAGCCAAAATATTCAAAGTCTAGAAATATTATTTCACCGCTGTCGCGCTGCAAAGCATTGTGAAAGCCAAAATCTGACGGACTTAAGGTTTTGTCTTGATACTCTATTTCCGCAATATAGGACATTTGCGCGCGATCGAGACTTGCTTGACACCAATTTACAATCTTGCCGAATGCTGGCACAAACTCCTCGGTCAAAAATTTTTCCAGAGCGATATACGGAGCTTCGGTATTGGGAAGTCCCGACAATCGGCTCAAGCGCTGTTCGATATTTTGAACAATTGCTTGAACTGAAAAAAATGCCTCCGATGCCAGTGGCAGATTTTGACTGCTTTTGAGGCTTTTAAGTTCCTTCAATGTGACCAAGAAATTTACGGCGCTGTCAATTTCAATATTTGTCGCGTTTTGAGGTATAATCTTTTTTCCCGCCACATACTCATAAACAGCACAGCCGTATTCTCGATCGGCTTTTAGAGGTTGCGGAATATTTTTCACGCCATTTTCCCAGAGAAACTGACAACTGGCAAATTCCGTTTCCAAGCGATTTCTGCGATCGGAAGGGTGGCGAAAATACAGCTTGGCAGCATATAAATTAGAATTGCCACAAGTCAATTTGTAAACTCGGCTATTTCGTCCTCCTCCGATTCTGTCAATATGAGTAACATCGCTTCCGATCAGCCGAGAGCAAACCGATCGAATTTCACAAGTCACATTTTCAGCTTCTTCAAAAGAAATATTCATTAATCTCTTGCCACCTGCTGACGACTTTGACTGCGAGAGTTCCTGAATGTTGTTGGTGCGGCGCGTAGAGAATTTTATTGACTGATTCGGGAAAGCTTTTTTCCAAAAAAGTTTCTTCTAAATCGTCAATAAAATCCGTACATTTTAGCTGCTTTATCCGTTCTATTTTTTCGCTCCGAGTTGATTCAAAATAAACCTGTTCTGGCGATAATCCCAATCCGCTTTCCGAAAAAAAGCCATTTTTATTCATCCAGTTTAAGGCAGCTTCCCTCAAACTCGTGCGGGTTTCATCGTAATTAGCATACTCGGTTTTGTGACTGACAATATATGCTTGCACTTGGTGCTGCCGGCACAATTGAAAAAAAACCCGCACGCCTTCAATTAACTTTGCTTCTTGCATTTGGCGGCCGTAAGCAATTGCTTGCAATTTTTGCCATTCTATGTCACCGTTCGGCAACTGCCGAATCGAGTCGCGAATTTGCTTTTTGCTTTTGCTAACTTCAGGTGAAATCCAACCTTTTTCCACAGCTAACCCGTGCATGAGGTCGTCATAGCTGACAATGGTATTGTCAAAATCAACACCGATAATCCGATTGATATCACTCATCCTTTCTGTTATTTGAGATGCAGCGCTTGCATGGTCTTAATGTTGTAGTAGCTGATATCTGTCATCGGGTTGGGTACTCGATCGGCCCTAAATGCTTCTAGCAAATCTTTGACCGCATCCTCAATTGTGTGCTGGGGGACAAACCCTAACTCTTGCGCGATCTTGTCAGATGATATGTGATAGGAACGGTGGTCATCTGTAGGTGTGGTAATAATTTCCACTTGTTCGCCGACAATGTTCCGCACCATTTGAGCAATTTGCGTGACGGTATGATTTTCGTAGCCGGCGTTGAATATTTTACCGTCGATCGCTTCGTCGGGCCACTCCAAAGACTTGATGTAGAGGTCTGTCATGTCTTCGATGTGAATGTTGGGGCGTTTTTGTTCGCCGCCAAAAACGGTAATTTTGCCGTTGTTAATAGCGTGGTTGGTAAGAATGTTGACAGTTAAATCCAGCCGCAAGCGGGGGGAGTAACCGCAGACTGTAGCGGGCCGCAGCACTAAGGTAACAAACCCCGGTTCTCTCTTTGCTAACAGCACTTCTTCGCAGAGTGCTTTGTATTTGGAGTAGTCTGTTAAGGGCTGCAGGGACAATTCTTCGGTAACGTTTTCGGTTTCTTTGATACCGTAAACGCTGGAAGAGGAAGCATAAATAAATCGCTTGACGCCGCTGTCTTTGGCAACATCTACTAAGTCTAAGAAGGCGTCGTAGTTAATAGATTTTCCCAAGTCTGGGTTTAACTCAAAACTGGGGTCGTTGGAAATGCAAGCTAAGTGGATAACAGCATCGCATCCCGGCATAATTTTTTCCAACAGGGCGCGATCGCGAATGTCTCCTTTAATTTGTTCTAAACCGGGATGGTCTTTGACCGCTGCTAGAACATCTTCTCCATATATATATAGGTCTAGCACCTTGACTCGATATCCAGCTTGCAGGAGTTTGGGAACTAAAACGGCTCCCACATAGCCTGCTCCACCTGTTACTAAAATTTGTTGAATGGGATTCTGGCTCATTTTTTCCTCAATCGTTTGGTCAATTTCACATCTTGCGCGGTTATTTCCGCAGTGGCTTTACCTGTTGCAACCTTTCTGTTAAAGGGCAATTACTGTGTCGCTTTGTATTAGAGAGAAAATCTCCGCAAAAGACGAAATGACGGTTACTTGCCGAGCGTAAGGACGTTGGGACAAATCTTGCAGTGCCTGTACTCCCGAACCGGTTTCAACTAGAAACGCTGTCATTCCGAGTTGCAGCCCCGGCTCTAAATCCCTGAGTCTATCTCCTATAGTCCAGCATTGGGCCGGGTTCAATTTGTGGTCTCGAATTGCTTGGAGAAACATTCCTGGGGACGGCTTGCGACAATCACAAGCGTAACTATACCCGATCGCTTGACCGTTCGGGTGGTGGGGACAGTAATAAAAATCTGCGATCGCGCCCGATACCCCCTCCACATCTCGCCTCAGTTGAGTGTTGACGGCTTCGACTGCGATCTCGTCAAAATAACCTCTGGCTACTCCTGATTGGTTAGTCACAACCAGAACTTTAACGTTGAGTTGGTTCAACAGCTTCAAGGTTTCCAGAACTCCTGGAATCCACTGTATTTGTTCCGGGCAACTTAGAAAGTGACAATCCTCGATTAGAGTGCCGTCGCGATCGCAGATAATAGCTTGAGGCTTCATGTTTTTGGTACTGACAAAGTTATCTCACCAACAACTAAAACTTTAAGACAGTTGTTGCAAATTTCAGCAATCGTGCCTTGTCCACCGGTTCCGCATTGCCGAGAGTATTGGCTGCGATCGCGCCTGCTAGATTTCCCAGCAAAGACCCAATCGCCACAGGCAACTCCAACTTGGCACTCAGACTCGCCAGAGCAAAAAACGCATCTCCCGCACCAATTGTATCCTTCACGTCTAGCGTTAGGGCTGGAGTTAATTCTTCTTCTCCCTTGACGTTCATTCCCAAGGAACCAGAGGAACCCAAAGTCAGCCAACCTTGCTGCGCCCCCAAGTGTTGGTGCAAGCGCTTGAGCAGATGGGTGTGGTCTCCGTAGCGGCTGGAAAAAGCGAGGCGGATTTCCTGTTCGTCCAAACAGAATGTATCGGCACGCTGGTACTTGGTAATTAAGTTATATCCATGATTAGCACTGTTAGTTTGGCAATTGACAGCCAAAAAAGGAGCCTTGCTTTGAACAAGTTCCATTAGAGCTGGATCTAGCAATCCGTGTCCGTAGTCCGCTACTACCACCAGATCATAATCGCGTATAGTTTTTTCCACGCGCTCTAGTAGTTTTTGGCGATGGCTGGGTGATGGACCTTGTTCTTCTAAATAGTTGATTGAGAACAGTTTAGTATATTGCTCTCTCATGCCTTGTCGCGCAATAAAACGGTGCTTGACTACTGTCGGAGCATCGTTTTCATACTGCAAATCCAGGCGAATACCACCGTTGATGTTATTCAAAATCAAGCTGTGTATGTCAGGCTCTTTTCCAGCCACGCCAACGACAGTCACGGAGTCTGCGAAACTAGCGATATGGCGGGCGATTGCCAGAGAACCGCCCAAATGCTGCTCTTTTTTCAGGAAGCGGGTCGAAATGACCGTCCCTTTCGAGGTCAATCCTTGGACAGTACAGTGGGTAAATTCATCAATAATGACATCCCCTATTACTAAGACTTTTAGCTTCTGCATGGCATCAACACCCTCTCTGACTTGCTCGAAAGGATATTGCTGGCTGAACTGGCTGGTATAGCTCTTTACCTGCGGCGGCAGCACGTTCAGGTGATTGTTGATCAATCGGGTTGAGCTGAAGACAATCTCTCCCGTATAGCGGATCTCGCCGCCGTAGCTTCTCACCCGTTCGGCTTCTCGATCGATGTTTTGGGTGACATCTTGGCTGTGGTCGGCATATTCGTGACCTTTGCAGTAAAAATCGGGCTGCACTCGATCGAGCACTTCTAAGGCCGTAGCTACGGGAGACAGCAGAACGTAGTCTACACAAGCTAGAGAGGCGAGAGAATACAGTCGCAAGTCGTCAGAAAAAATTGGTCTTCCAGGACCTCGATTGACGTAAGGTGCTGCTGTGATTGAAACTACCAGCACATCTCCAAGTGCCTTCGATTCCTGCAAGTGGGCGAGGTGTCCTGGGTGAAGCAGGTCGAACACTCCGTGGCAGAGGACTATCTTGCGACCTTCCTCTCGCACGCAGGCAAGCGTCTCTTTGCAGGTTTCAAAATCAAGATATTTTTCCGTGTTTTTTGTCAACATTTTTCAGACTGTTCCACACTCACATCGCACAGGTCGCATTCAAAATTAATTCTAGATACACATCTCAAAATTAGCAGCAAGTGCAGTCATGTAGATGTTAGAAGCCAAAATAATTAAGTTTTTTTGGCGAGGATAATATCTTATATCACTAAATACGGTATGCCTCATTCCCACACTTTCCAAGGAGCCTCTCCATTATCCCACAATTCGTTCAAATACTTGTATTCCCGATAAGTATCCATCGCGAAAAAGAAACCGTCGTGACGGTAAGCCATCAACTGCCCTTCTTCAGCTAAGCGCTGCAGCGGTTCTTGTTCCAAAATGCAATCATCCCCCCCCAAATAATCAAAAATCCGGCGGTTGAGTACCATATATCCCGCACTTGCCACCCCATCCAACAAAGGTTTTTCGATAAATTTCTTGACACTACCCTCACCGTCTACTTGCAAAATTCCGTATCGCGAAACAGGTTGCACCGCAGTGATAGTTGCTAACTTTCCGTGAGATTTGTGAAAATCAACTAGCTTAGGAATATCTACATCTGCTACGCCATCCCCATAAGTCACCATAAAGTTATCGCAGTCGATATATTTTTCGATCCGCTTAACCCGTCCTCCAGTCATGCTTTCCCAGCCAGTTTCTGCCAGGGTTACTTTAAAATCTTGCTCTTGATGATCCTCGTGATAGGTAATCTGATTTTGGCGACCCAAGCAAATAGTAAAATCATTATTCATCGCTTCATAATTGAGGAAATAATCCTTAATCATGTTGCCGCGATAGCCCAAACAGATAACAAAATCCCGGAAACCGTAATGAGCATAGGTTTTCATAATGTGCCACATCACCGGCCGCCCGCCCACATCAACTAGGGGCTTAGGACGAAATTCTGTTTCTTCTCTCAGGCGAGTACCCAAACCACCGGCTAGTATAACTACTTTCATTTTTTTACTCTTTTAAAGATCGTCAACTAATTTTTTTATCTCTATTTACAGCAGCGGAATCCTGAGAAACAGATGGTATCTACAAATTCGCTTTCAAATATGCGATCGAGTACATAACTCAATTTAGGTGTATCGGCAGGAATCCCATCCTTCATTTTTCGATAGTCCCGATCGTGACTGATTACCCCTTGATTAGTATAGGCAATCCATTCACCTCGATATTTTTTCAGAGTTGGACGATTGGCTTTATACCACTCCTTAGCTGTTGCATATTCTGCTGTCATACTTTCACCTTATTATTTACCTCAACTCAACCTCGCCTCCACCATCATCCGCACTACATCAGGCATTTTATATTTCGCCTCCCAGCCCAGTTTTTCTTTTGCCTTACTCGGATTTCCCAACCCAACTGCAATTTCTGTCGGTCTGTAAAGACTCGCATCAGTTACCAAATGTTCCTGCCAATCTAAACCAGCAGCCACAAAGGCCGATCGCACGAATTCCTCTAAAGGATAACTCGCACCTGTCGCAATTACATAATCATCCGGTTCGTCCTGCTGCAACATCAAATACATTGCCTCGACATATTCCGGTGCCCAACCCCAGTCCCGCTGCACTGAAATATTTCCCAAATGCAGTTTTTCGGAACTGCCCGCAGCAATTCGGCACACGACTGATACAATTTTTTGCGTAACAAATCTCTCGGGGCGCAGTGGCGATTCATGATTGAATAGAATACCGGAACAGGCAAACAAATTGTAGGCTTCCCGATAATTAGCTACTTCCCAAAATGCCGTTGATTTCGCTACCGCGTAAGGACTTCTGGGGCGAAACGGCGTGTTTTCATCCGCCGCACTGCCTCCAGTATCCCCAAAACATTCGCTGGAACTGGCATTGTAAAGTTTGATTTTGCCGCCTGTAAACCGAATCGCTTCTAACAGATTTAACGTACCCGTAGCAATGCTTTCCAGGGTTTCTACAGGTTGCTCAAAAGACAGACCGACAGAACTTTGACCGGCTAAATTGTACACTTCACAGGGTTGCATTTTTGTCAATACTTGCAAGACGCTGCGAAAATCGTTGAGAGACATGGATGCTAGTTTGACTTGCTCCCGGATTCCCAAACGAGCTAGGTTTCCAAAACTGGACATTTGCGCGTCTCTGGAAGTGCCGCAAACTTCATAACCTCGATCGAGCAAAAGTTTGGCTAAATACGCTCCGTCTTGACCGGATATACCGCAAATCAGGGCTTTTTTCATACAGCTTTTGAGTTCAAAAATCTACGCTAACTGCTGCTTTTGCAATTGTCTAACTTCGATCGTTGTGTTGGCAATAATTTTTAATATTCTTAACAACTTTTCTGGGAATTTGTAGCCTGCCGAAACAGCTAATTTATATCGTTTCCGGTCGCATCTGAGTGATACCGAGAACGCGGCAGTGCCCATAGGTGTCAACTTAACGTCAAATGTAGTCAGAGACTTCTGTTTGACTCTTAGATTTCGATCCCCCCTAGCCCCCCCAAAAGAGCGGGGGGGGACAAGAGTCTTCTCAAAGTCCCCCTTCTTAAGGGGAGCCACTTGCTCGACTTGGGGTTCCCCCAAAGGTCGCAAGTGACGTGGATTTAGGGGGATCTGGACTCGGATATAAACGAGATTTCTGGTGGGTTTCAGTCTTAAGTTGACACCAATGGGCAGTGCCGTGTCCCTACCCAGATTAATTGTAGGGACACGGCACTGCCGCGTCCTGACTGTGAGTAATATTAATTCCAATGCTACCGGGGTTAATATTACAAACTACATACAGAGTAAGGTGCGCAGTGCGCACCCTACCAGCGTAGAAAATACCAACTAAAACTAGCCTTCCCACTTCTCGGCGGCTAGTTCGGCCAAGTCAACCACGCGCTGGCTGTAGCCCCACTCGTTGTCGTACCAAGCCAATACTTTTACCAAATCGCCGTCCATCACCAGCGTCAAGCTAGAATCCACGATCGAAGAAGCATCGTGTCCCCGGTAGTCGCAAGAAACCAAAGGCAAATCGCTGTAAGCAAGAATGCCTTTCATCGGGCCTTCGGCGGCTTCCTTGAGGACTTGATTCACCTGTTCGGTAAAAGTCTTTTTCTCAACTTGAGCTACAAAATCGACCACAGATACGTTAGGTGTCGGCACGCGCATCGCGATACCGTTTAACTTACCTTTCATTTCCGGAATTACCAAAGCTACGGCTTGGGCGGCACCGGTAGAAGTAGGAACAATATTCATTGCCGCAGCCCGAGCCCGCCGCACGTCGCGGTGGCTGGCATCCAGCAAACGCTGGTCGCCCGTGTAGCTGTGGGTAGTGGTCATCGTGCCTTTAATGATGCCAAAATTGTCGTTGAGCACCTTGACGACCGGAGCCAGACAGTTTGTGGTACAGCTAGCGTTGCTGATGACTGTGTGACTTGTGTGGGTGTATTTGTCGTGGTTGACTCCCATTACGAAAGTGCCAACTTCCGGCCCCTTACCGGGGGCTGTAATCAATACCTTTTTAGCACCGGCGGTGATATGCTTCGATGCACCGGCTTGGTCAACGAAGACGCCAGTCGCTTCAATAATCAGATCGACACCCCAATCCTTCCAAGGCAAGTTTAGCGGGTTGCGATCGCTCACGCATTTAACTGTCTTGCCATTGATGGTAATGGAATTTTCATCCGCACTAATCTCTACATCTTTAGATAGGACTCCCATCATGGAATCGTATCTGAGCAAGTGAGCGTTAGTTTTCGGATCTGATGTGTCATTAATAGCTACCAGCTCTAAATTGCTGTTCTGTCTGGTGAGCCAGCAGCGCGCAAAACTGCGCCCGATGCGTCCAAAACCGTTGATTGCGACTCTAATCACCTTGTAACCTCCTAACAATAGCACCTAGCTCAGACTTAGAAAATTGTGACTCAGTCCCCGGCAACCGCAACGGGTTGCTGGGGGTTTCCCGACCTCGCGGATGCGGGCTTCCTGCTTCAACCGGAGAGTTTGCTCTTAACCGTCTGCAGGCAGCAACGATGAGACCCACCGCTGTTCTGAACCAGACATTAAACAAGGTTCAGCCCGATCGCCCCCAAGTGAATGACCGCAACCTGCGCTACACTCGATTGCAGCAAACCGACGGCGATCGAACCGATTATGCAGGCAATCTTTTGGCTCGATCTCAAAGCTTCTTTCCGCCATTGTTGTCCCGTTAGGATACAGCCCATAACAGGAAACTCTGACAGTGGAAGTTGAAAAAATTTAAGAATTGACTTATGAGACAAGATTGTATCGCAAAGCCCGATCCTTTATTACAAAAAATTTGGGATCGTGAGAACCTATACTCCAAGAGCGATTCAAGTTTTGCGGTAAAGTCGGTGCGCTGCAATATAATTGCTGACTGCCTCAGGAACTAAGCAGCCGATCGATCGACCCTCGGCACAATATCGGCGGATCGAACTCGACGCAATCGGGATCGCCGGTATTGCCAACACTTCCCATTTAATTTGTACGCTTTTCCCAGCCATCCGGGCGGCAACTCGGCGACAGATGGCATTGGTAGCAAGCAGCACCTCCCTCTGCCGGAGGTAGGAGGCATCGATCGAGCTGGCACACAATTCGCCTGCAGCAGGGTTCTGGTCTGCAAATACTGCGCTTTCAGCGGCAGATTCGATCGAAAATTCAGTTGCTTCGGCAGGGACGGGGCGCGATCGATCGCAAACTGGATTATTGTGGTAAGATACCGCGCGATCGCCCGCAAATTCGGCCAACAACTCCCTTGCTTCGGGTCGATCGCCCGAGTCCTCCACCGCCCCAACAGCAGAAAATTCCTCATTTCCCACACCTGAAAAACTCGGGCGCGGCGCTACCAACCAATCGCACAAATTGCCGATTTCCGCGCACCGATGCCACTTAGGTAAAGTTTGAAAAGCATCAGCACCCGCGATCCAGCAATACCGATCGTCCGGGTATAAATTTTGCAGGTAAAGCAGAGTATCAATTGCAAAAGAAGAGCCAGCATTAGCTGCCAGTGGGGCTAATAGAAAATCCGATCGACCCGCGATTGCCAAAGCTACCATCTCCCGCCGGATCTCGAAAGCAGCCAAATCCGGGCGCGATTTGTGGGGAGAAACGCGATCGGGCATCCAAATGACTCGATCGAGCCGAAATTGACTCACCGCAGCCTGAGCCACCAACAGATGCCCCCAGTGAACCGGATCGAAAGTCCCCCCAAAATAGCTATTTTTCCCATACTTACAGGCTGGAGCGTACCGCATTTGGCCGCAAATATTTTGATAGTTGAATCAAGTTCGATCGGACTTAAAGTGGTAGTCTGGTTTCATCTTGGCGGGTCTGGCCCTTAATCGGAGTCAAACCTAGGGGGCGAATCTTACAGGAATTAAGCGCGGGGCAAATTTTAGAGAACAGAAAATGCTGCCGTATCCGATCGCAGCAGGCGGATGGAGATTGAAGGAATTAAAGTAACGCGCGATCGCCCCAAATCATTCAGTTGCCCCGATCCCAAAACCCATCCTATAGAAACTGCAATTTTTCAGCAGTGACCCTTCCGGAAAACTCCTCCGTAGTAAGTCATATAGGATACAAAGCATAGCTCTAAAAAATTCCTGCAAATAGAGGGAGGCAGATCGAGTTTTGTACAAATGTCTAGCGAACAGTATCCTGAAAAAACAATTCTTGATATGATATCGCGTGTTATTGGCGTGGTGTGGTGTGTGAGGAGCGAAGATGCCGAGTTCTGTTGATTTCAGCGGTAGACCATTTCATTTCATCGGCATTGGCGGAATTGGAATGTCAGCCCTTGCCTATATTCTAGCTAAACGCAAGTTGCCCGTGTACGGCTCTGACATTAAATCGAGTCGCATCACCCAACGCTTGCAAGCTATGGGAGCTCATATTTTTTGGCGTCAAGACGCCAGCAATTTTGAACTATTTCAAACAGCCCCCAACGATTTCTCTGGAGTAGGCCCGTCCCCCGACAAAGCCGTACCTGCAGCGGTGGGCAGCCGGATCGGATCGTCGGTGACGACAGCGCGAGTTCTGGCAGTTAACGGTAATGGGAAAGCAGCCAAGTCAGTACCGGAATTGCCCCAGGTAGTGTGCTCGACGGCAATTCATCCTGCAAATGCTGAATATCGAGCTGCTTTAGATTTGGGTTGTCCGATTTTTCACCGGTCGGATTTGCTAGCGGCATTAATTGAAGATTACTACAGCATCGCCGTTGCCGGGACTCACGGCAAAACTACCACCAGCAGCTCGATCGGCTTTATGCTGATGGCTGCCGGCCTAGATCCGACGATCGTCGTCGGAGGCGAGGTTAACGCTTGGGAAGGCAACGCTCGTTTGGGAGAAAGCCCTTATTTAGTTGCCGAGGCGGACGAATCAGACGGTTCTCTGGTCAAACTAACAGCCAAAATCGGCGTAGTGACCAATGTCGAACTAGACCATCCCGACCATTACGACAGTCTCGACCAAGTAATTGAAACTTTTCAGGTATTTGCCAAAAACTGTCAAACTTTGGTCGGCTGCATTGACGATCCAATAGTGAAAGATCGCCTGCAACCGAGTATCAGCTACAGCTTGCAGCCCGATCGCGGTGCTGACTATACGGTAGATGAAGTAGAGTACCGATCGGACTGTACCAAAGCTCGCGTTTGGGAACGGGGCGCTCTCCTCGGAGAGATGCAGTTGAAATTGCTGGGGAAACACAATCTCAGCAACGCACTAGCTGCGGTAGCAGTGGGCCGGTTGTTGGGGCTGGAGTTTGCGGCAATAGCTTCAGCGATGGCAGGCTTTGAAGGAGCCAGCCGCCGCTTTGAAGTGCGGGGTTGCCACAACAATATTTTGTTTGTGGACGACTACGCGCACCACCCGAGCGAAATTCGCGTTACCTTGGCCGCCGCCCGCCTGCGAATTGAGGACAGCGCACAAAGTTTAACATCCGAGGAAAAACACCCAAATCCCAAACCGGGTAGGGTAGTCGCCATCTTTCAACCTCACCGCTACAGCCGGACTCTGAGCTTTTTGTCAGAATTTGCCGAATCTTTTGAAGATGCTGACCTAGTTGTTGTCACTGATATTTACAGTGCCGGGGAAGCAAATTTAGGGCAAATTAACGGGCACAAAGTTGCAGATTTAATTGCTAAAACAGGACAGCAGGTTGTTTACCAACCTTCTCTCGAAAATGCGGGTAAGTTCTTAAATGAAACCCTGCAACCGGGAGATTTGGCTCTGTTTTTGAGTGCGGGAAATCTCAATCAAATCATCCCAGAAGTGATGGCTTTTTACGAAAAAGCCGATGTCGCTGGCTGAGACGATCGCTCCTAGGGGCAAGTCCTCCTGTGGTTGCCCTAATGACCGAGCACCGGCTCGACGCATTGCAGTGTCTGGTGGCTCTTGTGGCGGAGCGGATTTATCGGATCGGCAGATGCTCGATCGAGTTTTTGATGAAGATATTTGAGGATTTAAAAGAAAAATGGTGGCTATTTGTTCTGACTCTTCAATTAAGGGAAATCAACCGGTATATTCTCCTATTTCTCTGCGGGGAACTGACTGCAAGATTAATTCCCAAGTTTCTTTGGCAGGGCTGACTTCTTTCCGCGTCGGCGGACCTGCGGAATGGTACGTTGCTCCCCGCAGTATTGCCGATCTGCAGGCGAGTTTTGCCTGGGCCGATACTGAGGGGATGCCGGTGACTTTGTTGGGGGCGGGCTCGAATTTGTTGGTGAGCGATGGAGGTTTGCCCGGTTTGGTTGTCGCTACCCGCTACTTGAAACAGGTCAGCTTCAACGAACAAACAGGTCAAGTTACAGCCGGGGCGGGGGAGTCAATACCCCGCCTCGCTTGGTTGGCAGCCAAACGCGGCTGGCGGGGCCTGGAATGGGCTGTGGGCATACCGGGGACTGTGGGCGGGGCTGTGGTGATGAATGCTGGGGCTCACGGCGGCTGTACTGCCGGTATTTTGGTCAACGCCCGGTTGCTGTCCCCCGGCGGCAAGGTAGAAATTCTCAGTCCCCAAGATTTGGGCTACCGTTACCGGACTTCGGTGTTGCAAGGTGGCGACAGATTGGTAACGGAAGCGACTTTTCAGTTGCAGCCGGGGTTCGATCGCGCGATGTCATGGAGGAAACGAATACTAATTTCAGCCAGCGCCGGACAACTCAACCTTACCACTTGCCTAGCTGCGGCTCGGTATTCCGCAATCCCAGGCCGAAGGCGGCGGGCTGGCTGATCGAACAATCGGGACTCAAGGGATACCAAATTGGCGGAGCTCAAGTCGCTCAGCGCCATGCTAATTTTATTCTTAATTGCGGGTCGGCGACGGCTAATGATATCTTTCACCTGATCCGCCACGTGCAAGAACAAGTGCACCAGCGGTGGTCGCTGTTGTTGGAGCCAGAAGTTAGAATACTGGGAGAGTTTCCGTTCTAGGCATGGCAACTGTCACCATACCGCCCGCAGGTGTGGTGTAAAGTATTCGGTAATCGGAAAACGGCCGATCGCCGGCCCACATACAATCACAAACCAGTTATGACAAAATCAGGACAAGGATTTGGCTTCGGCCTGGGAAAAATGAAAGAACTGACTGAAGCTTTCAAAAAAGCTCAGCAGGTGCAAGAAGGAGCTAAAAAGCTTCAAGAAGAGTTGGATGTAATGGAGATTGAGGGAACTGCCGGCGGCGGCTTGGTGAAGGTGTTTCTCAGCGGCAACCAAGAACCCCGCCGGGTGGAAATTTCGCCGGATGCCCTCGGTGAAGGTGCTGATGTGGTTTCTGAACTTGTCACTGTGGCGATGCAGGATGCTTATGCTAAGTCTACGATGACGATGCGGGAAAAAATGGAAGAACTCACCGGCGGACTCAATCTTCCAGGTTTTTAAGTTAGTTGACAGTTGACAGTTGACAGTTGACAGTTGAGGGTCGATCGATTGACTTTTGACTGTTGACTTCTGTCAATCTGTTTTTTACCAATTAACAATTACCGATTCCCCCTTACCAATTACCTATTACCTATTACTAATAACTAATGACTAAATTATTATTTGTTTGTCTCGGAAATATCTGCCGATCGCCCTCAGCAGAAAATATTATGAATCACTTAGTTGAAAAAGCAGGTTTGGGCGATCTAATTACTTGCGATTCTGCTGGCACTGCCAGCTATCACGTTGGCAATCCTCCCGACAGGCGGATGGCGGCGGCGGCGAGAAAACGGGATATTGAATTGTTAGGATCTGCACGTCAATTTAACAAGCAAGATTTTGAGAATTTTGATTTGATTCTGGCAATGGATCGCGAAAATTATGAAAATATTTTGGCTCTCGATCGCGCGGGAAAATATAAAGATAAAGTGCGGTTGATGTGCGATTTTTGTCAGATATACGATCTTAAGGAAGTGCCAGATCCTTACTACGGCGGGCTGGAAGGGTTCGATCGAGTAATCGATTTGCTGTTAGATGCCTGCGGTGGTTTGTTGGAATATGTTAAATCGGATCTGGTCGATCGATAATAATAAAATTAATTGGGAGTAAAGACTTTAGTTCTTGACTGCTGAAAACTAGATCTATCTTCCCTGAATGTAACTTTTAACTCAGAAAAAGTCGTTTCAGTCGGTACTGATGAAAGAAACTTCTAAGAAGGAGTGAGGGTGCGAAAAACTCAACCAGTAGCAGGATTTGATTCAGAAAAAGCAGGTACAAAAATATATATCTCGCCGTAAAGAACCGAGAAAAAAATACAAAAGAAGGAGTATATTTGGCCAAGGTCAAGATGGAGAGCAGTGGATAAATTATCTCGATCGACATTCTGAATCCATAGAAGAGTTAATAAAGTTAACTCCCAATAAACGTCGATTTTATCAACAGGGTATACGGGCTGCAACCCTTATTGGTTCTACTTGATAGGCCTCTTTGTCACCCCCTCAGCAATAAAAGAGATTTAGACGATTGTTAATTGAGGTAAATCCAGCAATCTTTGTAACTTCCATCGCTGACTTTCAGTCACAATTGAATAGGTCAATAACCGTATCCCCCCTTATAAGTTAACTTCTAAAGATATAAATTTTTGCGTTTCTCAATATATTGTGACACCCCACCTATCACACATATTCCTCCAACTGTCCATCCAAACCAACGATCGTCTTGATTTACATTTAACGATTTAATATTTGTGTCTTTAACAAAAGAATTTATCCGATCGGCCTTAGGATTTTTGTCTCCCCAACGAGTAGAATTTCCCATAGGGATTGACCCTGTTTTTGTTAACACTAGAAGCTGGGTGCTACCCTTCCTGTCTTGAGCAACTGTGCCTCCCTGTAAATTATCCAGGGAGATTTCTTGACTGCTTGAAACCCATAACTTTGATTCTGTAAGTTTGCAATTGCCTTGCTTGGGTTCTAGTCGCTGGCAAATTAGAGTTGTATTTGATGAGATGGAAAACAGAAATAATCCAACAGCAATCATAGGCAAGCTAGATAATAAGTCTACCCAGATGTTAGAAGTGTGAATTTTTAGTTCAGCATAGGGTGTGCCTTCGAGCTTTTTCATAAGTTTATCCTGTCGATCGCACAACTGGAACTACTAATTTACCTGTTGTGTAAATTTTACCCTCACGCACCAACTATCGTCAAGAACAATTTTGTTTGGTTATATTGCCCGGTTAACTGCGAATATTGCGGGCGATCTTCCCGTTGAAAAATATCTTTTTTTTGTTCGATCGCGCCCGTTACCAATAATAGTTATTCAGTTCGATCGCGCGTTCAGATAGCTGCGAGCCAATTCAGCTATTTTTTGCTGTTCTGCCCGATGCGATCCAGCACTCAGACAGATGCGATCGCCCCCCACTATTAAAAGTTTTACTTCGCAAGTAACGTTGCCGTTGCTGTCTTTAACTTCTTCTAGTTCTACACCGAAAATCTCGCGGATTGAGTGTCCGGTAACTTTATTCACCATTGGACTCAATTGTTGTACTGTCATCTTTAGATTATCCTTAATAAACTTTTCAAGTTGTAGATTATTGAACTTTTGTCTGGGCGATCGCCCTTTTGGTATTGTCAATAGCCTTAGTAGCATAAGCATCGCCCGGACGCGCTTGCAAAGCTCTGTTAAAATTGATTAAAGCCGTCTGATAGTCTCGATTTTCGTAAGCTAAATAGCCAAGCTGCATCGATTGTTTGAAATCATATTTTTCAGTAGGAACCCCAGACTCCTCAGGTCCAGTGACAGGCGGTGCGTCAACTCGTGGAGATGGCTCTTGACTTGGTGATGGAGAAGTGTTTAGATCGGAAGGAAAAGGCGAGGGCCACGGCTGGTTAGGTTCCACAGTTACCTGAAATTCTGATTTAGATTGTTGAGCAAAGTTGGCAAGTCCATAAATTAGCGCGATCGATCCTCCCAAAACAAACATCAGCAGTCCAGTACATTGAATTAAAAATGTTTTTCGGATTTGTTTATTGCCCCAGTTTTTAATATAAAAAACCAAAGCAGCAAAGGGAACAAGCAAGTAAAGGACTCCCCAAACAGTTTCCTCTCCAAAAGCTTGAACTAATCCCCAGATATAACCAACAAAAGTTAAAACAAAACCGAGAAGAAAAAATAAGCCGATCGCAATTCCAGACATTTTCTGTTTCTCCGTCAATGTATTGTGATTTCGCAAACAGGAAAGTTCAGGATTAAAACGCATTGTCAACCTGAAAGTCTTTGCCTTGTTTTCTGTGTTAAAAATAGATTAGCGGTGAAAACAGTTCGATCGCGCACAACTAATGTTAGGATTTTGGTTAGGATTTTAACTAGGATTTTGACTGAGAACTCGATCGCACCTGCCACCAATGACATCCTCTCCCCTCGATCGACCGGAACACCCTTTTACCCGCGCCACCAACGACTGGAATACCGAAAAACTTTACACCGACTTAGCAAATGCCAAACAACAATTTGCCCCCCACACCAGAAAAGGGCTGACACCTGTAGAAAAACGCCACTTGTGCGGCTTGCTGTGCGGTTGCAGCCCGGCCGAAATTGCCGTACTTCTGTCCAAACAAATTAAAGGTGTAGAAGTTGACTTATCCAAAACTTTGTACCGCTACATAGAAGTGCTGACAAATCGACCCCGCAACGCCCTCAGTAACTGGAGAGATGCGATCGACTGGCTGGAAATTGCTGGGTACAAAAAACAGCAAAAAACCCCATCCGGCGCTATTTTAAAAACTACTCTCCACCATTCAGACAGCATTTTATCAGTTGCTATTAGCCCCGACGGACAACTACTCGCAACGGGTTCCCACGACAGTACAGTTAAAGTTTGGAGTCTGCACAGCGGCGAATTGCTACAAACAATTTGCGGGCATTCAACAGCAGTATTGTTAGTTGCTTTCAGCCCTGCCAGCAAAACATTGCTAACTCGATCGCGCGCCGGTACAGTAAAAGTTTGGAACTTGCAAAACGGCGAACTTTTGAAGAGTTTGGCAGAAATACACCGCCACGAATTCGTCGCTGTGAGTCCCGATTGGCAAATTTTAGCGATCGGCACCACCCGAGGCACGATCGAGCTTCAGCACCTCAATAGCGGTCAATTGCTGCAAGTTTTGACAGGGTATCGAGGCAACGACATCAGTTCGATCGCCCTAAGTCCCGACGGCAAAATAGTAGCAGCCAGCGGCTTCAATGCAGCCAGCGGTTTCTGTCACGCCACAGTTACTTTGTGGGAACTACCGGAGGGAGAAGTGCGGCAAACATTTGGCAGTGAAAATTATGTAGGGATTTCTCCCGACAGCCAAATTCTTGTGTGTCACAGCAACAAAGTTATCAAACTGTGGAATTTGCCAACCGGTGAATTATTGCACTCTTTGCAAACAGGAATTCGCATTACTTCCGCAGCCGCGATCGATCCTGACGGCAGATATTTTGCGATCGGTTGTTTTGACGGTACTGTCAGAATTTGGAACTTTTTCGGCGAATTGTTGCACGCTTTGGAGGGACATTCCAGCCCTGTTTCGGCGGTGGAGATCGGACCGGGAGGCGAAACTATAGTTAGCGGTAGCGAAAACGGTACAATTAAACTTTGGAAACTGCGAATCTGACAAAAACTCGAATTTGGTAATCAGTAATCGGTAATCGGTAATTGGTTAACCCTCAACTGTCAACTGTCAACGATCGACTGTCAACTGTCAACTATTTTTGCCGAATTTCTTGCCACAGCGATCGATACTGTTCGATTCCCGCATCCCCAAAAGGTAGCAAAAACTCGCTTTTAGCCAGAATCTTTGCATCCGGCAACAATAAAGGATTAGCGCGCAAATCTTCCGGCAAATCTGCCGAATTCATGCCGACAATTATCGGCGAACTAGCCTTACCCAGTAAAGACAATTGAGTTGCAATCCGAGGTTCCCAAGCAAAATCAATCCATTTTTCCATTAAAGGTACTTGCTCTTTTGACGCGGGTTTTACCCATAAATCCGTCCACAGTGCAGTTCCCGAAACCGGAATTACCGCCGCAAGATCTTTCTGAGTTTGCAGCAGCGGTAGGAAGTCTCCAGAGTAACCGACAGCCAGCCAAGTATCGCCTAAAATTAAAGGCTGCAAGTAAGCATCGGAACTGTAAAGTTTAACTTGCGCGTGCAGTTTTGCGAGTTCTGTTTTGAGATTTGGAACTTTATCTAGTTGCTGGGTATTGTAAGATTTTCCCAGTTTTTTTAAAGTTAAACCGATAACTTCTCTGGCATTGTCCGGCAAAGAAATGCGATCGCGCAATTCTTCCCGCCACAAATCTTTCCAATCTTGAGGAGTCCAGCCCAAAGATTTAAATTTATCAGTTCGATAAGCAATTAATGTAGTTCCCCAGCGGTAAGGCGCGCCCCAAATTTTACCTTTAGCATCTAATTGACCGACATCGTTGCGCCTCACCAATGCTTGCCACTTTTGGGGCAATTGCGACCAGTTAGAAAGTTGAGCCGGATCGATCGGCTCGATCGTTTTTTGGCGAATTGCCTGACTCAACCAGTAATCTCCCAGCATTACCAAATCTGCTCGATCGTTGCCTTCTGGAAGCTGTTTCCACTGCTGCAAAAGGGCAAATAATTCTTGCAATTGCCCTTGCTGAGTTACCTGCAAAATCGGAGATGGCTTGATGTCCCGGCTGAATTTGCTAACTATTTGAGCGGGAACAGCATTTTTGAGCGATCGAATTTTGAGAGTCGGTCTCGAATCGCATCCTGCTGCTAATTGACTTAAAGTTAGGGTAGCTGCCCCCAATAGCAAAGACCTTCTTTTCACTGGATTTGTTTGCTTAATTTGTTTACTTGAGTTGTTTACTTGAGTTGTTTACTGGATTTGTTTACTGGATTTGTTTACTGGATTTGTTTACTGGATTTGTTTACTGGATGTGTTTACTGGATTTGTTTACTTAATTGGATGTGCTTGTCTAGATATTGAGAGATCGATACGCTTATCTTAAGTCGATCGCTTGCCGATCGCCGTCATTTTCAACAGGGCAATTGACAATAATTTACCACATTTGGTAAGAAATGGCGAGAATTCGATCGATCTCAAATCCGGTAGCATTGGAATTAATCTTACCCACTCTCAGGACACGGCAATGCCGTGTCCCTACTTCTACGCATACCTTGTTATATTTACTGTCCGTATTTGTCGCCGATATTTTCCGCCGGTATTAACAGCTTTTCTAAGCAATAAAAACCAGCGTTCCCTTATTCATTTCCAAAGTATCGCCCATTTGCATACCGTTGTGAAAAGCACCCAAAAGCACCTCGCTAGTTTTGCCGCAACCGATCGCACCGCTAGCATCAATTCCAATTGCACCAAAATCCCGTTGGCGGTTGTTAGCTTCCGCAAAAGAACGCTCAAAAGCACCTTTCAAACTAAAACCATCCGTTACCCGAATCACAATTCGCGCCGCCAAACACTCATCCATAATGTGTTCGCCAATGCCCGTACAGCTTACCGCAGCACTTCCCGTCGCGTAATTTCCAGCAGGCATTGCCGAATCGCTGACTCGCCCGATGCGTTCAAAACCCTTGCCGCCCGTCGAAGTTCCCGCCGCCAAACGCCCCTCGGCGTCCAAAGCGACGACTCCTATCGTCCCCATCCCGGCAGGTTCCGCCACCACATCAGCCATTGCTTTGTTAAAATTCCCTTGCCTCTCCTGCATCCACTCTTGCAAGCGCAAATCCGTCATCGGATCGTAAATCGGCAACTGAAGTTCGCGCAACAATTCCGCCGCCCCAAAATCGGAAAGTACCCGATCGTCCGAATTCTGCAAAAATTTAGCAAGTTCGATCGGATTCTGCACCCGAGACACATTAATCGTCCCGCTGAAGCGCTGCACGAAACCGTCCATCAGCGAAGCACTCATCCGAATTTGCCCGTCCGACTGTACCACAGAACCCGTACCTGCATTGAAGCGCGGGTCATCTTCCAGCAATTGACAGCCCCGGACTACCGCATCGATCGCACTTGCACCGCCGGAAAGCAGCGGGTAGACTTCTTGCAAAACCTGATAAAGCGATTTGCGCACTGCATCAATTCCGCCCTTGCTGTGTAGAGAAGTGCCTGCACCGCCGTGAATCACTAACTTTGGTTGCACCTGTTGAGATGCCATATTTTCTAACCTGAAATTTTTCCTTAGCAATCTTAGCCTCTGTTTGGCAAACTGCGAGCAATTCTTAATCTTGAGCGCTGTTGCGGCGGCGGCGGCAGCGATCCGAACAGTATTTCACCTCATCCCAGCAGTCGGCCCATTTTTTGCGCCATGTAAAAGGTCGATCGCACACCGGACAGATTTTTGTTGGTAAATCGGATTTCGATCGCTGTTTTGCCATATCAATGAAGAGTTTTGAGTTTTGAGTTTTGAGTTTTGAGTTTTGATTTGATAGTTAGAGGCGTTTTGAGTTGTGAGTTAAAAGTTGAAAAAGGTGCGCACTGCGCACCCTACAAAGAATTCCCAAAAAACTTCTGTTGGTTATTCTGCCAGCATCGCTTTTTGTCCTTCCGGGGAAGTTGCGTAACCCAAGAAATCTTTAACCGCTTGGCTGGGAGGAGTTTTGTAAGCGTAATACAACTGTCGCTGGTATCGGTAATTTGGAGCATCCGGCGTCACGCCGTCGATCGGCACTACTCGCACCGTTTTCTGATTGACAACTTGAGCAAAAGTAGCATAACCGATGCCGTTATTGCCCAAAGCTTGCAGCAAAGGAGTTGTCGCATCTCGATCGAGCGTAGTAATATTCGGCCCAGTTCCAAAATTAGCACCTCCAAGCACTTGTTCTTTAAAGGTTTGGTGAGTACCGCTAACTTGAGGTCTGTTAATTACTTTAACTGCTCCGGCCGGCCCGCCTACTTGCGACCAATCTTGAATGTTGCCCTTGAAAATATCTTGAACTTGAGTCGCAGTTAAGCCGCCGGTCAAAGGATTGTTTGCCCCAACTACGATCGCAATTCTATCTAAAGCAACGGGCACCGCTGCCAAACCCTGACTTTGTTCTTGGGCTGTCAAAGGTCGCGATACCGCTGCAATATCGGCAGTTCCCGCTACCAAATCCTGAATTCCTTTGTCGGAACCGTTAGCTTTAGTATCGACTGTAGTGCCGGAAAATTTGCTTTGAAAGGCGTTTTTGAGGTTTTGATTGATTGTCACCATGCTGGTAGAACCGTCAATTCTCACCGCCGTACCCGCAGCTACGGAGGCTGGCGGCGCAAAGGAAGTAACGGTAACGGGAGGTGCGCCCCCACCTGCCGGCGGGGCTGCTGGGAGATTAGGATTGCCGGCGGGCGAGGGCGGCACAGTCGGATTTACTCCGCTGTTCTGTTGTGCTGGTTTGTTCAGAAAAAAGAACCAGCCGCCGCCGGCGAGCAACAGGAATAATAGAATAAAAACTATCGGGGGAGGTCCGCTACTTTTCGCCATAAATTCTCCTTAGCTGGGAAGTTGTTTGTTTTGAGGATTGTCTAACATTTGCAACCTGCGATTAACTTCATCGTCTAAGGTCATGTTTTCTAATTCTGCCTGAAGTTTTTCTTGCGGATTTTCCGATATTTCTGCTAAAGCTTGCTGTTGGAGGTTGCGGCGTTCGACGGCGCTTTTGGCTTGCTCGAACTGCGATCGCGCTGAATCGATATTCAGGTCGTTATTAACTTTGGATATGGCACCGAGGGCTGCGTTAATCTCTGCCATATCTTTCATATTTTGCATATCGGTTTTGTAGGCTTCGAGTTTCATCCGCTCTCGATTCAGCTTATCTTTGGAAGCGCTGACGTACTGTTCTGCCTGTTGTACTTGAGTTTCTAGCTGCGGCAGAATTTTTTCGATTTGAATTGCTTTGGACATTGCCAAGCGGGCTGCTTCTTCGTTGCCGTTGCGTTGGGCCGTCATTGCTTGGCGTTCAAAGGTTTGCATTTCTCTAACTTTTTCTTCATACTTAGTTTTAGCCCGCTGGTAGGCTGCAACTTGAGTCGAGACTGCGGCTGCCAATTTTTGTACGGATTCTTGCATCGATCGCAGGGACTCTTCTGCTACTTCCACTGCTACTTGGCCGCCCGCTTCTACGGGCATTCCCCACAACCAGTTCCACACGCCTACTAAAGTTCTACCGGCCTTGTCGCCCATCAACCAATAAACGGCTTTTTTCATAGCTATTGTTCGGATAAGCTTGGTTTTTACGCTCAGTTTAGCTTAAAGTTCGGCGATCGCTCTGGCAGCACCTCCATTCTACATTTTTTATTAAGTTTTGCCAGCGGGCGATCGGCCAACTAGCACAACAGGCAAATAGATCGGATTTGCCTGTTGTGGCACTGTTTTTTAGCAGCGATCGAACTCCTGCGATTTTGAATTTAGCACCTGCACTTTAACCGCAGGTTAAAGACTGATTAACTTGGTAAATCTGCAACACTGCTAATATTTACCAGTTCTAAATCGGGACAAGTCCGTTTGATCAAACCCGTGAGGACTTTGCCCGGTCCAATTTCCAAAACCCGATCGATTCCTTGTTGCGGCAACTGCAGCGCAATTTCTCGCCAGCGCACGCCTTGAGTCATTTGGTAAGTTAAACGCTGCTTTAAAGTAGATCCGCTGGTAGTAGCTGTCGGTTCGGCATTAGAAAGTACCAAGGTTTTAGCATCGGCAAATCTAGCAGATTTTAAAGTTTGTTGAAATTCTCCCGCTACCGACGCCATCAGCGGAGAGTGAAATGCGCCGGAAACATTCAATTTAACGGCGCGTTTTACTTTAATTTTTCCCAACAATTCTTCTACTGCTTTTGGCGTTCCCGAAATCACGACTTGGGCGTCGCTGTTGTCGTTTGCTAGCACTACATCTGAACTGTATTGAATTTGCAGTTCGAGTTGCTGTCTGTCGAAGCCGATCAAAGCTACCATTGCCGCCGGCGGCACTGTCCATTAGTTCTGCCCGGCGTTTTACCAAGCGCAATCCCGTTTCAAAGTCAAACACGCCTGCTGCGTAGAGAGCAACGTATTCTCCCAAACTGTGACCGGCAACAACTGCAGGCCGATCGCTCTTTTCGCGGACTAAATCTGTCAAAATGCTTTCTACAACGTACAAGCAAGGCTGAGTGTAGAGAGTGCGAGACAACTTTTCTTCGCTTTGGCAAATGTCTGGCACGGACCAGCCTAAAATCTGTTCTGCTAGCTCAAATTTTGCCTTGGCTTTTGGCAAGTTTAGTAAGTCTGCACCCATCCCGATCGCCTGGGAACCTTGTCCGGGAAATACCCATGCTGTTTTAGTCATTTTTCCGGTATCTTGCTAAGTGGTAGTTGCTAATTTGCGATCGCAAAATTCTTTGTTTCCCGCTTGTGAATTCGCTGATTTTTATCCGTTATTTTTATTCGGTTAACGAACTCTCTACTTGCGACTCATAATTGTAACACGCTAATGCAATTTTTTGATGAATTTATATAACTTGTTTGGCTGCCTGCGATCGAATTAATATGGGAATTAATACCGGCAGCATAATTACTACCTTCCAGCTCAGCCCCACTCGATCGAATCCTGCAGAATTTTCAGTTTTTAACTCAACAGTGACAATTAAAAGGCACAGTCCGATCGAATCTTACTCGAATCTGACTCAATTTTTACTTTGATGCTCCCCATTGAAAAATAGCACAGCCCCAGCTCAAACCAGCCCCAAAGCCTGCCGCAGCAATAGTATCGCCTCTTTTAATCTTGCCCTCGCGCACGGCTTCATCCAAAGCAATGGGAATCGAAGCTGCCGAAGTATTGCCGTAATTTGCCAAATTGCTGATGACTTTTTGGGCCGGAATATTTAGCCTTTGGGCCACGGCATCGAGAATCCGCTGGTTAGCTTGGTGCAGCAGCAGCCAGTCAATTTCTGCCACGCTAATATTTGCACGAAACACCGCTTTTTCTATAACTTCCGGTACTTTCTTGACAGCAAAACGGTAAATTTCTTGACCGTTCATAGTAATGGGATGAAAGCCGCCTTGTCCGATCGTCACCCCCTCAATTAATGCTTTTGATTCAGCTTTGTAAGCCAAATTCAGAGAAGCATTTTGAGTGCCGTCGCTGCGAATTTCAAATCCCAGCAAACTGTCAGTTTCTGCAGCTTGCAATACCACCGCACCTGCACCATCGCCAAACAAAATGCAAGTGCCCCGATCGCTCCAATTCACCCAGCGGGATAAAATATCTGCACCGATCAGCAAAACATTTTGATAAACCCCGGTGCGGATGAACTGCGAGGCTGTAACCAAGCCAAAAACAAAGCCCGAACAAGCCGCCGTCAAGTCAAAAGCTACAGCTTTTGTCGCGCCCAATTGATACTGAATTTGACCGGCACTGCCAAACAAATCATCAGGGCTTGACGTAGCCAAAACGATTAAATCGATATCTGCCGGCGCGAGGCGAGCCATTTCGATCGCCCTTCGCGCGGCAGTGACAGCTAAATCGCAAAGAGAAGTTCGATCGTCCGCCAGTCTGCGGTAGCGAATTCCCGTTCGCGCTACAATCCACTCGTCAGAGGTCTCTACCATCTGACTCAAACCGTTATTGTCAAGAGTTACCTGCGGCGTGCAAGACCCGCTCCCCGTGACGGCAATGCCGAACCCTGATTGCTGCAACAACATTCTTCTCCATTTATGAGCGATCGGCCGAGAAATTAAAAATTAAAAACTACGAATTAAAAGTTTTTAGAGCGGGCTGAAATTACTCAACACGAGTAAAACAGCTTTGTAAATTTTACCTTTTCGATCGGGCATTTTTAATTTTTAATTTCCGCGTACAGTCTCTAACTTCTAGCTTCTTGTTCTAAAGCGCTCGGGCGATTTTCCGATTGAATGCGATCGAGTACCCGGTTGTCAATAGCGCCCTTAGCCAAACGCACGGCATTGCAAATCGACGCAGCTTGAGAGGAACCGTGACTGATAATGCAAACGCCAGCAACTCCTAACAACAAACCGCCACCGTGTTCTACGTGGTCTACCCGCTGCTTGAATCCTTTGAGGCTTGCTTGCAGCAGAGAAGGGTCGATTTGATTTGTGAGTCCCGATGCCAGTTCTTCCTTAAGCACTTGCAGCACGACTTCGCCGACAGCTTCGGCAAACTTCAGCAAAACATTGCCGACAAAGCCATCGCAGACGATCGCGTCAAAGTTCCCCGACAGCACGTCGCGGCCTTCGGCATTGCCTACAAAGGGAATATGCGGGTTGTCCGTTAACAACTGGTGGGTGCGAACGGCGGCGTCGTTGCCTTTAGAAGGCTCTTCGCCGATATTCAGCAGCCCGATTTTGGGTTCGGCAACACCGAGCACGTACTGGCTGTAAACCGTTCCCATCAAAGCGAACTGTTCCAAAAATTTGGGGCGGCAGTCCACATTAGCGCCGACATCGAGAATCAGTACCGATCGGCCCGGTACCATAGTCGGCAAAACCGCACCGATCGCGGGGCGATCGATACCGGGGAGACGCCCCAACCTCAGCAGGGCCGAAGCCATCGCCGCGCCGGAGTGACCGGCGGATACCACAGCATCAGCTTGCTGCTGCTTCACTAAATTCATCGCTACGTTAATCGAAGCGTTGGGCTTGCGTTTGAGGGCACTCAAAGGTTCTTCGTGCATTTCCACCGTTCCCTCAGAGGCAACGATTTCTAGCTGACCTGGAGAGACGCGGCCGATCGCGTCCTGCTCCCGGAGCGAGTCTTCTATTTGCTGCGGGTCGCCCACCAGCAAAACCTCTACTCCCAATTCTGCTTGTGCCTTCAGCGCTCCAGCCACAACCTCAGCGGGGGCGCGATCGCCACCCATAGCATCTATTGCAATTCTTGCGCGAGTCGATCCCATTGACCAATGTTTGAGAAACCTTAAAAATTCTACCAGGAAGTCAGGAGCGTACATTCAGAAGTCTGGATTCTCAATCTGTAATACTTGTTCTGAATTTGAGGAGCAAAGAATGTTGGAATTATTTAGCTCGGGAATCATGTCTCTGTGGCTGGAAATGGCTGGGGTGCAAGGTGCGGGACTGAATGCTGGGTCGGTGCTGGCTTGGCACGGTGGGATGCCTGGGTTGGTGGCGGCGGAGGATTTGGCTTTTGGAGGCGGGCGGCTGGCAAATCCCGATTTGCCCGCAGCAGAGGCTGTGGAAGGATTTTTAAAAGATTTGCGAGCTCGGGGTTTGGTTGAGGGGAATCAGGGAATTTGGGTGCAATCGGGAATGGTGCCGCTGGTGAGCCAGCAGGGAACTGCCCTGATGCCGGGGGCTTCGCTGACTAAAATTGCGACTTCTTTGGCCGCATTGGAAACATGGGGCCCGGATTTTCAGTTTAAAACCAGGTTTCGCGCGACCGGACCGATTAGAAATGGAGTGTTGGAGGGGGATTTGGTGGTTTCCGGGGCGGGAGATCCGCTGTTTGTTTGGGAGGAAGCGATCGCCGTTGGGAATGCTCTGTCTCAGTTGGGTATCGTGCGGGTGACGGGCAATTTAATCGTGACTGGCAATTTCCGCATGAATTACGAGTCAGACCCCCTAGTGGCGGGAGAACTGCTGCGGGTAGCCCTCGACGGCCGCAATTGGCCGCGCCAAGTGCGGGCAGTTCATTCTAAAATGCCTCGGGGAACCAGAAAACCTCAGGTGACGGTCGAGGGTAGTGTAATGGCGGCGAAATCCACTCCTGTTTCGCGCTTGCTGTTGCTGCGCCGATCGCTTTCTGTGGCGGAAATTCTCAAGCACATGAACGTCCACAGCGATAATGATATTGCTCAAATTCTGGCCGACGATCTGGGAGGAGCAAAAATAGTCCAGCAGCAGGCGACTTGGGCGGCGGGAGTGCCGGAAGGGGAAATTCAATTAATTAACGGATCGGGCTTGGGAGTGGAAAATCGAGTGTCTCCCAGGGCTGCTTGCGCGATGATGCAGGCGATCGGGCGCTACCTCCAAACTACTGGGCTGACGGTTGCTGACTTGTTCCCGGTATCGGGGCGCGATAAAGGTACTGTCGCCAACCGGCGCATCCCGCACTCTGCTGTGGTGAAAACCGGTACTCTCAACACTGTAATTGCCTTGGCCGGAGCCCTACCGACGCGCGATCGGGGTTTGGTGTGGTTTGCAATTATCAACCGTGGCACCGATTGGGATGCTTTGAGATTGCAGCAAGATTTGTTTTGCAAAAGCTAGTACAGCAGTGGGGAACTGCGCCCAGATTGCCCGTGGCGATCGCGCCTCACATTGACGGCGATCGACCCGCTTTGGGGGCTGCCAACCGCAGCGAAATCTCCTTGGGAGGCTGATGCAAAATGAAAAAATTCTGGTAGAGTTGAGGTTTGGGAAAGAAGCGAGAACAAAATAGCGTAAAATTAGGAACAAGACTATTCTGCAAGAAAATGATCAAACTGCGATTAAAGCGATACGGAAAGAAACGCGAGACTAGCTACCGGATTGTAGCGATGAAAAGTTCCAGCCGCCGCGACGGCCGCCCCTTAGAAGAACTCGGCTTTTACAACCCCAGAAGCAACGAAACCAGGCTGGATGTTCCAGCGATTGTCAAGCGCCTGCAACAAGGCGCTCAGCCTACTGACACCGTGCGTGACATCCTGAGAAAAGCGAATGTATTTGAACAACTCGGAGCCGGAGCCAACATTGAATCCAGCAACTCAGCAGCCAGCTAGTCCCGACTATGCTGGACTGGTACAGTTTTTAATTGGACCTTTTTTAGAGCACCCAGAATCCTTGCGGGTTGATTGCGAAGTTCACCCGCGCCAGTCGCGGGTCTGGGTGCGCCTCGCTTTTGACGATCCCGATAAGGGACGGGTGTACGGTAGAGGCGGACGCAACATTCAGGCCATTAGAACTACCCTCGAAGCGGTGGCTCAGGTGGCCGGTCAGTCGGTCTACTTGGATATATACGATGGCGAATCCGGCGATTCGCGCTCCGGATCGTCCAGGGGCGATCGGGGCGATCGGGGCGATCGGCGAGACCGGGGCGATCGGGGCGATCGGGGCGACTTCAGACCTCGATCGCCGAGTCAATTGGGCGGCAGACCCCCGAGAGAACAACCCCGCCGTACTAACACACCTACGTTTAGAACTAGCAGAAATAGTCCCGGCTATTAACTGCTTTGGTGAAAATAATTTTAGATTTTAGATTGGCTGCTGTAAACTTTTTACTATAAATCCGTTTGATGGGCGATTGTTGATTTTTGAATTTACCAAAAATCTCAAATCTCAAAATCTTAACTGGATGAAGTCAATCTAAAATCTAAAATCTAAAATCTAAAATCTAAAGTTTCCTAACTAGATTGAACGGAGATTTGATTTGTGCTTCCAGCACCAAACTCATGAATGAGTTAAAGTTGAAAGACGCCTTAGATACGAGCTAAAATCTTGTACCGGGCGTTTTTTTGTTTTCAAAATCCTGCTGTTTCTAAAATCTAAAATCTAAAATCCTATGTTGGCATGACTGAAACACTGACGATCGAGTTGCCGAATGCGGAAAGCGCAATGTCGCTAGCCGGCCATCAAGAAGAAAACCTGAAAATCATCTCCCGACAAACCGGTGCTAATCTGGTATTGCGCGGTCAAGAACTGCTGATTTCCGGCACGAAAAATCAAGTAGAATTGTGTCAGAAATTAGTGCGATCGCTCTCGGATTTTTGGAAGTCTGGCAAAGCTATTACCGGAGTTGAAATCCAGACAGCGCGCTACGCATTGGATACCAACCGTCAAGACGATTTGCAAGACTTGCAGCGCGACGTACTCGCCAAAACCCGCCGCGGCGAAGAAATCAGGGCTAAAACCTTCAAACAGCGGCAGTACGTCCAAGCTGTACGCACTCGCGACTTGACTTTTTGCATCGGCCCCGCCGGTACGGGCAAGACTTTTCTAGCAGCTATTATCGCCGTACAAGCGCTGTTGAGCAAGCAATACGAACGGCTGATTTTAACTCGTCCTGCTGTAGAAGCTGGGGAAAAATTGGGATTTTTGCCGGGAGATTTGCAGCAAAAAGTCAATCCTTATTTGCGCCCGCTTTACGACGCCCTGCAAGAAATGATCGACCAAGAAAAAATGACCGATTTAATGGAAAGGGGCATCATAGAAGTAGCTCCTTTAGCTTATATGCGGGGGCGCACTCTCAGCAATGCTTTTGTCATTTTGGACGAAGCTCAAAATACGACGCCCGCTCAAATGAAAATGGTGTTGACTCGTCTGGGCTTTCGATCGAAATGGTAGTGACGGGCGATATCACTCAAACAGATTTGCCGCCCAACCAACAGTCGGGATTGGCAGTTGCCCAAAAAATTCTGCGCCACGTTGAGGGTATTGCTTTCTGTGAATTTTCTCAGTCGGATGTCGTCCGCCACCCGCTAGTACAGCGGATTGTTGCTGCTTACGAACAGTATGAGAAATAGTTGATAGTTGATAGTTGACAGTTGACAGTTGACAGTTGACAATTACCAATTCCCAATTCCCAATTCCCAATTACCAATTACCAATTACCAATTACCAATTGCAGGAGCTAAATCAATGACGGAAGCGACCAAGAATCATTTGTTAGAAATCGAAGAAATCGGCCAGAGTATCTGGATGGACAATTTGACTCGCAATCTGATCGAGTCTGGCGAACTCAAACAGATGATTGAAACTCGGGGATTGCGCGGGATTACATCTAATCCGGCAATTTTCGAGAAAGCGATCGCGGGCAATGTCATTTACGATGCTGATATCGAAGCTGGCATTCGCGCCGGCAAATCTGTCCTCGAAATTTACGAATCTCTGGTATTTGAGGATATCCGCAACGCTTGCGATATCTTCGCTCCAGTCTACGAAGAGTCTAAGGGTTTGGACGGTTACATCAGTATCGAAGTACCACCGACGATCGCCAACGATACTGAAAGCACGATTAGTGAAGCCATACGTTATTATCAGGCGATCGGCAAACCAAATGTGATGATTAAGATTCCCGGAACCGCTCAAGGTTTGCCGGCTGTCGAGCGAGTCATCAGCGAAGGGATTAACGTTAACGTGACTTTGTTGTTCTCCGTTGACAGCTACGTCGAAACCTTCTGGGCTTACATTCGCGGCTTGGAAGCGCGGGCGGCTAAAGGTTTGGATGTCAGCAACATTGCTTCCGTCGCCAGTTTCTTCTTGAGCCGGATCGATAGCAATATTGACGGCCAACTTGACGCCAAACTCAAAAATGTCACCGATATTTCCACCAAGGCAAAACTCGAAACTGTGAAGGGCAAAGTGGCGATCGCGAATGCCAAGATAGCTTACCAGAAATATAAAGAGATCGTTGCGGGCGATCGCTGGCAAGCCTTGGTGGCCAAAGGAGCGAAAGTACAGCGGCTGCTGTGGGCTTCCACCAGCACCAAAAACCCCAACTACAGCGATGTCATGTACGTCGATGAATTGATCGGTCCTGATACCGTGAATACTTTGCCCCCGAATACAGTTGAAGCTTGTTTCGATCACTGCGATGTCGCGCCCCGGATCGAGAGCAATGTCGAAGAAGCTTACAATCTCATCGAAAGTCTCAAAGATCCCGACATCGACATCAACTTGGACAAAGTGATGGAAGACTTGCTCCTCGACGGCATCGAGAAATTCGTCAGCCCGTTCCAATCCCTGATGGATTCCTTGGAAGAGAAGGTGAAGCGGCTTGCACCTGTCGCCTAGAGAAAATTCTGTATCCTCAAAGGCAGAAGCGTTTGGGAGTCGGAATAGATAATCATTTTGCCTCCCAATTGTTGAACCTTAAATCCTCTTACTACCGAAAGGAGGTTCCATGTTTGCCGTCAAGCGAGCGCTCAAATTAAATAACAAAGAAGCGACCTTGATGGCAAAACACGCAGGATTCAGGCGTGTCGTATTTAATATGGGATTGAGTCTGCGAGTCCAAATGTACGGTGAAAGCAATTTTTCCGATGCCAAAGTCATCAGCTTCATCAAAAAAGTCCTGACTAACCATGTCAAGAAACAACCTGAATTTGCTTGGATGAACCAGTTATCTTCTCGAGTTTACCAAAATGCTTTAATCGATCTGAACGAAGCGTTCGGTCGGTATCGCTCTGGGAAAGCAGGCTATCCGAAATTTGCCAGCCGCCGGGACGGGCAATCGTTCAGGGTTGATTCTTCTAATGGCAAAGTTTTGGTCAAGGCTGGAAACACCATCAAGATTCCCACCCTGGGAACTTTTCGGCTTCAAGAACCGCTGCGGTGCGGGTTTGCGTCTCAAACTTTTACCATTTCAAAAGAAGGAAATCGCTGGTTTGTGTCCTTCTGTGTTGATGCTCAGCGCTTGCCAGTTCAACAGCCGCAGAACTCTGTGGGAATAGACGTAGGTATTAAGTCTTTTGTCACCATGTCAAACGGGCAAGTCTTTGATGCGCCAAAACCCCTAAAGCAAGCGAAAACCAAGCTAGCTAGGTTGCAGCGCAAGGCATCAAAGCAAATCAAAGGTTCTAAAAACCAACGCAAAACTTACAACAAAATTGGCAAACTCCACGCACGAATAGCTCGGATTCGTTTAGACTTCCTTCACAAGCTAACAACTTATTTAGCGACAACTTTCAAGTCAATCAAAATAGAAGACTTGAATGTCAAAGGAATGCTGGCGAATCACAAATTAGCTGGTACAATAGCCGATCTGGGTTTTTACGAATTCAGTCGGCAGCTCGAGTACAAATGCCAAATGTATGGGGCTTCTTTGGTGCTGGTAGCTCGTTGGTTTCCCAGTTCTAAGATTTGCAGCAATTGCGGGCACAAACAAGATATGCCACTAAGCATTCGGATTTACGACTGTCCTGCTTGTGGGATGTCAAGAGATCGAGATTTGAATGCCAGTTTAAATATTTTAAATTGGGAACCCTCGGCTTGAGGGGGATAGCCTGCTTACCTTGGGATGGCCGACCACTCAACAGCGCAGGAAGTGAACTCTGAATTTTGGTTAAACATAGCTTTGGCAAAGTTTGGATAAGTTTTACGAAGCAGAGAGGGATCGGCGTGCTGCTGCTGCTGTGGCGTTGGAATTGGAGCAACTTCGAGCCGAAAACAGGCAGTTGAAAGCTGAACTGTTGCAGCGCGATCGAGATTGGGAAGTTCGACTGGCTGCTGAGAGGATCAAAATTCGCGAGGAAGTGAGAGCGGAACTTAAAGAGGAAATCAGGGCAGAAGTCAAAGCTGAGTACGAACAGCAGATTAACTCACTGACCCAACAACTTGCCGAAATGACTGCAAATTATCATGCCGTGTTAGCACGGCTCACAGCTCTAGAACAAGGAAGTAAATAATGGTAGCACTACTGGAAAATCCCTTACGGGTAGGTTTGCGTAAAGAAAGAATGCCGGAACCGCAAATTCTGGTAATTTTTGGAGCTTCCGGCGACTTGACGCAGCGGAAACTCGTACCTGCAATTTATCAAATGAGGCTCGATCGGCGCTTGCCGCCGGAAGTTACTGTAGTCGGAGTAGCGCGCCGCCCTTGGAGTCACGATTACTTCCGAGAACAAATGCGAGAAGGCGTCGAGAAATTCGGTGGCGGTATTCAAAATGAAGAATTGTGGGAAGATTTCGCTCGGGGTTTGTTCTATTGTCCGGGCGATATTGACAACCCAGAAAGCTATCAAAAACTCAAAGCTTTCTTAGCCGAACTTGACCAAGAAAGGAGAACCCGCGGCAACCACATATTTTATCTCTCGGTTTCTCCGAACTTTTTCCAGAAGCAATTCGGCAACTCGGGGCGGCCCAACTGCTCGCCGATCCGGTAAAACACCGCTTGGTAATTGAGAAACCTTTCGGTCGCGACTTGAGTTCGGCCAAAGCTCTCAACCGCGTCGTGCAGCAGGTTTGTCAAGAACAGCAAGTTTACCGGATCGACCACTATTTAGGTAAAGAAACCGTTCAAAACTTGATGGTGTTCCGGTTTGCCAACGCGATTTTTGAGCCGTTGTGGAACCGCCAATTTGTCGATCACGTACAAATTACGGTGGCAGAAACTGTGGGCGTGGAAGACAGGGCCGGTTATTACGAATCGTCAGGGGCGCTGCGGGATATGCTGCAAAACCACTTGATGCAGATTTTCTGTCTGACGGCGATGGAACCGCCCAACTCCCTGGATGCCGATAGCATCCGCACGGAAAAAATGAAGGTGCTGCAAGCAACTCGCTTGGCTGACTTGCAAAACTTGGAAAATTCCGCGATCCGGGGTCAGTATTCCGCAGGGTGGATGAAAGGCAAACCCGTGCCCGGTTATCACCAAGAACCGGGGGTTGCTCCCAACTCGACGACGCCAACTTACGTGGCGATGAAGTTCGCGATCGACAACTGGCGCTGGCAGGGCGTGCCTTTTTACCTGCGCACTGGGAAGCGGTTGCCGAAAAAAGTGAGCGAAATTGCGATTCAATTCCGCGAAGTGCCGCTGCTGATTTTTCAGTCCGCCGCCCAACAAACTGCCCCGAACGTTTTGACGATGCGCGTGCATCCGAATGAAGGAATTTCCCTAAGGTTTGAGGCGAAAATGCCGGGACCGGATTTGCGGACGCGGACGGTGGATATGGATTTCAGTTACGGTTCTTCGTTTGGGGTGACATCTTCGGATGCTTACGATCGCCTGTTAATTGACTGTATGTTGGGCGACCAAACTTTGTTCACCCGTTCTGATGAAGTAGAGGAAGCTTGGCGGGTGGTGACGCCGGCGCTGCTGGCTTGGGAAGCTCCCATGGAACAGGAATTAGTTCCGAAATATGAAGCCGGTACCTGGGAACCTGCAGAAGCCGAACTGCTGATTAACAGAGACGGGCGCAAGTGGCGGAGACTGTAGGGAAGGAAGAAGGAAGAAGGCAGAAGGCAGAAGGCAGAAGGCAGAAGGCAGAAGGCAGAAGGCAGAAGGCAGAAGGCAGAAGGAAGGTGATTAGTTACTGTTTAAGTATTTGACAATTACCAATTCCCAATTCCCAATTCCCAATTCCCAATTCCCAATTCCCAATTCCCAATTCCCATCGATCGACTATCAACTCTCAATTACAAAAGGAGAAAAAACCAATGACTATGACACCGATGAAGGCTCCGCCTCTGGTTTCGCTGCAAAATCCCAAAGATGTATCGTTCGACCAGATAGAATCTGAACTGAGTCAAATTTGGGAAAGTTACAGAGAGGCCGGTTCCAAAGGCGATGTTCCGATCGCGACTAGGGCGGCAACTTTTACTTTTGTGGTGTACGAACCGGAAGAAACTCAGCGTTTATTGGCGGATGCGGGATTTTATGACGGACCGATCGACGGTATTACCGGCCCGATGACGGCATCGAGCATTCGGGCAGCTCAAAAAGCTTACGGGTTGCCGAGAACTGGTAAAGCCAATGCTGAATTGCTGGATATTTTGCGGGAAGAGGTGGCTCGCAAAAATTCTCAGGGCGAGCAATTGGGATCGAGCGGTTTGGGTGTTGGCGGTTCGGGGGTGGCTGACGCGATCGTGGCTGCCAATCCCTGCCGGATTATTGCTTTGTGTCCGACGGCGGGGGAAGATACGGGCGTGCAGGCTCAAGTTGCTGCTTACTGTCCGGTTCACAAGCGCGGCAGTGGCAATCTGATTTGCTGCGAGTACATTACCCTGCGGGGTACCGAGGCGGCCCTGGAACGGGTGAGCCCGATCGTGACGGCGCTGACGATCTCGGATTTGCCAACGCTGTTGTGGTGGAAAGCGACTCCGGATGCCGATCGGGGTTTGTTTCAACGGCTGGCTGCAACTAGCAGTTCGGTGATTGTCGATTCTAGTTGTTTTGCTAAACCTGAGGCGGAATTGTCGTTGCTGCAAAGTCTGATCGAAGATGGAATTCCGATCGCGGATCTCAATTGGCGTCGGCTGGCTGCTTGGCAGGAGTTGGCTGCTGAGGCTTTCGATCCGCCGGAACGCCGCGCTGCTATTCGGGAAATCGATCGGGTGACGATCGATTACGAACAGGGCAATTCTACTCAGGCGCTGATGTATTTGGGCTGGCTGGCGAGCCGCCTTCAGTGGCGTCCGGTTGCATACGTGCAGGAGGAGGGCGATTACCAAATCAAGCGGATTAAGTTCGCGGGTGCGGACGAACGGGTTGTTGAGGCCGAGTTGGCTGCGATTCCGACTGCTGATGCGGGGGATGTTCCGGGGGATTTGATTGCTCTGCGTTTGAATTCTACTAATGAGAAGGCTGCTTGCGGTACGGTTTTGTGTTCGGAAACGGGGGGCTGTATGCGGATGGAAACCAAGGGCGGTGCTCAAACCGATCGCTTCAATCAGGTGACTTCTTTGTCGGATCAGGTGACGGAACAGTTGCTGGGCCAGCATTTGCAGAGTTGGGGTCGGGATGTGCTTTATGAGGAAAGTTTGGCTGTGACGGCTCAAATGCTGAAGTTGGCTAAGCGTTAAGAAGAGGGAAGAGGGAAGAAGGAAGAAGGAAGAAGGAAGAGGGAAGAAGGAAGAAGGAAGAGGGAAGAGGGGAGAGAGAAGAGGGAAGAAGGTGTTAGGTGCTAGGTGCTAGGTGTTGAAAAAATCTCACACCTAATACCTAACATCTCAAACCTAAAATCTCAAACCTACAATCTAAAATTGGTGAACTATGGCTTTAGTAATTGCGGGCGATCGCAGCGGGTCGGGAAAGACTACTGTTACGATCGCTCTTTTGGCTTTTTTGATGCGCCGAGGTCTGAAAGTTCAATCTTTTAAGGTCGGTCCTGATTACATCGATCCGATGTTTCATGCTTTTGTGACCGGCCGCCCTTGCCGGAATTTAGACCCTTTGTTAACTTCTGAATCTTACGTGCAAAAGTGTTTTTACCGTCACGTTCAAGATGTTAATTTTGCTTTAGTTGAAGGGGTAATGGGTTTATTTGATGGGGTTTCTTGGGAGAAGGAAGAAGGGAGAAGGAAGAGGGAAGAAGGAAGTTCGATCGCTGGTTTTGAAACTGATGTAATTGGTGGGAAGAATGTAGGAAAAAAGAAGATTATTCTATTGCTTTTACTTCTACGGCCCATGTTGCTGTTTTGTTGAATTTACCAGTGTTGTTAGTGCTAGATTGCAGCAGGCTTTCTGGTTCTGTGGCCGCGATCGCTCACGGTTTTCGCTCTTTTAATCGCAGTCTTAATTGTGCTGGTTTGGTGCTGAATCGGGTGGCTAGCGATCGGCATTTGGAGTTGCTTCAAGATGCTTTGGAACCGCTGAATTTGCCCATTTTAGGGGTGTTGCGCAGGGATGATGCTGTTAGTATTCCCGATCGGCATTTGGGCTTGATTCCTGCTGAAGAGTTGCCGCATCTGGAGGCTGCGATCGATAAGTTGGCCGATCTGGCTGCTGCTTGTTTTGACTGGGAACGACTTTTGCCTTTGCTTGCTGCTAGTACAAATCAGGTAGATGTCGATCCGGTAAATTTCGATCGGGTAAATGCAGATCGGGTAAATGAGGGGCGTGAGCAACAGGGGGAGGGTGAGGGGTGTGAGCAACTTTTGGGTAGGCACAGTCTCCCTAATGAAATGATAACTAAAAAAAATAAATTTGTCAACAATTTGGGGGAAAAAATTGGGGTGCGAATTGCGGTAGCGCGCGATCGAGCTTTTAATTTTTACTATCAGGATAATCTGGATTTGCTGTGCGATTTAGGTGGCGAGTTAGTATTTTGGAGTCCGCTGGATGATGCGGTTTTTCCTAACAGCGTGCAGGGGATGTATTTTGGTGGCGGTTTTCCCGAAGTTTTTGCCAAGGAATTGAGTGGTAATGTTGTAATTCGAGAGGCGGTAAGAAAAGCTATTGTTGCGGGAATGCCGGTGTATGCGGAGTGCGGCGGTTTGATGTATTTGTGCGATTCTATAGTAGATTTCGAGGGCAATTCTTGGTCGGGGGTTGGTGTTTTGCCGGCGGCTGCGGTGATGGGAAAGCGTTTGACGCTGGGATACCGAGAAGCAGTTGTTGAGAGGGAAAGTTCGGTGTTAGCAGCAGGGGATGAAGTGTGGGGACATGAATTTCACCGATCGCACTTAAGTGTAGAGCCGATCGATCCAGTTTATCGCAGTTGGAGGTACGGGAAACGGGGAGAAGTTGAGGCAGTTGGTGAAGGTTGGGGAGTTTATCGAGTCCATGCTGCTTATTTGCATTTGCACTGGGGGGCGAGGCCGGATATTCCGCTGCGGTTTTTGCAGCAGTGTGCGGAGTTCGATTTTAAAGGTTAGGAGGGCGATCGGGAAGGCTGTATACTTTTCAGAGAAAAACTAGGCGAAAAGCTAGCAGAGATTAAATCCCGATCGTAGATTTTGACTGGTCAACTGTCAACTGTCAACTGTCAACCGTCAAGCGTTACAAATTATTGCGTTCTCGATGAGAAACGAGACAGAGACTGAGACTTTACCTTATGCTCGCGGAAACAAAAAGCGCATCCCTTCTCCGAATCTATGTTTCAGCCTTTTCTCCAACACCTAGAACAAGAACTGTTCCGTCGCTTCGAGTTGCGGAGTCGCCCGATTCTTCCAGAATTGGAATTCCAAGTCAGCCAGCGGGGGAAAAATCCTGCCATGATCGAAAGCTGGTGCTATGAATGTCCCCAGTTGCGAAAAATTCGTTACACTTACATCAATGCTGGAGAAACTGCCCAGATTTTCAATAGTGTCATTTACCCGAGTCATAACTACGACTTGCCCTTACTGGGAATTGATTTTTTGGCCTTTGGCAAAAAGAAAATTTTAGTAGTTTTAGATTTCCAACCGTTGTTTCGGGAGCCAGAGTATTTAGAAAAATACATCGAGCCAATGCGAGAAATTAGAGATAAATATAACGAGTTGGCGCAAGATTTACCGATGAAGTTTTACGATGCAAATCAGTATTTTTCACCCTACCTGCTGTTTGCAAAAACTGATGCTGAAACGGTTGTCAGCAGACTCTTTCCTGCGTATCAAGAATATATTCAGTTGTACTGGCAAATGTTAGAAAAAGCCGAGCCTGCAACCGAGCCAGAAGCAATAGAGCGCATTGTCAAGGCTCAGAAAGATTACGATCGATATAGTGCCGAACGAGATCCAGCATCGGGGCTATTTAGCAGCTATTTCGGTCATGAATGGTCGGAAAAATTCCTGCATGAATTTTTGTTTGAAGATGCCGTTCCCGTAGCTGTCCGTACTTAGGAATTATCGGGCAAATATAGCGATTTTAAATGAGTCGTAAATTTTTTACCCCACCCCAACCCTCCCCTTAGTAAGGTCCGAAAGCAAGAACTTCACAAATGATTTAGGATTGCTATATAGCGATCCTAAATGAATCGTAAATTTTCAACCCCACCCCAGCCCTCCCCTTAGTAAGGTCCGGGAGCAAGAACTTCACAAATAATTTACGATCGCTATAGTTTAAGTTTTAGTTAGCAAACTTTTTTCAGAAAAGACTACCAGATCATGTCGCTCTACCAACCATTTTTAGACCATGCCCTCGCCTTACTCAAAGAGCGGCTCGCCCTGAGTCTATATCCGATTCCCGAAGGTTTTGAGCGCAAAGAAGCCACGACAGGGAAAGGAAAGCGGGAAGAAACCGTTATCACCACCAGCCACGGTTTTAAATCTCCCAAACTGAGGCAAATTCGCGCCGCTCACGTTCAAGGAGGAAATTCCCTACAAGTTCTCAACTTTGTAATTTTTCCCGAGTTAAACTACGATTTGCCTTTTTTTGGAGCGGATTTAGTTACCTTACCGGGGGGACACCTGATTGCTTTGGATATGCAGCCGCTATTTCACGATGCTGCTTACCAAGAAAAATACAGCGACCCCATCTTACCTATTTATCAATCTTACCAGCAAGATTTGCCTTGGGGAGGCGATTTTCCTGAAGAAGCGAAACCCTTCTTTTCTCCTGCTTTCCTGTGGACTCGCCCTCAAAAAACCGAAGTGGTTCAGACACAAGTATTTGAGGCATTTAAGGAGTATTTAAGCGCTTATTTAGATTTTGTCGATCGAGCTGAACCCGTTACGGATAGCCAACACTTAGAAGCGATCGAACAGTCACAACTGCGGTACATTGGCTATAGGGCGGCTAAAGATCCGGCGCGGGGAATGTTTGCACGGCTGTACGGCCCAGAGTGGACGGAGGAGTACATTCACGGATTCCTGTTCGATTTAGAACGTGAATTAGCCAAAAGGTGAACTACTCTAAATTTACGATCGCGATCGCTGAAAATTTCAACGTGAATACATTACCGATTTTCGGTTTTCTGAGTCTCAGTCTTGGCTTACTTAGTATAGCTTTCCTAGCAATTTATTACTGGCGACAACAGGACAACTCCCGACTCCGCCAAGCTGAATTGAATTTGGGACAGCAAACAGAACGGGAACGATTGGTCAACCAAATTGCCCAACACATCCGCCAATCTTTGAACTTGGAGGAAGTTCTCGCTACTACAGTCTCCGATGTCAGGCAATTTCTCCTAACAGATAGAGTGTTGATCTATCGCATTTGGGGAGATGGGACGGGAAGTGCGATTACAGAAGCCGTTTTGCCCGAACATCCAGCAATTTTAGGGAAAACTTTTCCGCCAGAAGTCTTTCCCCCAGAATACCACCAAGCTTACGCTGAGGGGAAAATCGGGGCGATCGCCGACATCACCCAGGAAGATGTAGAGCCTTGTCTGGTAGAATTCGTCTCTGAATTTGGCGTCAGGGCGAAATTAGTCGTCCCCATCATCCAAGAATTAAGGCAACTCGATCGTCCTAACACAGAAGCGGCCGATACAGAAGTGGCAGAGGGGAAAACATCGCGTCAAGAGGAGAGAACCGCCGACACTTCCCACACCTCCAAGCCCCACCTGTGGGGGTTACTGATTGCCCACCACTGCCGCGCCCCCCGACAGTGGCAACCCTTGGAGATCGAATTGATGAAGCAACTGGCAACTCAGGTAGCGATTGCCATCCAACAGTCAGAGCTCCACGAGCAACTGCGACAACTCAATGCCGAATTAGAAGTTCGGGTAAAGCAGCGCACCGAAGAATTGGCAAAAACCAACGAAGCCTTACGCCACACCAATCAAACCCTACTTTCCTTGATTGCCGCCTCTCCTCGCGCCATTTTTACCCTTGACTTGCAAGGGCGGGTCAAAATCTGGAACCCCGCCGCCGAACAGATGTTTGGTTGGACGGAAGCAGAAGTCACAGATCGCCCCAATCCCGTCATTACCGAGGAACAGGCAGACTATCAAGCCATCTGGCGGAGCATTTTAGAAGGAATCGCACCTCCGAGTTTAGAAGTGCGCCGGCACAAAAAAGACGGTTCTCCCATTGACATCGTTTTCTCGGCGGCCCCTCTGATGGATAGTGAGGATCGGATTGGCGGGCTGGTAGCTGTCGTGGCTGACATCACCGAACAGAAGCGCCAAGCCGAACAGGTACGCCTGCTGCAATCTGTGGTTGTCAACACCAACGATGCTGTCATTATCACCGAAGCCCAACCCGTCGAGCCTCCCGATCCGCGCATCCTCTACGTCAACCAGGCATTTACCACCATGACAGGCTACAGCCTGGAAGAAGTGTTGGGAAAGACGCCCCGCCTCCTCCAGGGGCCGAAAACCGATCGCGCGGCACTCGATCGCGTGCGAGAAGCCCTCTGTCGCTGGGAATCCGCCACCGTAGAAGTTATCAACTACCACAAAGACGGCTCCGAGTTTTGGGTAGAGCTCAGCGTCGTCCCAGTAGCGGACAAGCAAGGCCGCTACACTCACTGGATTTCCGTGCAGCGAGACATTACCGAGCGCAAGCGCACGGAAGAAGCCTTGCGTCAGAGTGAAGAACGCTTCCGTTCCCTGATCGAAAATGCTTTGGATATCATTACTATCCTGGCTCCCGACGGCACAATTCACTACGAAAATCCCTCCGTTGAGAAAGTCTTGGGTTACTCACCCCAAGAGTTAATCGGTCAGAATTTTTTTACCTACATCCACCCGGATGACCTAGCCAATATCAGTCCGATCCTCAGCCAAGCCAGATCTCGATCGGAAGACATTAGCCCCATTGAATTCCGCCGCCGCGATCGAGACGGACAGTGGCGCACTTTTGAAGCGCTACCAAAAGCACTAAAGTTTGCTGAGACTGGCCCCCCCTTAGTTGACGGCGACTTATCTCCAAAATTTTATTAACTCGCGGGATATCACCGAACGGAAGAGGCTAGATGAAGTGCGGCTGGCCTTAGAGCGCGAACAAGAATTGAGGACTTTAAAAACCCGATTCTTTTCGATGGTTTCCCATGAATTTCGGACGCCTCTGAGTACCGTGCTGGCGGCGGCTCAATTGCTAGATTCCTCTCCTGGAGCTTGGGCAAATCCCGAAAAGCGCGATCGAAACCTGCGCCGCATTCAAGATTCAGTAAAAAATATGGTGCAACTTTTAGACGATATTTTGACAATTAATCGCGCTGAAACTGGCAAGTTGGAGTTCAATCCGCAATGGCTCGATCTCGAAAAATTTTGCAGTCATTTTGTTGAAGAGATGCAACTAAGTGCGGGCGCGAGGCATACTCTAAATTTTGCCTGTCACGCTCAAAATAACGGTCAAAATACTGGTGCTTGTGTTGATGAAAAGTTATTGCGTTCTATTTTAGCTAATCTTCTTTCTAATGCGATCAAATATTCATCTGGAGGCGGTCAGATTCAATGTTCTGTCACCTTTGAGAAAGAAAGCGTTCAACTAATGATTTGCGATCGGGGTTTGGGGATTCCTACAGAAGACCAAAAACAACTCTTTGAGCCTTTCTCTCGCGGCAAAAATGTGCGTCACTTGCCGGGAACGGGACTGGGTTTAGTGGTGGTCAAAAAGTGCGTTGACTTGCACGGGGGTACGATCGAGATTGCCAGTGAAGTAGGAAGAGGAACGACCGTCACTATCCTGCTACCGAAGATCTGACGAGGGGAGATATAGCCTTTTTCAGTAATATGAGGTCGATCGCGGGGGTTGGTAATTGGTAATTGGTAATCGGTAATCGATCGAACTTGTACCTCACTTAAGAGAGAATTGCTACATCAAATAGCTATCAATAATATCATAAATACGGTCGATCGCCGGCGGAAAAACTGCAGGTGTTAATTCGCTTCCCTGAGGCGGTAGCCCCTACCATGAACCGTTTCAATCAAATTTTCCGGCGCACCTGCTGCTTTCAGCTTCTGGCGCAAGCTTCTTACGTGGACTTTGACCGTATCTTCTTCTACCGCCTCTTCAGTCGGCCAGATGTGTTGGATGATATCGCGGCGACTGATTAGGCGGCGGCCGTAGCGCAGGATTAACTCTAGGATGCAGTATTCCTTGGAAGTGAGGTAGATAGATGTTTCGGCGTAGCTGACTTCGCAGGTACTGGGGTCGAGGCGCAAGGTACCCCACTCTAGGACAGGTGGCGAGGACTTGCTGCTGCGGCGGAACAAGGCGCGAATCCGAGCAAATAACTCCCCTAAATCGACCGGTTTGACAATGTAATCGTCTGCACCAGCATCCAGTCCAGAAATTTTATCGCTGACAGTATCGCGGGCCGTTACCATCAGAATCGGCATTTGATAGCCCCGCGATCGTAACAAAGAGCAAAAACTGATGCCATCAAGTTCTGGCAACATGACATCTAGCAGCAGCAGGTCATAATCGCTCGCCTTGATATATTCTAAAGCCGATTCTGCCTCCAAAGCCGTATCAACGACATATAATTGGTCGGTTAGGGCTTCCGCTAAGGTTTCAGCCAAGCGGCTATCATCTTCAACTAAAAGAATCTTCATCTTTCTTCGGCGACAAGGAAGATCTTAGGGACACTACTGAATCATACGGCAAGCCCTGCCACCAAAATATTCTTTGCCGCGTTGAGATCTCGGGCATGGCGTAACCTGCATTGACGACAGCCTCATTCACTGACCTCGATCGGCATTTTATCTAATATGCCCGGAGTTTCCAAACCTTAGGGATCGCTTTGTAAAGTTATATTTCTAAATTTAATTTTGTGTCTCGTTAGATTGGATATTTATTCTTAATTCTTGCCTGTCTGGAATTAGTATTTTTCCGGTTTTTTTTCGGTTTTTTACCGATTTCTTTCCGGTTTTTTACCGATTTCTTTCCGATTTCTTTCCGATTTCTTTCCAGTTTATTTACTGGTAAGTAATTTGTTAATGCTGTTTAGTTTTTTAAACTAAGTTGGAGATTCTTTTCCTATGACCTTTGGACCTGCCTCCCAACTCGGAGTCGCTTTATTTGAAGAAACCCCGCCGTTGGAACTGACACCAGGACGCACAGAAGAAGAGGTAGAAACCTTCATCCGTGCTGTCTACCGACAAATTTTGGGCAACGCCTACGTCATGGAGAGCGAGCGCGCTGTTGTTCCCGAATCCCAGTTCAAACGGGGAGAATTGAGCGTCCGTGAGTTCGTGCGTGCTGTGGCTAAATCCGAACTCTACCGCTCTCGTTTCTTTGAAACCTGCCCTCGCTACCGTTTCATCGAACTCAACTACAAACACTTTCTCGGTCGCGCCCCCGACGGGTTAGAAGAGATGCGCTCCCACAGCACTATCTTGGACACCCAAGGGTTCGAGGCAGAAATTGACTCCTACCTCGACAGCGACGAATATCAGAACGCCTACGGAGAGAATATCGTTCCCTACTACCGGGGTTACAAGACGCAACCGGGCAAAAATATGGTGGGCTTCACTCACCTGTTCGCCCTGGCGCGGGGTTCTTCCAGCAGCGACCTCAAAGGCAGCCTTTCAGGAAAAACGCCCGTACTCAACAAGTACGTCATCCAGGAGATTCCCCTGCCGGTGATTCCTCCTTCTGGCGGAAGTGTGGGAGATGGCTGGTCTTTCCAAGATACATCGGCTGGCGCGCGGACGCGCCTGGGTGCTGGTGCTGACGAAGAGGGCAAAGTCTATCGCATTGAAGTCACTGGCTATGGTTCTCCGGGTAAGGTAAGCCGGGTTTCCAAGTTCCGCCGCAGCAACCAAGTTTATTTTGTGCCCTTTAGCAAGCTGTCGCAGGAATACCAACGGATTCATCGAGATGGTGGCGTGATTGCCAGCATTACCCCTGTTTAGTTGCAAAATTTTTTGTAGGAGAACGTAAATGAGTGTAGTTTTAGATGCTCCTGTGGAACTTCGCGCATCGAGAAGTCCTGACGAAGTGGCGGCAGTCATTCGGGCGGTTTACAAGCAAGTCTTGGGGAACCCTCACGTTATGGAAAGCGAACGCTTAACTACGGCAGAATCTCAGTTAGCTAACGGCGATCTAACTGTACGGGAATTTGTCCGCGCTGTGGCTAAATCCGAGTTCTATCGCGGCCGCTATTTTGAATCCTGCGCGCCCTATCGTTTTATCGAACTCAACTTCAAACACTTGTTGGGACGAGCTCCTAGCGACCAAGCCGAACTTTCCCAGCACATTTGCCTGTGTGTCGGGCGGGGCTATGAGGCAGAGATTGATTCTTACTTGGATAGCGAGGAGTATCAGGCAAAATTCGGCGAAAATACCGTGCCTTACTATCAAGGGGCGAAAACGCAGGTGGGACAGAAGAATGTCGGCTACAACCGCACTCTCTCCCTTTATCAGGGCTATGCCGGGGTGGACAGTGCTTTTACGGCGGCTCGCTTAGTTGCCGATGTCGCTACTAATAGTGCGACGAAAGTGTCTGTTCCCGTTACTGGCGGACGGCTGGGAGCTTACAAGGATGCGACGGAAAAAACCTTCAAAATTCTGGTCAAAGGCTCGAAATTTGACAGCCCGCGCCGGATCAGCACCACTGAGTATATCGTTCCGGGCGATCGCATGACGCCGCAAATTCAGCGGATTCACCGGGCTGGCGGCACGATTGTCAGCATCACTGAAGTAGCTTAAAAAACTCGATCGTCGAACGGGTAGAGGTGGCTTTTTAGTCTGGTTTTTGGGGATTTTGGGTTGTTATTGGATCGGATTCCCATCGCCCAAATAACGGAGTCTCTCTACTTGTTTGACGACGTTAGACACAAAGAATTTCAACACCAAGAATGTGAAATTAGCGCCAAAAAACTGCGTGACAATTTAGTTAGCTGTTTTGGAATCGATCGAGCTTTAAGAAACGTCAAAATTTTATTAACTCAAGGACAAAATCAATGACTTTAGCAGCAGGATTCATCAGTGACCCAGTAGAACTGCGATCTGGGGCAACGGAAGAGGAATTACAGGTGGTCATTCGCGCCGCTTACAAACAGGTGTTAGGCAACGCTCACGTGCTATCGGGACAGCGTTTAGAGAGTGCAGAATCCCAATTGCGCAATGGCGATATTACGGTTCGGGGCTTTGTCAGAATGGTAGCTCAATCCGACCTTTATCAATCCCTCTTTTTTGAAGGAAACCCTCCTTACCGGTTCATCGAATTAAACTGCAAGCACTTGCTCGGTCGCGCGCCGCTAGACCAAGCGGAAATTGCTCGGCACGTTCAAATTTACAGCCAAAAAGGCTACGCAGCGGAAATCAATTCCTACATCGATAGTGATGATTACACCCTGAATTTTGGCGAAGATACCGTCCCCTACGCTCGCTGTATCCGCAGCCAAACTGGGGTAAAAAATAATGTTTTCAACCAGACTGTTTCTTTACTGGGTGGATTCGCCACTAGCGATAGCAGCAACCAAGCTCAATTAATTTCTGCCATAGCTGCAAATCTTCCCCAGAAAATTAAGGTTGCTTTTGCGCCATGTAATGCTTCGAGTCCTACCAATAAGCGGTTTCGCATTGCAGTAGTTAAAGGAGCAGTGACTCCTATGGCCAAACAAAGTAACACAACTTACCAGGTAGGCTACGCTCAACTATCCCAGACGATTCAAAATATTCAAAAAACGGGAGGCAAAATTCTCAGTATTACCGAGAGTTAGTTTGAACTTTTAGACTCAAATTATGAGATAATTAATCAATCTCTCCTAACTTGACGATCTCCTACTATTCTAGAGCGAATTATGGATAATTCGCTCTAGTTTTCTAGGTAACTTTTTGAGATAGCGCGCTCAAAAATTTTCAATTTTGAATTACACCAAGCACAATGCTCCCTCCTGTTGCTCGTCAAAAAATGCAAGCTTGGATTCGCAGTCGCCATTTGATTTGTTCGGGAAACTTTTTCGTTTTTGAAACGCTGGATTATTCAGCAGTTGAGCGATTTGAAAACTGCGTGACAACTCTAGGAGGAACGTTGATTTCTGTCGAACCTATCAAGCGAGTTTGGATCGGAACTCACCGAAAAATTCTGCTCTATCAAGCTAAAGCTAGCTTGCACACTCCCCACCACGAATTAAAACAATATTGGTTCAAGTACGGCAGTTTTAATACTCGATTTGATGAAACGCCTTAGCCTTTTTAATGAGGAATGAGGTTGCTAGCAATTCGCAAGTAAAAATTATATTTGTTAAAAAACTTTTGCAGCGAGAAGCTAAAGCTGTATAATTGCTTTGAAGCTCGATCGGGAGTTGAATTGCGCGACCAACAGCGCCGGACTGTTTTTAGATTGCGGTTTAAATGGCATCCTCAAAACATGACCGATCGAGCTTCAATTATCGATTGCGAGCTCCCGACGATCGCACTATTAACGATCGCGGGCTATAATCGATCGCAAGCTCTATTAACGATCGCGAGCGCGGACGATCGCACTATTAACTGTTTCGATCATGGATATTAGCAAATTTGTCGGGCTTTCTCTAGGACGGTGGCGATCGCAACGCAGTGCCCACCATCTCGCTTTCGGCCACTTTGAACAAGTCACCTCAACGATTGATATTGTCTCCCTCGATCGAGCAGATTTAGAAGTGACTAACCTGTGTACATCTTATAATATTGACTCGCATCAAGCAGCCCATCCGTTTCGCATGAGTTGGAAAGGAGAGTCTGATTGGGATGAAGAAGCAGAAACCTTTGAGGGAACGACTATTTTAGTTCCGATTCCCGATCCTGATAATCTTAAATCGGGAAGGTTACTGCGCGATCGAGGCTATGCAGAAACCATCCCTTCCGTTGGCAAGTATCGCATTAGCGAAGATGGCATTTTTATCCTAGAAACCGAATACGAAAGAGCCACGGCGGAAGAAAAAATTTGGTTCGTCAATCCCAATTTTCGCCTGCGAGTTTCTCTGATCAAAACCAGCGGGGGTTCTGGGGTTGTGACGGCTTCTTTTTCTTCAGAAATTCGTTCTTTAGCTTCAGATTCTGAGAAAGAAAGCCAAGTTTAGCAGTTCTAATAATTATTGATGAGATCTATGAAAGACAATTTAATGCTGACATTATCCCAGTGGATAGCGGGAGATTTTAGCAATCAAAAGCAATCCTTTGCCGATCCTGCAAACTACGCTCACATCCGTTTGTTTTTCCGCCCTTTACCTTGGGATTTTTTCTCAGGGATTGGCTTTTATTCCGAGCAAGTTTACGATCACGATCTCTGGACTCCCTACCGCCAAGGCGTCCATCGATTTGTCGATCGAGGAGATCGAATTTATATTGAAAATTACGCACTAAAAGACCGGATCGTGTATGCGGGAGCCGGACGAGATCTCAATATTTTAAAGACTATTACTCCCGATCGAATCGAACGCCGCTATAATTGTTCGATGGTTTTTCAATGGGAGGGAAATCTATTGCGCGGGGGAGTTGAAGGAAATTGTTGTTTGATTGAAAAACAGGGAAAACAAACCTATTTAGTTAGTAATGTGGAACTGACAGAAACAACTTTTGTCACGATCGATCGTGGAATGGATGTCAATACTCACGAACAAGTCTGGGGTTCGACAGCAGGCCCGTTGAAATTTGAAAAACGCACGAGTTACGCTGCGGAAGTTCCTTGTATAGCAGTTGACAGTTGACAGTTGACAGTTGACAGTTATAGAAATCCTAAGTTAATCATAAATTCTTACCCCACCCCAACCCTCCCCTTGCTAAGGGGAGGGAGTAAGAACTTCATAAATCTCGATCTAAGATTGCTATATTATTGAATAGAACTCGATCTCTGGTGATTCTGCTCGATTAACTCTTCTAACATAACAGGAGAAACGCAACGGCGTTCCGAACAGTAGGTCATCAAATTCACCCCGTTGACAATCTTAACGGTACTCACCCGCACCCGGAAATTATCGGTTACAAACCAACACCTTTCCTGTCCTTGATTGCGTTCGTATTCGGTTTCAATGGTCAAAACGCCATCATCCGCAAAATGATAGACTCCTATCACGGGAATTCCTTCTACATAACCTTTATTGCGCAAAAATTTGCCGGCGCGGGGATTTTGAGGATTGGGAATGTCAACTAAAATTGCTTCATAGTTGGGATCTGGTGCTTTCTCACTTAAATTTCCCTGCCATTGAAAACTAGCTCCACCGCTGACTAAAAGCGGATCTGCACCTTGTTCTTTGCAGATTTCCAGCACTCTGCGATCGTCCGCATCCAAAACCTTGATAATTAAATTCGACTCTCCCGACTCATCTCCAGCCGAGTCAAAACGATGGACTGTACGTTGAGAAAACCAGACTCCCTCGCTCTTGCGAAAGAAATCCATCATTGTCATGGGCGGTGTCACTAACATTTACGGTTGAACCTCGGCTGTTGAGTTAATTAAAGTTGACAAAATTGATGAAGAAACATTAAAAAGCAAATTATTGACCCATTAAATTTTACGATCGATCTGGTTTGTCTGAATCAAAATATTTCCTATGAATCCCCTAGTCGCTCGTCTTAGCTTTACTTCCTTTTCTGCTGATGACATCCAAACAGCCCTCCGCAACGGCAACAGCCTGAACAATGCCAATTTGGAAGGGATAGATTTGAGCGGTACGGATTTAGAGTCCGCCGTTTTGAGTGGTGCAATTTTAATTGGAGCGAATTTAAGCACGACAAATCTTAGTAGCGCCAATCTCCAAGGGGCTGATTTACGCAGGGCTGACTTGCGATCGAGCAATCTCAAAGGAGCAGATTTGCAGGATAGTTATTTATATCGGGCTGTTCTGACTGGCTGCAATTTAAGTGATGCCAAATTGGAGGGCGCAAAACTGCAATTAGCCCTCTACGATTCTCAAACTATATGGCCCGAAGGTTTTGACTATCGGAATTCTGGTGCGGTGGGCCCGCGGGCGAATTTAGCGGGTGCTTATCTCAATACAGCGGATCTCAGGGGCGCGGATTTGCAAGGGGCTAACCTGCGGGGAGCTTATTTGAGCGGTGCAGATTTAACGGGGGCCAATTTGGAGGGAGCGGCTTTAAGTGGGGCTAACCTTCAAAGAGTGTCGCTTGTAGGGGCTTATTTACGAAATGCGCGACTGATTGGCGTAGAGTTACAGTTTGCTGATTTGCGCGGGGCCGATTTGACGGGGGCGAGTTTGGAACAGATTCAGAATTTGGAGGGCGCAGATTTTAGCGAAGTTCAAGGTTTGAGTGATGGGGAACGGGCTTATCTGTGCGGCCGCCCTAGAAAAGAATTGGGAACTTGGAATCCCTATACGCGATCGAATACAGCACAAAGTTTGGGATGCTTGTAATGGGTAATTGGTAATATGATAAATTAAATCTGTTCCCAGTTTAAACTAATCTCAAGATTCCCTTGGCATACAGAATAGAATACCGCCCGATCGTCAAATTACACTTTCGCACGCTAACAGCACGGCAAAGATCGATCGTTTTAGATTCGGTAGATGAACAACTTAGCTACGAACCGACTGTCATTACCAGAAATCGTTTTCTCATGCGTCCCGATTCGATCGCTACATGGGAACTTCGGATAGGAGAACTCAGAGTATACTATGATGTAGAAGAAGACCCCGAACAGGTTGTCTATATTTTGTCAGTAGGAGTAAAAGAAGGCAACTTAGTTCGGATTGGTACGGAGGTAATTAGCCCATGACTGTAATTCATAATATTCTCAGACGAACTAAGCAACTTTTCTCCAGCCTGTTTCAATCTTGGTGTATTGATGAAGAAACAGAGAAAATCAGTCGAAATCCTAAGTTTCTATCTATTATCGAGCAAGCCCGCGCTCAAAAAGGCAAGGGTATATCGAGTGAGGAAATGCGAAGTTGGGTAGAAAATGAGTTGTCTGAAGATTGAGCGCCTGTAAACTATCCACCACTGAACGGAGTACCGTTCACAAAGCCGTGGCTTTGGCACGAATTAGCTCATCGGCATCATTCGCTGCGATCTCTTTGCCCGATCGATCTCCTAACTGTTCTAAAGCGAGTAAGGAAGCATATTTGAGATCGAAAATGTGGCTGGTTAAAGCTTCTTTCAACAGTGAAATTGCCCGATCGCCCCCTAAATTTCCCAAAGCAATTGCCGCCGCCGCCCTCGATTTTTGAAACTGGGGCGATGTATTGTGCAAAGCTTCAACAAATAAATCATAGGCCCGATCGTACCTCAGCCAGCCCAACAGTTTGATCGCGTGATAGTGCGCTCCATAATCATTGTGAGCTTCTTTTTCCCAAGTCTTTAAAATCGCGTCCGGAGCTTCCTCTGGATACACTTCCAACAAAGTTTTACTGGCTAAATAACAGCGTCCAAAATCTGTATGATAGAGTTCATTAATGACAAAATCTAAAGTCGGTTTTAGATCGTATTCGTGGACGAGATCCAGATCCTGGGGACGATCGCGAATGACACTATCTAAATGGGGTTCCACAGCAGCAAAACTAATTTTTCCCGCCGCCATTCCAGCATTCGCTAACAGTCGAATTCCTCGCAGGCGAAAGACAAGGGAAACCGGACAGCGAGCGATTTGGGGAATGGCATCATAATAGTTGGCATCGATTAAATCTTGGATGCAAGCTCGTCGGGCGTTAACACTTTGGTGTTGGAGGAAGGCGACTACTTGCGAGATCTGACTGCTGTCTCCCGTCAAGCGACAAATAGCGGAGATAGCCGCACTGCAAATCGGCTCGTCATCCGCTGTCACAAACTTTTTAATTCGATCGGTGGCGGGTTGATAATTTAATTTAGCCAGGGTTTGAATAATAGTTCGGTAACTTCGATCGGGCTGCTCTAATAATTGGGCGATTTCTTCCAGAATTTCCCTATCTTCCGTGCCAATTTCCCCGATCGCCCACACCGCATTCTCGACAGTATAACAATCCTCATCCCCCAAACAACCGCGAATGACGGGCAAAGCAACCTTAGCTTGCAAGCGTCCCAAACTTTCTAACGCTTTGCGCCGTGTAATCCGATCGTACATATCGTCGGTAGTAGAATTTTGCACGACTTCAATTAAGGCATTAATAGAGCGTTCTGTGGGAAAATTAATCAAGTGAGCGACAGCAACGTAATGCTCTGTCGGAGCAGCAAGCTGTTCGGTTGGAGTTTGGAGGAGGGCGATCGCTTGGTCTTCGGTCAACCCAAACATATTGAAAAAACGTTTATCCATTGAGGGCGATCGCTTAATTCTTCGTTACAAAAGGGTTCATTATTGACGGCAGTGAGGAAGTGCGAACTTTAGATCCATACCATCACGCAGTTAAAACTTTATACGATCTCGGGGACAGAATCTGAGACAATCAAACATACACATATTAAACTTAAACGCAATCCAAACCCAAAAATAATAGACATGGCTGAAAATTCAAACCTCACAGCAACCGCAGGCGCGATCGATGAGACAGATCCTGTTTCCCAGGAAGAACTTGCCGAAGTCATTAAAGAGCTGGAGCAATACCGGCAACGCCTGATCGATGACATGACAGCAGCAGCTAAAAAGGCCAAGCTGTCCAAAGCGAAACTGACGGCAAATTTAGAGCCAGAATTAGCCCAAATTGATGCTACCCTCGACAACCTCCGCGCCCAGCACGCCGCTCTGACTGGCAATTAACAGTGATTTCAAAATTCAGAATATGAGTAATCAGCTCGACGCTCTCCCGATGTCTCCAGCAGAAGTGGATGACTTTTTAGCAGCAGCCAGACAAGAAGTGGCGGAACAAACATTTGACTCCAGCGATAACCAACGCCTGCAACGCATGGTTGAGTGTATGGGTGATGGGCGGGGGATGGTGCGCTTGGGTTTTGCCGATACGTTAGGAAAAATTGGCAAACCCGCAACCCCTTTTTTGATCGAGGCTCTCCTCAATCATGTTAATCCCGTCGTGCGTCGCGCCAGCGCCAAAACCCTCACCCTAATTGCCGATCCGGAAACGGTTCCTCCCTTAGTCCAAGCCCTGCTACAGGATGAAGATACTGTGGTTAAAGGCTCGGCGGTGGGCGCGATGGCGAGGATTGGAGAAGCTTCTGTACCCGTCTTGTTGGAGATTTTAGCTTCGCCCCTCCATCCCGAAAGTACGAAGGGCCATGCAGCTTGGGCTTTGGCTTTTATTGGGACTGCGGCTAAGGATTACCTGTACCGGGAGATTGCTTCTGATTCGGAGTCGGTGCGCGCTGCTGTGGTGGGGGCGATCGCCAAAATTGCCCAGGATAGTGGGGAAGCAGCAGCATTTGAGGTATTGGTTAACGGCCTGCAGGATTCATCAGAAACAGTGCGCTGTGAAGCTGCGGCAGTTTTGGGCAATTTGACCTACAAACCAGCAGTACCTCACCTGCTGGAATTGCTGAACCATCGCGAAGCAGAAACCCGCAAAGCGGCTGCTTTGTCTTTGATGAAAATCAAAGATGCGAGTGCTTTGGAACCTTTGCGATCGGCATTAGAAAAAGAAGCGGAAGCAGGGATTAAGCAGGTGATTAGTTTGGCAATTAATCAACTAGAAAAGCAATCTGAAACTGATGATTGGGATTGAGATTGCGATCGAATGTAGGGTGCGCACTGCGCACCTTACCGCTAATATGTCAAATTACAATTTTTTCAAGTCGGACTAGATTTAAACTTCAACAAATCCAAGCGAGATAAAGCGCTGGTAGCCGTTTCCCGAATGTAAGTATCGGCAGATTCATCATTAGATAATTTGGTTAAAACTTCCCGCGATCGAGGGTCATTAATGGAACTAACGGCATTAATAATTGACACTGCCAAACCCAAATTATCCGTCACCGCCAACACCTCCAGCAAACTCTCTAAAGCCGGCACTCCGATCGTACCTAAAGCCATTGCCGAAGCAATATGAACCACAGGATTCAGATCGTGAAGTGCTGTTTTTAAAGCCTCAATCCCTGCTAGAGGAAACGGAACGTCAGGATAGTTCACTGCTACCTGGGCTAAAGCCTTAGCACAACTCCCGCGAACAGTCACATTATCGCTATTGAGCAAAGGATCGACCAAAGAAGGTACGGTGTCTACCCCGATCGCCCCAAGGGTTTTGACTGCCGCCCGCCGATAGGTGGTATCTTCCTCATCCAAAACTGATATCAAGCGAGGAATCGTCGTCGCATCGCAGGTTTCGGCCAGTTCCCACATCGCCCGATCGCGCAGGTGAGGGTTGGGGTGTTTCAGTTGCTCAAATAAAGATTCTTGTGTCATGTTTTTTAGTGAAAGTCTATTTCCCAGAGGCTTGCGGGCGATCGTAGGCTTTGCGAGCGTCGCGATCGGCCGCGTCGTACACATAGATAGCAAAATATCGTATTTAGGCTACTCGAACTCAAGTCAGTCACGCAACCACATCAGCAAGCTTAAATCTAGGCTATCTCGGACATTTCCCGAAAATGAAAGATTACAAATTGTATCTTTCTTTTTCATAAAGGCGACGCGGGGAACACTTCTTTCCTATCTTCTATATTGTCGAGTCCCACACAGGACTCGATCAACTTGATAAAAGTAACTTTTGTCCAATTAATTACAAGGAGAGCTCAATGCTTGACGCTTTTTCGAGAGCTGTAGTTACCGCAGATAGCAAAACCGCTCCTATCGGCGGTGCAGAATTAGCAGCACTGCGCAATTTCATCGCTTCCGGCAACCGCCGCTTGGATGCTGTAAATGCGATCGCTAGCAATGCAAGCTGCATGGTATCCGATGCTGTCGCCGGCATGATCTGCGAAAACACCGGTCTGATTCAAGCTGGTGGAAATTGCTACCCCAACCGCCGCATGGCTGCTTGCTTGCGCGATGCAGAAATCATCCTGCGCTATGTCACCTATGCACTGCTGGCTGGTGATGCTTCCGTTCTCGAAGATCGCTGCTTGAACGGTCTGAAAGAAACCTACACAGCTTTAGGCGTTCCCCTCCAGTCTACAGCTCGCGCTGTTGCCATCATGAAGGCTCAAGCTGCCGCTCACATTGCCGACAATCCGAGTGAAGCTTTTGCTGGTGCCAAACTGCGTAAAATGGGTTCCCCCGTTGTTGAAGATCGTTGCGCTACCTTGGTTGCTGAAGCCAGCAGCTACTTCGATCGCGTGATTGCAGTCCTCAGCTAAGAAATTATCGAGTGATTTGCACTCTTTTTAGCTATTGAGTCCTTGACTTTTCGCGTTTTTCCGATGGGTAAAACAACCCAAAATCTTAAAGTCCAATCAAGTCAAATTTAGAAGATAGTAAAGACATGAAATCAGTTGTTACTACCGCGATCGGTTCTGCTGACGCTGCCGGACGTTTCCCCACCACCTCCGATTTGGAGTCAGTACAAGGTTCTATCCAACGGGCTGCTGCTCGTTTAGAAGCTGCTGAAAAGCTGGCTAGCAACCTGGACAATGTAGCTAAAGAAGCTTACGATGCTTGCATCAAGAAGTATCCTTACCTGAATGACTCAGGTCAAGCTAATTCCACCGCAACCTTCAAAGAAAAATGCCTCCGCGACATCAAGCACTATATGCGCTTGATCAACTACTGCTTGGTTGTTGGCGGCACTGGCCCCCTCGACGAGTGGGGTATTGCCGGTCAGCGCGAAGTCTATCGCGCTCTCGGATTGCCCACTGCTCCTTACGTTGAAGCTTTAAGCTTCGCTCGCAATCGCGGTTGCGCTCCTCGCGATATGTCGGCTCAAGCTTTGACTGAGTACAATGCTCTTCTCGACTATTTGATTAATTCTCTGTCCTAATTCTTTGTTCTAGAGACAAGAATTGACTCTAACGGCACAATTAATTAAAAACTGAGGGACTCTCAGTTCTTTACTTGCCTAATGTTGGGTAAGCTAAGGACTATCGGGTCCCTCAGTTGTGTTTGTCGCTCTGCCCGATCCGATCGACCTCAAGCCTGCTGTATTCTAAGAATTAGAATACGGGCGATCGAGAAAACTAAGGATTTTGGGATTTATGAGCGAATCGATTTTGACTCAGCAGTTGTTAGCCGAATGGGTGACGGCGGAGAATTTTCGGAGTTACGGTCAAGTTATTTTTGCGTCTGTTGATGGCAAGTCTTTTGATGCCGAAGATGCTCAACTAAATTTGACAGATGGCATTCCGAGATTTTACATAATGCGACTGGAAAAAAAAGGTCGCAAGTTTAGCAAAATTACCCGACACGTTCGATGCACTCAGTGTTTGGGTTCTTTGGCTGGGAAAGATTGGCTGATGGCAGTTGCGCCTCCGTCCGAGGGCGATCGACCTAGTTTAGAAAATCTAGCAGCATTTCGGATTCCGGGCAATTGTTTCATCAAATTAGATGTGGGTACTTGGCACGCGGGGCCGTATTTTGATGCGGATTTTGTAGATTTTTACAATCTCGAACTGAGCGATACAAATGTAGTTGACCATTTTACCTTTGACTTGGCAAAAAACTGCAATTTAAGGTTTGAGATTGTTTGATAAAAATTGCATTGCGAGACTTGCTTAAGGTCGCTTCTTTGTTATTTAATTTGAGCGCTCGCTTGATGGCAAACATGGAACCTCTTGGAGGTAGTTAACTATAAATAAGTTTAGCAAACTTTTTGGCACTTAGGTCTACCTCTTTCTTCTCTCTCTTTCTTCTCTCTCTCTGCGCCCTCTGCGTTCTCTGCGGTTAAAAAAAAAATCCCATCGATCGGCGACTATCTAATTTCCACCCAAAGCCATGTCCCAAACAAAATATAGCACAATCCTGCGCCAATGTCGGTTGTTAGACAAGGGCGATATGCAAACAGTAGATATCGCGATCGACAATGATAAAATAGCCGCCATCTCCCCCAAAATACCCGAAATCGGTGAATGCGAAATCGACATTCAAGGCAAATTAGTCAGCCCTCCCTTTGTCGAATCGCACATCCATCTCGATTCTGCCTTAACTGCGGGCGAACCGCGATGGAACCGCAGCGGAACTTTATTTGAGGGAATTCAAATCTGGGGGGAACGCAAACAAAGTTTAACCTTGGAAGATGTCAAAAAAAGGGCGATCGAAACTTTAAAGCTGCAAGCATCTCAAGGGATTTTATTTGTCAGGAGTCATGCCGATGTTAGCGAACCAAAACTGACAGCTTTGCAAGGACTTTTGGAAGTGCGGGAAGCAGTCAAAGATTGGATCACCCTGCAAGTTGTAGCTTTTCCCCAAGACGGGATTTACGGAAGTGATGAAAACGAACAACTTTTAGAAACAGCCTTGGAAATGGGTGCGGATGCTGTGGGTGGAATTCCGCATTACGAGTTGACGCGAGAAGATGGAGTAAATTCTGTACGGCGGATTTTTGAACTTGCCGAAAAATACGATACATTAATCGATATCCACTGCGATGAAATAGATGACGAACAGTCGAGATTTTTGGAAGTTGTAGCGGCTTGTGCGATTAGAAGTGGTGCTGGTGCGCGGGTGACAGCCAGCCACACGACTGCTTTCGGTTCCTACAACAATGCCTATGCTTTTAAGCTGATGGGAATCTTGCAAAAAGCGCGCATCAATTTTATTGCCAATCCATTAATTAATATTACCTTGCAAGGGCGATCGGACACTTATCCCAAACGGCGCGGAATAACGCGAGTTAAGGAGTTATGGCAGCAGGGATTGAATGTTAGTTTAGGTCACGATTGCGTGCGAGATCCTTGGTACAATTTGGGCACGGGAAATATGTTAGATGTCGCTCACATGGCGGTTCACGTCTGTCAGATGACGGGGATGGAGGAGATTGCAGCTTGTTTTCAGATGGTGACTGAAAATGGTGCGAAAACTCTGTTTTTGGGAGATGAAAGTTACGGGATAGCTGCGGGAAAAACAGCTAATTTAATTGTATTGGATGCCGACAGTTGTTACGATGCGATTAGGAGGCGCGCTGCGGTTCGGTATGTCATTTCGCGGGGGAAGTTGCTAGCAGAAACAGTGCCAGCAAAAACAACTTTTCTTTAATTGTCAGGTTGTGTTTTTTTTAATAGGGTACTGTACGAACAACAACCATCTTCGCGATATGCAATCAAAATAGATTGCGCTTGAAATTCACAATTGACTAATATGATAAAGTATGATAAATTCAGCAAAATGTTTGCCAAACAATAAATATGAACGCTAAGTTTCAGGACCTAGAGTGCGATACAGATATTTTGATGATTGAAAAAGATACTTTTACAGTCGAAAGATTTAAAGAATTAATGAGTCAGAAACTTGCTGAAAATCTGCAACAAAGAATACCAAACACAACAAACTCAGGACCATTAATGGTTTATAAGTTGCTTTATAATTGTTCTGTTGCTGAACTAAATCTAAAAGTACAACGAGGTTACTGGATTTTCCCTCCTGAAGGAATGAACTGTCAGATTCTAAAAATTGGTTCCCCAGGTTGGCAAAAAGGTAAGCTCAGAATAAAAGCATCTTTAGATTATGAGGCTTATCGCGCGAGCGTCAAAATAGATTGTGAATTTTGTCCTGATGAACCAGCAGAACCGGAATCTATTCTAGATGACATCCGCCAATCTGAGGAGTACAAAAAACTCGCTAATAACAACTGACATCAGAAACTGCTAAACTATGGATCGAGGTGCTATTCCCGATGAAAGTCCGAGAAATTTGCCAGAGCAACTGCTGCTGCAAGATGCCAAGGCTGGTAATTGTAGATCTATTCAGGGCGGGCCTGACGATATATTAGGGGATATTTCCAGACTGGTTGCTCTTTATGGAGGCAATCCAGAAGACTGGTATAAAATGAGTAGCATTCAGGCTGTTACAATTAATGGAGCTTCCGTACAAGTACACTGGTTTGAAAACAAGCAAATTCTGCAACAAGTAGAAGTAAAATTCAAACGACAATATCCTAAAACATCACCCAAAAACTTATAGGCAGACAAGTTATGATAGTTCGCTGCATAGCTAATACGGGAGAATACCTACCGGAAAATTATATCGACCCGGCAAGAGGCTACACTAAAAAGGTTGAATTGCCGCTGACTGTTGGCAAGGAATATGTGGTTTATGCTATTCGATCGTGGCAAGGAGTAGTGTGGTATTATATTTGTGATGATAATTACAGCTATTATCCAATACAGACCCCTGCACCTCTGTTTGAAGTAGTCGATCACCGAGTTTCTAAGTATTGGCGATTTATGCTCGATCCAAATGGAGTCGTGAGGATGGTATTTGAGCAGTGGTTTACCGATCCTTATTTTTATGATAAGCTAACAGACCAAGAAGAGGCGGAAGTTGAAATTTTTGAGAAAGTTAAGGAATTAATGGACGCTGAGGAATTTGATTTGCCTAGGCTGGATGTGGCAGTTGAGAAGTTGCGGGAAACAGTCAGTGTTTGAGTAGAACAAGTCCGATCGCTCTTTTTTCTTTACCACTTTGACTCATACCAAATTACAATAGGATAATCGATCGCCCTCCAACACTCACAAGGAAAAATCAATGATAAATATAGAAGAAAATATAGAAGAATATGTCGATCGCACCGCCGAATTGATAAACTTACCGCTAGATCCAGAACACCGCCCCGGCGTTGTAGAAAACTTCGAGAGGATAGCTGCGATCGCCCGTCTCGTTAATGAATTTCCCCTCCCTCAAGACATCGAAGCTGCACCGGTGTTTGAACCGAAATGTTGAGCGCAGTTCCTAGCTATAACGCTTCGTTTGGGTAGGGTAATTTTGCTAAAATAATCGATACAGGCTCTCAATGTCAAATTCCTATGAGTGAATCTAACGATATTCCGAATCGGGTCGATCGACTCGAAAATGATGTTATCGATCTAAAAGTAGCTGTGAGTGCTTTAATTTCCACCACTGAAGTACACCAGCGCAACTTTGAAACCATGAATCGCAATATTGAGGCGATGCTTCAACTTATGGCTCAAAGTCTCGAACGGATGGAAGTTATGGAATCGGAGATCCGAGGACTTCAAACAGAAAATCGGCGCATTCTAGATTTTTTACAGCAGCGAAATACTGATGGTGATGCTTGAGGTTTTACAAGACAATTGCTCGCGTAAAAATGTTTCGATTGGGGGTGCGATCGACCCCTGCGTAACGCATTCTATAAATTGCTACAATAATCCGTGTCCGCTGGTGAGGTCAAATTCCTATGAGTGAATCTAACGATATTCCGAATCGGGTCGATCGACTCGAAAATGATGTTATCGATATTAAAGTAGCTGTGAGTGCTTTAATTTCCACCACTGAAGTACACCAGCGCAACTTTGAAACCATAAACCGCAATATTGAAATTCAGCAGCGCAACATAGAAACCCAACAGCGCAATATAGAGGCAATGCTTCAACTTATGACTCAAAGTCTCGAACGGATGGAGGTTATGGAATCGGAGATCCGAGGACTTCAGACGGAAAATCGGCGCATTTTGGATATTTTGCAGCAGCGCAATACTGATGGTGATGCTTGATATTATGTAGTTTTGTAGGTGCGCGGCGCGCACCTTACTACTATCGAAAGAATTAGCGCTGACTTAAAAAGCGACTTGCCATCGACATGGCGTCGGTAATATCAACATCACCGTCTCCATCTCCATCTAAAAACGCATTTAAAACTGGATTGCCGCCTTGGTTGGGATTTTGAGTGTTGCTGCCTGTTTTTAGCAAATTCAAAACCAAGGGTACTAAAACCGGGATCATCGCTTGCACGGTTTCGCTGTTCAAACCTGTTCTTTGGGAAATTGCTTCAACTACTTGCCCGATTTGGCCGCCGAATAAAGTTTGAACTGCTTGGGCGCTGGGATTTGTTCCGCCCAATTGGTTGACAATTTGTTGCGCTTGTGATTCGCCCGAGTTCGATCGCACGTTTTGCAAGGCCGATCGCACGTAGGGGCCCAAAACAGACATTGCTAGCTGAGTCGTGCCTGTATCGACACCTTGACTGCCACTTAACTGTTCGACTGCGCCTAGAATGCCGCCCAACTGATTCGGACTTGCTTGTTGGTTCGGATCGTCGATCGCGCTTAAAATTTGGTCAAATAGTCCCATAATTTTCGCTCCTTGTTACAATTGCTCCACTCTAGACTAACCGATCGAAGAAGGGGAGAGAAGGAGAGTGGGAGAGGGGGAGATTTTAGATTTTAGATTGGGAGATTGGGAGATTGGGAGATTGGGAGATTGGGAGATTGGGAGATGAGGAGAATTAGCAATTACCAATTTTCTTCCCTCTTCCTTCTTCCTTCATTTGACAGTCGATCTTTGATAGTCGATCGTTGGGGTAAACAATTTTAGATTTGAGTTATCATATACGTATATCCAAGCATCGATCGCAAAGAAAGTGGTGATGGCAAAAGATCTATTTCATGATGTTGTCAAAGAGGCTCTCCTTGCTGAAGGATGGCAGATCACCCACGATCCTTTTCCCATAGACTATGGAGATGTGCAAATGCAGATCGATTTGGGCGCTGAACGCTTGCTTGCTGCCGAACGAGATACAGAAAAAATAGCTGTAGAAATCAAAAGTTTTATTAATCCTTCAGCAATTTATGAATTTCATACCGCTGTCGGACAATACCTCAACTACCGTCGCGCCCTGCGATCGCAAGAACCAGTCAGAATACTTTACCTGGCAATACCCAAACAAACCTATGAAGAATTCTTTCGCCTCAGATTCATTGAAGAAGGAGTGATAGAATATCAACTTTATTTAATTATCTATGATGTAGAAGAGCGGAGGATCGCGCAATGGATAAGATGACTCAATACAGACAGATAGTTCAAGAAATTCTAATTGCCCACAGCCAAATCAAACCTGCCTATGGGGAAATCGAAATGGACGTTTTGTTCGATACCGCTCGCGATCGCTATCAAGTTTTACGCGCTGGATGGCTCCAAAAAAAACGTGTCTACGGCGTTCTGATTCACATTGACGTTAGAGGAGAGAAACTTTGGATTCAGTACGACGGTACGGAAGTCGGTGTAGCTAATGAACTGCTTGAAGCTGGCATTCCTAAAACAGATATTGTCCTAGCCTACCATTATCCTTTTATCCGCCAGTATGATGGTTTCGCAGTTGGTTAAATAATGGGAAGAGAGGGAGAGTGGAAGAGTGGGAGAGTGGAAGAGTGGGAGAGTGGGAGAGGGGGAGAGTGGGAGAGTGGGAAAATTCCCAATTCCCCACTATCAACTATCAACTATCAACTCTCAACTGCAATTAATGCTTAATCGGCAGGGCGATCGAAAATTCCGTCCCCATTCCTACCTCCGACCAGCAGTTAATTGTCCCGCCGTGCTTCTTAACTACAATATCGCGACCGATCGCCAGTCCCAAACCCGTACCCATACCGCGCGGTTTTGTAGTAAAAAATGTTTCAAACATCTTTTGTTGACTTGCTGGAGGTATGCCGATACCGTTGTCGGAAATGCGGACGATCGCAGAGTCGCCGTCCAATAATTCTGTCGTGATGCAAATTCGCGGCGAAAAACTCGATTTTTCCTCTATTTTATCGCCGTTCTGCGGTCGGTTTGCTGCCTGTTGGGAGCGCTCTTTTTCAATTTTTGCTCTTTCTTCCACAGCGTCGATCGCATTGCTCAGAATGTTCACAAACACTTGATAAAGCAAACCCATGTATCCTTCAACAAGCGGAATCTCCCCGTAATTGCGAACTACCTCTATTTCGTGTTTGATGCGGTTGTTGAGAATGAGCAGGCTGCTGTCCAGACAAGTGTGCAAATCTACGGGCGAAGGTGTGGCAGCATCCAAGCGCGAAAAATCCTTTAAACTGAGCGCAATTGATTTCGCTCTTTCAGCGCCAACTTGCATCGACTGAAATATTTTCATCAAATCTTCTTTCACAAAATCGATGTCAATTTCTTCAGCTTGCGCTAAAACGGGCGGCGGCGGGTTGGGAATTTCTGTTGCGTAAGTATCGAGCAATTGCAAAATATCTTCAACGTAATTTCTCGCCGGATCGATGTTAGCATAAATGAAATTAATTGGGTTGTTAACTTCGTGAGCGACACCAGCTAACATCCGCCCCAAGGCGATCATTTTTTCGTTTTGCATTGCCTGCATTTCTTGTTCGTTTTTCAACTCCGATAACAAGTTGTTTACCTTGGCAATCAATTGATTCAGCGAAGTTGCCAATACCCCTATTTCATCGGTGCCGGTGAAGGGGACTTGCAACTCAAAATTTGACTCTTCAGTAACTCGTACAGCGACATTAGTTACAGCAGCAATGGGGCGGACGATCGCTCGATTTGTGAAGTAGGCAAGTATTGCCGCAATTACCGCCGACAGAGCCATGCTAGCTATAATTATTTGCGATCGCCAAGCTTGGGCGGCAGCCAAATTCTCCTGAGCTGCATCTTCTTCCTCCTGAGCCACTGCAATAATTTCTGCTAAGTTATTTGTGGCGCTATCTACTCGAAATCCGATCGGATCTTTGGCAAAATTCGAGAGCTGTTTTTGTTTGACACTTTTTTGGGTCGGCTTTTTTTGCCAAAGTTGGATTTGGTCAATTGTTTTTTCTAGCTTTTTAATGTAATCCGCCAGGATCGGTTCGTAATTTTTGATGAAGTCCTGCAAACCTTCTGTCTGTTCCGTGCCTTTGTTGCTTTTAACTTCCACCAACAGGCTTTTCAAAGTCTTTGTGTCTTTTTGTAACTGTCGGTATTTGCTGTCAAATATTGAAGGATCGGACAGCCAAATTGCCAGCCTCTGCTGGCAGATTTGCGCCTCCAGCAAAGTAATCTGCAACTCGCTCACAAAGCGACTTTCTGCGGTAAGGCGATCGAGCTTAGCATTTTTTTGATAGTAACGATCGCCCACCAGCATACCGATTGCTGTTCCCCCAATTGCAACACAAAGAGCCAGTGCATAGCCGCAACAAATTTTGCCGCTAATGCTAAAATTTCTAAATTTTGGTGTTGCTCGATTTAAGTAATTGGGATGAGGTGGCTGGCTCTCTTTGACGATACGATCGTCATGTCGATAGTCATGTCGATCGACATTCCGATCGACACAGGTAGCGATCTCTGTTAGCGTCTGGTTCTGATTTTGGATTGCCATAGATGCACAAGTGTGATTAATACACGCTCCCAGAGTCAAGTTTAACTCAACTTTTAGAATATTTGGCATTCCCGGATATATGATTGAGGTGTGGTATGTATTTTTGAATTACAAAATTTTTTAGGACACATCCGATCGACCCCTCAATTTTGAGAGCGCGGAGTTTCATTTCTTAACAAACTTGTTAAAAAACTTATGGAAAGAATAAGTTGGATGCTAGGCTTTTTTCCCCTGCAAGCTGCAATTGCTGTAATGGTTGCGGCCTACTTTCGATCGACGCCAGCAGCCGCTCAAACCCCGCCAGTAGTACCTGCAGCCGACGGTACGGGGACTGTAGTTGTGCCCGATCGCGATCGGTTTGACATTACCGGGGGCAAAACCTCACGCGACGGTGCTAATTTATTCCACAGTTTCCAACAGTTCGGACTCAATGAAGGTCAAATTGCTAATTTTATTTCCAATCCAAATATTAGAAATATTTTCGGGCGTACAGTAGGCGGTAGCCCTTCTTTAATTAACGGTTTGTTGCAAGTTACCGGGGGAAATTCTAACCTATTTTTAATCAATCCTGCGGGTATAGTTTTCGGACAAAACGCAAGTTTAAACGTCCCGGCCGCATTTACAGCTACTACAGCCAATGGCATCGGTTTTGAGGGCAACAATTGGTTGCAGTCGATCGGCTCCAACAACTACGCAGAACTAACAGGAACTCCCAATATTTTTGCATTTACCGCCAGCCAGCCCGGAGGAATTGTTAATCTTGGCAATTTAACCGTGGGGGCCGGACAAACTTTAAATTTGTTGGGCGGTGCAGTATTGAATTCAGGACAGTTGACAGCGCCTGCAGGACAAATTACGATCGCCGCCGTACCGGGAGAAAGTTTAGTTAGAATCAGCCAGCCGGGACACTTATTAAGTTTAGAAATTCAACCTATAACGGGCAGCCAAATCCCAGTTACTAATCCCGAAGTTCCGATTCCTACAATTCCCCAACTGTTAACCGGTAGCGGAGAAAATCATGCCGGCGGAGTGCAAGTTAATCCCGACGGTACAGTGCAGCTAACAGCGGGCGGGCCGATAATTCCTACAGGTAATGGCAATGCGATCGCTTCAGGGGCGATCGATGTTTCAGCAACTGCCAATTCCCAAGTTGGAGGAGAAGTCAATATTCTCGGTTCTCAAATTGCAATTGTCGGCGCAAATATCGATGCGTCAGGGGCAAATGGCGGCGGTACAATTAGAATCGGCGGCGATTACAAAGGACAAGGAACAATCCCCAACGCGCTGCGGACTTTTACCAGCAGCGATGCGACAATTAAAGCCGATGCTTTGCTGAATGGAAATGGCGGGCGGGTTATAATTTGGTCCGATGAAACTACTCGGTTTTTAGGCAATATCAGCGCGCGCGGCGGCAGCAATTCCGGTAACGGCGGCTTTGTTGAAGTTTCGGGCAAGCAAAATTTAGATTTTCAAGGCACAGTCGATTTGCGATCGCCCTTTGGCAATTTGGGAACGCTACTTTTAGATCCTACAGATATCACGATCGATGCCTCTACAGATGCAGGCGGTACGTTTTCAGGCGGCATATTTACCCCCTCAGCAGCCACTTCTACAATCTTGAATGCGACGCTGCAAAATAACTTAGCTTTAGGCAACGTTACTATTTCCACAGCATCAGCTTTTACTGGTGCCGGCAACATTACAGTTAGCGCACCGATTGCGTGGAGTAACGGCAATTCTTTAACTCTGCAAGCTGACAATAATATTGCAGTAAATGCGCCGATCGCTAATTCAGGAACCGGGGCAGTAAACCTGCAAGCAAACAATACAATTGCTGTCACTCAAAACATCACTACTGCAGGTGGCAGTATCGCCCTCAATGCCGATCGAGATAATGCAAATGGTGGCGCAATCAGCATCAACAACGCAACGATAAATTCTGGTGGCGGCAGCATTATTTTAGGCGGTCAAAGTAACCCGTTAACTTCTCCTGCTGCGGGTATAGCAGCAAATCCTGTCGGCATTCTCCTCAACAATTCTACTCTCAATGCTGCCGGGGGAAATATTTTATTGCGAGGCGCTGGGCTGTCAAGTCCGGGAAGCAATTTTCACGGCATTTCTCTGACTGGCAGCCAAGTGCAAACAACAGGCAGCGGCACGATCGAACTCAATGGCAGCAGCGGTAGCAATACAACTTTAAGTCACGGAATTTCTCTCTCTGCCAACAGCAGCATCAGTTCCGTAAATGGCAACATTTCACTAAATGGAACTGGTAGTGCAAATACCACCCAAACTCACGGGATTTTGCTCGATTCTAGCAGCGTGCGATCGACAGGTACGGGAGAAATTTTCCTAACTGGAAATGCCGGGACTGGAACGCAGTCAAATAACGGTATTGTGGTTAACGCTGGCAGTCAAATTAGCTCTAATAGCGGGACGATCGCTCTGACAGGAACAGGTGGCGCTACTACTTTGAGAAGCGATGGCGTCTCGATCGACGGTACCAATACTAATATTACATCTAACGGTAATATCAACATTACAGGCAATGCTAGCTCGCCCGAAGGATACGGAATTACCATTTATAACAATGCTGATTTGGGAACGGCTGCTGCGGGAAATATTTCTCTAATCGGTACGGGAACGGGAACTTTTGACGGCATTAATATCGCTAGCAACGCTGCCATCAATCGGGAGATTTTCGGCGCGGGCGGCAGCGTCAGCCTGACAGCAGATGAGATGAATTTAGCGGCGGCAATTCGAGGTAGCGGTACGCTGCAATTGCAGCCGCTGACTCCGAGTTTGGGGATGACTATTGGGGGAATTGCCAGCAGCAGCAGCTTGAATTTAAATGGCAGCGAGATCGGCAATATTGCGCCGGGATTCGCTCAAATTTTTGCGGGCGGTACTAACAGCAGCGGCCCCATTTCTTTTGCGGGCAGCGTGAATTTTAATGCTCCGACAACCGTTCGATCGCCCGTCGGTACGGGTACGATCGATACTGCCGGATTTAACATCGGAGGAACTAACAGTCTGACTTTGCAAGCGGCCGATAAGATTAGCGTCACAAACTCTACGATCTCGCCACTCTCACCTGCGCTCAACTTCACTGTCAATTCTGATGCTGACAGCAGCGGTGGCGGGCCGATTTCCCTCGCTCAAGCTACAATTAATACTAACGGCGGCAACATTATTTTAGGCGGCGGCAGCAATGCTTTAACCGAGCCAGCGCAAGGCAATGCAGCTAATCCGAAAGGTGTTAATATTGTTAATAGCAACCTCAACGCCGGTAGCGGCAATATTTCGATTCGGGGAGTCGGAATTAACGACCGAGGCGCAAACGTAGAATCGAGCAACTTGCAAGTTAGCGGCACGGGAAATATTGCGATTAACGGCAGGGCTAGCGGTAATTCAGGCAGTTCCAATACGGGAGTGTCTTTATTTGACGGCCCGGCGAATACTATTATTAGGGCCGTCAACGGCAATATTAATATTGAAGGCAATACTACTTCCCCCCAAAATGACAGCAAGGGAGTAGCAATTTCCGGCGTCAAATTACAAACAACAGGAACAGGCAATATTCAAGTGCTCGGTAACAGTACCGGGGATGCGATTAACGGTTCGGGAATTACGATCGACCAACGCCTGAGTGCGGCCGGTGGCAATATCACTGTAACAGGTACTAGCAGCTCTCACATTGGTGTCGATATCAAAAGCCCGATCGGGATAACAACGGCCGTAGAAACTGCAGGAACTGGCAATATTGCAATTACCGGTACTGGCAGGATTGACGGCGTTTCGCTGCGCGGAAATGCGATTAACAACAGTCGCTTGCAAACCCAAGGAACGGGGAATATTACTGTTGTCGGTACGGGAACTTTCGGGCAAGGAATTGCTTTGAGGGGCGGTGCAATTAATCCTGGGGCAACGGGCGGCAGCGGCACAGTCAGGCTGCAAGCTGACAAAATATCTTTCGATCCTGCAAGTCGAGTTAACGGCACGGGTTTGCTGGAGTTTTTACCGCTGACTTCCAATTTAGATCTTAATATCGGCACGACAACTTTAGGCAATACTTTTTCTCAAATTAATGTAGGAAATTTGGATACAAACGGTACGATTACTTTTAGAGAAAATGCTACTTTCAACAACCCGGTGACAATTCAAGCACCGGCAGCAGGAGGCGCAATTAATTCGGCTGGTTTCACGATCGCTGGGACGGGAAATGCTACAATTAGTATGAATGCCGATCGCTCGATCGTTACTGGCAACATTACCAATCCCGGCCGATCGATTGCAATTAACAGTAACAACGGTTCGATCGACACCTCGGCAGGAACAATTGATACGATTTCCGCTAGCGGCGGCGGCAATATTGCGATAACTTCAGCCGGCGATATTGCAGTCAATACCGTGCAAAGTCGGGCGGAAAACACAGGCACTTCCGGCAGCATTGCGATCGAAAGTACGGCAGGTAAAATTACAGCAACGGGTAATGTCGATGCTTCTTCCCGGAATGCTGCTAGCGGTAACGATATCAGCATCAAAGCTAGCGGCAGCGTCAGGGCGCAAACAGTCAGCGCGGCTGCTATCGGTAGCGGCGCGTCGGGTAACGCGGGCGGCGTGACAATTTCCAGCAATACAGGTACGATCGCTGCAGGTTCGATCGAGGCTCAATCTAATCGGATTAACGGCAATGCAGGCACTGTAAATCTCAACTCTGCAGCAGGAATTACGGCCGCCGATATCTCAGCTTTCACCGATACTGCTACTGGCAATGCAGGCAGCGCAGGTGCCATTAATCTTGCTACTACTAACGGCAATATTCTGGCAAACAACGTGTTTTCTTCAACCCGCGCAGCCAGTGGAAATGCTGGCAATGCAGGGAACTTTCTAGCAACAGCTACTAACGGCAATATCGAATTAGCAAACCTGCATTCTGGTGCTTATGTTTTCGGCACCGGTACTGCGGGAAATGCAGGCACTATTTCTGCGATCGCGGGAGGCAATGTTACGGTCAGCGGTAGGGTAGATGCTACCTCATTTGGTACTGTCAGTCAAGGCGCTCCGGGAGATATTGCATTGACTGCCGCTAATGTTTTGTCTGCCAACAGCATCAATACCTTACAAACCGATTTGCTACCGACTGCATCGGCAAGCGTCCGATACGGAAATATAACTTTAACGGGAAATGAAATCGATCTGACTGGGGGAACAAATCGAGTTATCGGTACGGGAATAATTGTCTTGCAGCCCTTTGCAGCCGATCGCAATATTACCCTGGGAGGTGCGGCGAATAGCGGCACGACAAATCTCGATTTAAGTGCGACAGATTTGGCTGCTTTGCAAAATGGATTTAGCTCGATCGTCCTCGGCAGAAGCGACAGCAGCAGTACAATTTCTTTGGCAGGAAATGTCACTTTTAAAGATCCGGTAACAGTTCTATCGCCCGCAACTTCCGGCTCGATCGACACTCGAAGTTTTACTATTACCGGTGCCGACAATGCTACAATTAATTTGTCCGCTGGGGGCAATATTTTTACGGGAAATATCACCAATCCGGGCCGATCGATCGCGATCGAAAGTACGGGCGGCAGCATCGATACCAGCGGCAGCACGCTCAAAACTTCTAGCACGAATAATAACGGCGGACCGATTAATTTAACTGCTCGAACAGAGATTAATTTAGGGGCGATCGATACCAGTACCGCCGCCAACAATAGCACTGCTAATGCCGGAACACTATCGATCGATGCTGGCAGTAGAAATATTACACTCAGTGGCAATATCAACACTTCGGCGGCAACTGGTAGCGGCAGCAATCTCAATTTTAACGGCAATACTCGTTTAGCTCGATCGATCGCGATCGATACCTTTGGCAGCAACAGCAGCGGCAGCATCAGTTTCAACAATTCCCTCGACGGCGTTACGGCAGAAAATCAAAATTTGACACTGAATGCAGGGACGGGAGACATTACTTTTAGTGGCACCGCCGGCGGCAGCACTTCCTTAGGAAATTTAACAGCTAATACCAGCGGAACAACCGCATTTAATAGCGTCAGCGCCGCGAGTTTAACAACTAATAGCGGCGGCACTACTCAACTTAGAGGCAATGTCAATACTTCGGGCAGTCAAAGTTACTCAGATCCAGTAGCGATCGCCAACAATCCAATTTTAACAGGTGGTGAAATTTCCTTCAACAATACAGTCAGCGGTAACAGCAATTTAACGGTGAATGCGGGAACGGGAAACATTACTTTTAACGGTGCAGTTGGCGACAGAAATCCGCTGAGAGATTTAACAGCTAACACCAGTGGAACCACAACATTTAACAGCGTCAGCGCCGCGAGTTTAACAACTAATGTTGGCGGCACTACTCAACTTAAGGGCAATGTCAATACTGCGGGCAGTCAAAGTTACTCAGATGCGGTGGTAATTGCCAACAATTTGATTTTGACGGGGGGCGAAATTTCCTTCAACGATACAGTCAGCGGTAACAGCAATTTAACGGTGAATGCGGGAACGGGAAACATTACTTTTAACGGTGCCGTCGGCAGCAACAATCCGCTGCGAGATTTAACAGCTAATACCAGCGGAACCACAACATTTAACAGCGTCAGCGCCGCGAGTTTAACAACTAATACCGGCGGCACGACTCAACTTAGAGGTAATATCAATACTGCGGGCAGTCAAAATTACTCAGATGCGGTGGTAATTGCCAACAATCCGATTTTGACAGGCAGTAACATTACGTTCAATTCTAGTCTCGATGGTAGCAGCAATTTAATTGTAAATTCCGGCGCGGGAAATATTACTTTTGGCGGTGCAGTTGGCGGCAGCAATCCGCTGCGAGATTTGACAGCTAACAGCAGTGGAACAACAGCATTTAACAGCAATGTCAGCGCGGCGAGTTTGACAACTAATGCCGGCGGCACTACTCAACTTAAGGGCAATATCAATACTGCGGGCAGTCAAAATTACTCAGATGCAGTAGTAATTGCCAACAATCCGATTTTGACAGGCAGCGAGATTTCTTTCCGAAATACTGTCGGTGGCAGCAGCAATTTAACTCTAGATTCCGGCACGGGAAACATTACTTTTAGCGGGACAGTTGGCGGCAGCAATCCCCTGGGAGATTTAACAGCTAACAGCAGCGGGACAACAGCATTTAACAGCAATGTCAGCGCGGCGAGTTTAACAACTAATGTTGGTGGCACGACACAACTAAACGGCAATGTCAATACTGCGGGCAGTCAAAATTACTCGGATGCGGTGGTAATTGCCAACAATCCGATTTTGACCGGTGGCGAAATTTCCTTCAACAATACAGTCAGCGGTAACAGCAATTTAACGGTGAATGCGGGAACGGGAAACATTACTTTTAACGGTGCCATCGGTAGCGGCAATCCGCTGCGAGATTTAACAGCTAATACCAGCGGTACGACAGCGTTTAATAATGGCGTCAGCGCCGCCAATTTGACAACCGATGGTGGGGGAGTAACGCAATTAAATAATGCCAATGTCAATACTGCCGGAAATCAGATTTATGGAGATGCAGTTACCGTAGCGAGAAACACGGTTTTGACAGGTGACGGAATTACTTTCAACAATACTTTAAACGGCAACGGCAACCTAACAGTAATTGCAGGTGGGGGCGGGGTCGCATTTAACAGCCCGATCGGCAATATTTCGAGATTGGGCGATTTGACAGCCACCAGCCAAGGCGCGATCGCCTCGGGCAATGTAGCAGCAACTAGCATCGATTTCACCGCCCGCGGCAGCGTGACGGCGGGCAATCTCGATGCGAGTGCGACAGCAGGAAACGGCGGTAGAGTCAGGCTTAACGGAGAAAGCATTGCAACGGGCGATATCAACACCAGAGGCAACTTCGGAGGTAATGTTAGTGCCGGCGCTAACAACGCGATCGCGATCGGGCGGATCGACTCCCGAGGCACGGCAAACAATGGCGGGGGCGTCACTCTCGTCACTCCTAACAGCATCAGAGTGGTATCGCTCGACACCTCGGGAGGTACAGAAGGCAGCGGGGGTAGCGTCGATGTAACTGCCGGCAACTTTTTTCGATCGACAGGGGTTTTTACCAACCAAAACAAGCTCAATGCCAGCATTTCCACCCAAGGCGGCGCAATTACCATCCGCCACGGTGGCAGTACCGTAACTCCTTTTGTTATCGGCGATGCAGGGATTAACGGTACGGCGGGCGCTATTTCCAGTGCCGCCAATAATGCGATCGTCCCGACTTTTGCCGTGCCCGTACCCCCCGGCATCTACACTGTGGGGAATATCAATATAATTACCGCAGCGCCGCAGCAGCCGATTCCATCTCCGACACCGCAGCCGGTGCCAAATCCGCAGCAGCCGATCCCATCTCCGATACCGCAGCCGGTGCCTCAGCCGGGGGCGATCGTCGTCAATCCCCCACCACAGGTGGAAACTGTGCCGGGGACGATCGCCGTCAATCCCCCACCAACACAGGTGGAAACCCTGCAGCCGGAAGGCGCAAATCCCCCCCTACCGCCGGCGCAAACCCCGCAAAGCGAGGCTGCAGAATCAGCAAATGTGCTGCCTCCAACAGTCGATCGCGATTCCGCGCCATCTGGGAATACTCCGGAAACCGATGGCGCTGGTGCCAACAGCAGCATTACGTCAAATGCTGGTGTTGAAACCCCCAATCCCAATAGCGGTGGAGTTGGCAGCCAACAAATATTAGTCGTAGAAAACCGCGAAAACCGCAACCCATCTGTTTCGACCAATACTAATTCGACCAATACTAATTCGACCAATCCTAATTCGACCAATCCTAATGCGACTAATCCTAATGCGACTAATCCTAATTCCCGGCAAATATTGAGACTAGAAAGCAGCAACAGGGCGCTTGCTTTCAACAGCTATACTGATAGCACCAGCGGCAATATCGGCATTTCCACCTCTCATAATTTAGAGCCAATAATTTTATCGCGTGCCGCTGCGACTCAAAGTCTCGACTCAGGCAATATCGATAATGCCGTGGACAAAATAGAGATCCTTTCCGAAAATGTGTACTCTAATTATTTAGGTTTCGATTCAGAGCAATCCCCACAATCGGTGCAAAATATCCGAGAAACTTTAAGAACAATAGAAAGTAAAACCGGGAATCGATCGGCTATAATTTACGCGATCGTCCGTCCCGACCAGCTAGATTTAGTTTTAGTCACTGCCACGGGCGCAACCATTCACCGCACCGTTCCCGAAGCAAACCGCAAAGCACTTTTGGCAGCAGCCACCAGCTTGCGATCGGAAATTACCAACCCCAGAAAACGCAAAACAACCAGCTATTTAGCTCCAGCTCAAAAACTCTATCAGTGGCTGATTGCACCTTTAGAAACCGAACTGAAAAATCAAAAAATTGACACTATTTTGTTCAGTTTGGATGCCGGACTCAAAGCTTTGCCGCTGGCGGCTTTGCACGACGGCAAGCACTTTCTCGTAGAACAATACAGTATTTCCACGATTCCCAGCATCACCTTAACCGACACCCGCTACCAATCCCTGACAAATGCCCGAGTTTTGGCAATGGGAGCCTCAGTTTTTTCAGACAAAGATCCCTTACCAGGCGTATCAATAGAATTGCAAAATATTACTGCAGAATGGCCGGGCAAATACTTCCTCAACGAAACTTTTACCCTCCCAAACCTGAAATCGCAGCGGTCTGCGATCGCCCCGCAAATTATTCACTTAGCCACTCACGGAGAATTTCGCGACGGCCCCAGCGATTCTTACATCCAATTGTGGGATAGCAAACTGCTGCTGAGCCAATTGAGACAGTTAGGCTTGAACGATCCACCCGTCGAGTTATTAGTATTGAGTGCGTGCCGCACAGCCGTGGGAGACGAAAAGGCAGAATTAGGATTTGCGGGCTTCGCAGTGCAAGCGGGGGTGAAGTCAGTTTTAGCAAGTTTGTGGTACGTTTCAGATGAAGGTTCTTTAGCATTAATGACTGATTTTTACAGTCAATTGCGGAATGCCAACATCAAGGCTGAGGCTTTGCGGCAAACGCAAATTGATATGATTCAAGGAAAGGTGAATGCACAATCTACTCCAGTGCGGGGGCAGAACTTTGTCGAAAATACGGTGGCTTCACCGACAGGGAGTGATGCGGAAAATCTGAATTTGTCTCATCCCTATTATTGGTCTGGTTTTACAATGATTGGCAGTCCTTGGTAAACAGTTGACAGTTGACAGTTGACAGTTGACAGTTGATAGTTGACAGTTGATAGTTGATAGTTGATAGTTGATAGTTGACAGTTGACAGTTGACAGTTGATAGTTGATAGTTGTCGGAGTTTGAGATAAAATAGAGGCAAGTTATCGCTTGTATTATACCTGACTCGGAAAATTAATACAAACACCGATCGGAGATAGTCAACCCATGTATGAGATTGCATATACAGATGAAGCTATTGAAGATTTGAAATATTTTAAGAAGCACGAGCAAAATGAGATTATTGACGGAATTGAGCTACAACTGCAATACGAGCCAACTGTTGAAACGCGAAACAGAAAGCAGATGCGACTCAATGAAAAAGCTGATTGGGAACTTCGTATTGGTAATTTTCGTATCTTATATGACGTAGATACTGAAGTGCGAATTGTAGAAATACAGCGGATCGGTGAAAAGCGGGGGAATACCTTTTTATTTCGTGGCAGAGAGGAAGAATTATGATTAGCTGGAATTATCGTGTTTTCCAAGAAAAAGAAGGCGATTATGTAATTAGAGAAGTGATTTATGATGACAAGGGCGAGATTGTTGCTTGTACTGAGAATCCAGTTGAACCATTTGGACGTACATTGGAAGAGTTGGCACAAAGTATTGATGATTTCAAAGCGGCTCTGAAACTACCAGTATTGATACTTGAGGATATCCCAAAGATACCGAAATCTGCTGCCAAAAAAAGAGCGCGATCGCAGACAATATCGAGCGCGCAATTGCGGTTACAACTAGGGTTAATTAATCCAACTAATTCAGAAATAAAACAGCCTCTAGTTAATGGCACTGAAAAAGTTGAATGGGTTCCCAGGCTGTGCCTGGGAACCCATTGTCTAGAGGCTCTGCCTCGATCGAGCAAACGGAAGGCAGAGCCTCCCCAGGCACAGCCTGGTAACGAGTCAGCGAGTAAAAGAGCCCGATCGCAAGTAAATAACCGAAAGATATATAATGGAAAAAATCGCAACTCCCAAATTAAAAAAATATAAGATTTAAAATCTAAAATCTAAAATCGCATGACTTCTTTGCCGCGCCTGTTAACAGTAATTGCTAGTTTTTGCCTCGCCGTAGGGCTGATTATTTGGCTCGTAAGTTCCTTAACAGGGCTGTACGGTCAAATCTCCCTGTCGGCTTCTCCGCTGCTGGCTAATTTATTGGTAACAGCAATAATCGTACTTTTAGGAACGCTGATTTTTGCCCTTTTCTATTACTTGAGACTGCTGCAGCGCCCTCAAAAAGCTCGGGGAAAGCGTGCTATTGAGCCAAAGGTTCCTGTTGTCAAAACTGAAGCTGCGGCGGAAAATCTCAAGGCAATTCGGCAGCAGGTCGATCGCATTCAAGATGAAGTAGCGCGCCAAGCTTTGCTGTTGAGAGCTCGCGAAATTGAAGCTAATATGGCTCGCGGTAACGTTCGGATCGTAGTTTTCGGTACCGGTTCTGCGGGCAAAACTTCTGCTGTAAATGCTATCCTGGGGCGGATGGCGGGACAGGTGGCGCGCCGATGGGAACTACGGAAGTTGGCGAAACTTACACTTTGAAATTGAAAGGAATTGACAGAGAATTAGCGATTACTGATACTCCGGGTATTTTGGAGGCGGGAATTGCGGGAACTTACCGAGAAGAATTGGCGAGACAGTTGGCGGCCCAAGCCGATTTGATCTTGTTTGTGTTGGACGGCGATTTGCGAAAATCCGAGTACGAACCGCTGCTAGCTTTGGCGCAAATTGGCAAAAGGTCGATCGTGGTTTTTAATAAATCTGACCTTTATCCCGACAGCGATAGGGATGCAATTCTCTCTCGGCTGCGGGAAAGAGTTAAGGGTTTTGTATCGACAATGGATGTGGTAGCAATTAGCGCCAATCCTCAAAAAGTCGTGTTAGAAAGCGGGACAATTTTTCAGCCAGACCCGGATATTATGCCGTTAATTCGGCGCGTGGCTGCAATTTTGCGGGCGGAAGGTGAAGATTTAATTGCTGATAATATATTGCTGCAATCTCAGAGTTTGGGAGACCAAGCGCGCAAGTTAATTGACGCTCAAAGACGGCGGCAAGCTGATAAAGTAGTGGAGAAGTTTCAGTGGATCGGGGCTGGAGTAATTGCGATAACGCCGCTGCCGGTGGTGGATTTGTTAGCTACAGCAGCAGTTAACGCTCAAATGGTAGTGGAAATTGGCAAGATTTACGGTTGCGAATTAAATATCGATCGGGCGAAAGAATTGGCGCTTTCGCTAGCAAAAACTCTCGCAAGTTTGGGCATAGTTGAAGGTGTAATTCAAATCGTATCTAGGGCGTTGCAATTGAGCGGAATTGGGTTTGTAGTTGGCAAGGCAATTCAAGGAGTTAGCGCTGCTTATTTAACCAGAATTGCGGGTAAAAGTTTTATTGAATATTTCCGTCACGATCAAGATTGGGGCGACGGCGGGATGGCGCAAGTCGTGCAAAGGCAGTTTCAATTAAATCGCAAAGATGAGTTTGTCAAAGCTTTTGTTAAAGATGCGATCGCTCGCGTTGTCGAACCTTTAAATATTTACTCGGAGGAAGTGGAAACCGAGTTAGAAACAACAGCAGAAATACAACCGGAACCGCTGTATCAGCCGCGAAATGGTGATGATTGGGAAATTCACAGCAACAAGGGAAATGATGATTGGTAAGATCCGCGAACTTGGCTGCCATAACAAACATGGTTCGTAGTGCGGTCGATCGATCGGACATTAAATACTGTTCGATCGATCGAGCTAAAATAAGTGTAAAAGTTCCTCTACAAAATCACTTAAAATGGTATATTCTCCCGCGCCTTGGAAACTGCAAGGTTATGCCCTTCAAACCTTACAATTGGTAGATGTGGCGCGAGTGCGTCCCATGATTCCCTCGGAGTTAGAAATTATCTCTGTGTTTCCCGGAAAAACCTTAGGCGGAGTTTATATATCCTCCTACGGTTTGGGGTCGGTGATGGAGTATAATGAGTTAATTGCAGTCAGCGCGATCGTCCATTTTTCCGGCAAATGGGGTGCGTGGGTTTCTCACATTTATGTAGACAATCCTAACTCGGTAGCTGGTGGTCGCGAAATTTGGCATCTGCCTAAAGAATTAGCTCAATTTAGTTGGAAAGGCAGCGACTCGGTAAAAGCATCAACTCTGGGATACCGCGTCACTGTTCGTCAAGGAAACTGTCAGTTGTGCAGCCTCAATTACAGCAAACAAAGTTTAGCAGTGCCGCTAGCTTTGAGCGGAGCCGTTTTCAGTGCCGATCGTGCAAATTTGCTATTATTTAAAGGAGAATTTACCTCTCAAATTGGCTTAATTGGAGGCGAATTACAAGTCCCTCAAGAAAGTCCTTTGGCTGCTTTGAATTTAGGTCAGCCTCTGCTAACGGCTGCCTGCAACAATATGAGATTAACTGTACGATCGCCGGAAATTGCGGGCAAGAAATTCGCCGAGTTCAGCTATTAGTTTGAGGCATACCTTTACCGAATCTAAATAATATCAAATTCGGTAACATCGGAATAAGGTACATTCAAGATGCCCGCAGAAAGACAGCAATAAGGACACGGCAGTGCCGTGTCCCTACATCTTTTGTATAATGAAGAAACCGAGTTTTTAGTAATCTGCAATGCTCTAACAAAGGATTTGCATAAAAAACCCGGTTTCTCAATTTCCCTGCCGATCGTACCGCAATTAAATTCCCGGTCCCGGCGCAGCTTCTGCACCCATTTCCAAAACTGTACCGCGCAGAAAATCAATTTGCTGCTGAAAATCCATGCTTTGAATTTTGCCTAATAAAGTTTTTCCGGCTTCGGGAAGTTGATAATCTGGAGGCATGGGAATAATTGTTCCTTCGTCCATTCCTACTGCCAAGAAATACCAGAAAGCTAACTTAGTTTCCGGGCTCATCGATCCGTAAATCCGACCGATCTCAGTATTGGTTTTTGAGGCAATATCGCGCATCACTTGCAGTTGTTCTTCGTAAGGCAATTCCTTGACTCGATCGAACAAACCCTGAGCGATATCCGAACCAGAAGCACCGGGAGCTGCAGGCGTTATTGACTTGCCCATTTCGGTATAAACAAACCACAACAAACCTAATCGATCGTCTACACTCAGGCTCTGAATATCTGCTTTTCCTCGATCGTAAGCACTGGTAGTGGTAAATGTCATTCAAGCCTCCAAAATTATATAAATTGCTCAGTTTCCTTATTCAGAAAACTTTGTTTGTTACCTAATGAAAGCTAGCGAATAAATACTGAGGGTAGAATCTTGCTTAAGATAGAGATGATCCCCGAAGGTAAATTGTGAGGTATGACACAACTAAAATACTAAACAATTTACAACTAAAGGATGATGCGATCGCCCAAAAATAGTGCGATTATTTGCGTCACTTTTAAACAGCCTCCTGCATTTCTAATAACCTGCTAGTTGCCGCAGGCTGCTGTGCGATGGGTAGCGAAATTACAAACTGCGTACCTTCTCCAGATACAGAAATGCACTGCAAATTGCCACCATGTTTTTCCACAACAATTTGATAACTGATTGACAAACCCAAACCCGTTCCCTTACCCGCAGGTTTTGTGGTAAAAAAGTGATTGAATATTTGAGATTTTACTGCTTCAGTCATTCCCGGGCCGTTGTCGGAAATGCGGATAACAGCTCGATCGCCCTCGCCTAATTCCGTACTAATTTCAATTGTCGGGACTCTTTGCTGCAACTTCAAAACAGACGGATCGGAACTCTCTCGCAACACATCAATAGCGTTGCTAATAATATTCATAAATACTTGATTGAGTTGCCCTGCATAACATTCTACCTGCGGTAAGTCGCCGTACTCTTTAATTAATTGAATAGCGGGATTGTTGCCGACTCCTTTCAATCGGTGCTGGAGAATTAATAAGGTACTGTCAATTCCTTCGTGAATCGAAGCCAAACTCATCGCGTCCCGATCGATCCGGGAAAAATTGCGCATCGACGCAACGATCGCGCAAATCCTGTCAGTTCCTACCTTCATTGAAGACATGATTTTCGGTAAGTCTTCGCTTAAAAAATCTAGTTCGATCGTCTCAATTTTCTCCGAAATTTCTTCTCCAGGATTTGCATAATATTTTCCATATAATTCTATTAAATCTAACAAATCTCCAACATAATTGGTCGCATAAGAAATATTTGCATTAATAAAGTTGATGGGATTGTTAATTTCGTGGGCAATTCCCGCCGTAAGCTCTCCCAAAGCTGATAATTTTTCTGTATGAACTAATTGAGCCTGAGTTTCCTGAAGTTTCTGCAAAGCACGTTCCAATTGTTCAGCTTTTTCTCTCAATTTAGCTTCTGATTCTTGCAGCGCTTTTTTAGCTTTTTTCCGTTCGAGAATTCTTTACTCAAAGAAGCATTTGCTCGCGAAAGTTTTTCAGTTCTTGCTATCACTCGCTCTTCCAATACTTCTGCTAATTCTGCGAGTGCTGCCTCAGCTTTCCGGCGTTCTGCGATCTCATTTTCTAAAGCTAAATTTGCTGCTTCTAGCTTAGCTGGACTGGGAAGTGCCAGTGCAAAAGGCATTAATGTTAATAGCAGCAAAACTGAACTTCCAGCTACGAAAGCCGTAATCGCTTTCATAAATTCTGACACTAAAGATTCAGGAAACCAAATATACCACAGTTGAATTACATGAGTTGTGCCGCAAACAACAAAGAAAGCTCCGAATACTAAAAACATCCATTGAAAAGGAATATCTCGCCCTTTGTAAAGAGCGTAAACCAGCATGGTCGGAATTGCATAATAGGAAACTGTGATGGCAACTTGCAGCCACCACCAATTAGTTATTCCTGAGTTGATTGAAATAGAAGCGATCGCTAAACCAATCATAAAAAGTCCTCTATTTGAGTTGCATATAATCTACCGTGCTTGATTCCAATCGGTAAATGCACCCGCAGTTCGATCGCGCTTAATTTCCTATTTTGTTACTTGAGGTTTTTTGAATGGAAAAAACACTCGCCCTGCCAAACTTTGCAAGTAAAGGCCGCCGACGGTAATTAAAAATCCGAAATAAGCAAACGCCTGCACTACATAAAGCTTATCCGTGTAGCCAAACAGCGCGCTCAACAACAAACCGGGAAACTTGTCTTCGGGAAGCACTTTCGAGGTATTCCAGACGATCGGTCCGAGAATGCAAGAGCGCACTTTGGCAAATCTTTCATAATAGAAACATAATGCTGCTGACTCGCGATTTGCTTGCGATAAAGTGTGCATTGCGCTGTCAAATAATCCCAGAGTAGTTACCACTAAACCTGCTACAATAAAGAGCAATAAAATACCCATATATTTAAAAAATAAGCGGATATTAATTTTTACTCCCCATTGAAACAGCAAAACACCAATTCCCGCGGCTGAAAGTATCCCTCCCAAAGCACCAAGTGCCGGAATAATGCCTTGTTGAAACTTAGCCACGACAAACAAAACTGTTTCAAATCCTTCGCGCAAAACCGCAATCAAAACTAAACTAAATACTCCCCAACCAGCCTGAGAATTCTGGGTTAAAGCAGCACTAACAGCGCCTTCTACTTCAGCTTTCATAAATCGCGCTTGTTTGGTCATCCAAATCAGCATCCAACTGAGCATTACTATTGCTACAATTCCAAACGTTGCCTCTAGCAGCAATTCCATAATTGGCGCAAAAGGTTGATTCGATGAGGATAAAATTTGAATAGTCCAGCCAAACAGTACGCCGATCGCAGCGCTGGCAATCAATCCAACAATAACACCGCCAAAAACCCAAGGACTCAGATGGCTTTGTCCCGATTTTTTGAGGCAAGCGAGGACGATACCAACAACTAAAGCGGCTTCAACTCCTTCGCGGAGGGTAATTACAAATGTGGGTAATGCTTCGCTAAAATTCATAGAAGGAAGGAAGAAGGAAGAAGGAAGAAGGAAGAAGGAAGAGGGAAGAAGGAAGAAGGAAGAGGGAAGAAGGAAGAGGGAAGAAAGAAGAAGGAAGAAGGAAGGAAGAAGATTTACTTACTTTCGATAATATGTAATTAGTAGAGTTTTTACCAATTACCGTCGATTTTAGTTAACCAGGACTTACGCATCAAACCAAAGAAACCGGGTTTTTATCGAATCTATGGGCGAGTGCGAAGGATGTTGGTAAAAAAACCGATTTCTGACAGCCTATGCGTAATTCCTAACACCTAATTTAGGATGCGGGTTTGACAACTTTTTGGCTGTCGCTTTCGATGGTTTTAACCAACTTGGTTACTTCTTCAGTAGTTTTTACCGGGGCGGCAGGGGCGATCGCGCTCGGCCAATTTTCCTTCAGTGCAGTCATGTTGGCAACAATTGCTTTGTCAATTTCCGGGCTAGTTTTAGCCACTTGTTCGGCAATCTCTTTGTACAGCATTTCGGCATAGATCACGAAACCCCGCGAATCTTGATATTCAATAATTGCGGAAATTTTACCATCCGCAACCGCAGCACCGTATTCGGAATTAGCTGCCTCCAGCAAGCCGTTAATTACCTGCATCACAAATTTCGGATCTTTGCGCTGCGCTTCGGGAAGCGCGACAATTGCTGCGTCAACTGCTTTCATGGATGTGTCAAATTCTGCACTTACTTGAGCCGGATCTTTTGCACCCGCTTTCACTAAATCCTGCAATTTAATTAAAGTATTCTTGAATTCAGGAATTTTCCGCTCGTTGAGTTGGTCTTCGACATCGGCATAAATTTCTTCTACCGGGTGTCCGATATGCGGTTCTGCTTGATCTATTTTGCCTGCATCCAAAAGTTCTTTTGCTACTATCAAATGCCCCTTCATTAAGCCCAATTTAGTCATGTAATCTACATCTTTGGCTTCCCCTGTCAGCACGATATCTTCGATCGTTACCAAGTCTTTAATTTGGTCGAATTGAGCTTGGGTAATCACATTTTTGGAAACCAATTCTTCTACTTTTGCGTAAGGACGGCTGGCTTGAATTTTGTTAGAAAGTGCCGGCACTCCTAACTTGGCTTCGAGTTTATCTAACTCCGAAAGAATGGCAGTGTTGATGTTAATGCCTCCTTTGCCGCCATGCCCGCTGTGGCCGCTGGTTGCTGCGGGACTGCCTGTGGCAGCGGGTGAGGGGCTGCTGTCTGTGTTGGTGGCGGTGGGGGAGGTGCAACCGGTGAAAGCAACGAGGATAGCAGCAGCGGCTGTGGGTAATAAGCGAAATGTTGAGAACATGGCAGTTTCTGATTTTGACTTTGAGTAAAGTTGAGTTGTGAAGTTATTAAGAAAGATTCTCAATTAATTGAGAGCATTATATTTTAGCTACTAACGATCGAGATTCTCAACTAATTTAATACTTTCTTAATTTGAATTGACACGCACCCTTGCCCGCGATTTGGGTCAGGCAATAACTTGGAACAAGCCCATGCAGCCTGCTTCGGCGATCGCATCTTGATGGGGATGAAACATATATTTGCCCCCGTAGCCGTAGCTAAATTCTAAAATATGCCGTTCGGCTACGCCCATTGTAATTACATCGGTTCTCTCACTGGGGGTTAAAGTCATGCCCGTGCGATACACATCAAAAAAGTTGGCGTGCAGGTGAAAAGTTACGGCTGATTCGTATTCTATCATGTTCAAAACGTACAGCCTGACTAGCTGATTTTTGTAAATAGGAATCGGGTTATTCATATAATAATTCGGCATCCCGTTAAAAGCGTAAAGTTCATTTTTTTCATCATCATTTACGTCGTATCCTGCCATGATTAACAAGATTTCGTCAGCGGGCGGTCTGGATTTTGGCGGATCGATAATAAACATTCCATACAATCCTTTACCGATATGGCGCGTTACGGGTGCAACGTGACAGTGGTAGAGGTGCAGTCCGTAGGGAATAGCATCGAATTCATAGATAAATGCAGTGCCGTTGCGGATCGGTTTAATGCCGTCCATTTCTGTTGGATGAAGGCCGTGAAAGTGCAGCGAATGAGAATGTCCGCCTTTATTAGAAAAAAGCACGCGGATGCGATCGCCCTCAGTTGCTCTCAATGTCGGCCCCGGCACGCGATTATTCACATTCCAAGTGTTGAAAGTGACGGCACTGTTAAGCTGGACGATCGAATTGCTGGCTTCCAGGCGAAACTCCCGCACCGTGCGTCCGTTTTCCCGCGTTACCTTGCCGTAGTCAAAATCCCGCGCAATTTGCAACGGATTGATATTGCTGATAGAGGGTGCATCGGCGGGAATTGGCGGTATGCGGGCAACCGTCGGTCGTTTTTGAATCAAGTTTTGCAGGGCGATCGTCCCGCCCGCCACCCCAAGGCCAGCTATTCCTAGCTGCAAGAGTTGCCGGCGATTCCAGTACCCCACTTTTTTCCCAGGCGGACGATCGGGTAATTCTGCCATAATTATTGACAACTAATATCAAAGAATTTATTGCATTTAAGTATAAGACATTTTTTACTTATTGTCAATTATTCTCAACTATGGCAATGCGATCGGGATCGGATAGCGTCATACCAATTTCATAAAGTCACGCTACATATAGAACCGCTCAAATTAATGGATATATAGTCCTCGAAGCTTTGCTATCATTGCTTTTGTTTAGACATTAACCAATAAAAAACAAGCCCAATAAATGTAGCACTACTTTATAAAATTGGTATCAGTTAGGTCGATCGCAATCAAAAACGGTCGATCGAAAACGGCTCGTAGTATGGACTTGGGTCCATAACATCGGAACGAACCCAAGTCCGTACCATTGACATCTTCCACCAATGTCAATTGGGGATTTTTCGTGGGGTTGGGGCGGGTTTATTTGGCGAGTTTGTAGGGCAGTGCCCCCGTGCCTGCCCTAAGTTTTGAGTTGTGAATTAAAGACGGTTATTAACTCAAAACTCACGCACTCACGCATTCATAACGGACGAAGCGAACCGGCCCCTACAGGTTATTGACACTGGAGCAAGATCTTAGCACTACGATCGCTTCCAGAAACACTTAATTATTGCCGGCCTCCAATACAGTTAAATTGTTGAATTTTCATCCTGATTTCATCTCGCCCTGCAAAACTACAAGGTGAGTTAAAATTCGCCACTACTTCAGTTATGGAATTTTGCCGCCCTGCCACTTCCCAAGCAAATCTCTGTCGGATTTCTGGGTTAATTTTGAGCATTGCATTTCTCACATCTCCTGCAAGTGTTTTAGCTCATGCGGGACACAGCCATAATGAATTTCAACAAAATGCGGAAACAACAGGAATTCCTGCCGCTATTTCTGTTGATGCCCAAACATCGCAGCGAATGGGAATTAAAGTTGAGCCTGTGAAATCTCAACGCTTGGCTGTCGGGATTAAAACTACCGGACAAATTGAAACTTTACCTAATGAAAAAGTAGAAGTTCGAGCTCCCATCAGCGGCACGGCGGTTGAATTGTTAGTTAAACCGGGCGATAAAGTAGCAAAAGGTCAACCTGTTGCTGTTTTATCGAGTTCGGAATTAGGGCAATTGCGGGTGGAATCTCTCTCGAAACGAGCCGAAGCAGAAGGCGATTTGCAGCAGGCACAAGCCGATTTGAAATTAGCACGAGAAAATTACGATCGCCAGCGTCAAATAGCAGCAGCAGAAATCGATCGATCGCAAACTCAATTAGCAGCAGCAACGCAACAGTACGAGCAAGAAAGAAAACTAATAAATAACCGTTCTGTCGTGCAAGCTGCCAGAGCAAACTACCAGCGACAACTCGAAATAGCGCAAGCCGAAATAGCGCGGGCAGAAACCGAATTAACTGTGGCAAAAGAACAGTTCGATCGCGACAAAGAATTAGTAGCATCAGGGGCAATTTCGCGGCGGACAATGCTGGAATCGCAAGCTCATTATGCCGCAGCCCAAGCCGCCGTTGCTAAGGCAAAAAGCCGTCCTGAAGTCATCAAAGCCGAAACCGAAATCGAGCAAGCCAAAGTAGATTTACCGCTGCGGGAATTGCGGGATTCTCAAGGAAAAGTTGCCGAAGCCAAAGCACAACTTACCAAAGCTTTAAGCCGCCGGGAAGTTTTAGAAGCAGAGGCTCAACTCCATCGGGCTAAAGCTGCTTTAGAAGTAGCTGAATCCCGGCTCAATCTCAGCGATTCAGCCTATCAAGCGCGCTTGCAACAGTTAGGAATTGCTGCCAACGAAAAGGGACTTGTTACCGTAGTTGCGCCGATTTCCGGGACTGTGGCCGATCGCGAAATCACTCCCGGAGAATCAGTAAATTCGGCGGAAAAACCGCTGATGAGTATCTTAAATGACAGCAGTGTTTTTGCCACAGCTAATATCTATGAAAAAGACTTGAATCGGGTAAAACAAGGTCAAGAATTGACAGTAAAAATTGCGAGTTTGCCCGATCGCACTTTCCGAGGCAAAATTAGCTTTATCGGTTCCGCAGTAGCAGGAGAAAGTCGCGCCGTACCGGTGAAAGCTTTGTTGGATAATTCTGAAGGAATTTTGAAGCCTGGGATATTTGCCGAGTTGGAAATTTTCACTGAAAAAACAGCACAAAATCTTTTAGCAATTCCGGTTTCATCAGTGGTAGAAGCTAACGGCAAGCAGTTAGTTTACGTCAAAAACGGCGATGCGTTTCAAGCTGTGGAAGTCGAACTAGGTCAAACTTCCGGGGATTTAGTGGAAATTAAGAGAGGTTTGTTTGAGGGAGATTTAATAGTTACTCAGCGAGCTCCCCAACTTTACACTCAATCTTTGCGAGAGGGAAACAAGCACTCGAAAGTGGAGGAAATTAAGGCAGTAGATGGTAATGAAAAAAAATCTAGTTTTAATAGTTTTCCGGTGCCTTTGTGGGCGGGAATCGGGGGAGGAGTTGCGATCGCATCTTTGACTTTTGCCGCCGGGGTGTGGTGGGGAAATCGGAGAAAATTGCCAGCAGTAGCGGTTTCTAAAAACAATGGTTTTGCCGCCCCCGCACCAGTATTAAATGATAGTAAAGTAGATGAAATTTTACTGCATGAGGACAACCGCCGCGTTGAAATTCAGGAGGCAGAAGTCAATAGTTTCAAATAAATATACGTAGGTTGGGTTGAAGAATGAACCCTCCGCTTCGCTTCGCCCAACATTTCACTCCGCCCAAGGTTTCATTTCACTCAATATTTCACTCCGCCCAACGTTTGTAAGCTGTTTTGTCAAAAAGAGCAACGCAAGTTATATGATTTTAGATCTTAGATTTTACATGACTTATGGGTTGGGCTTAAAAGTAAAAATATTTCATCCTAATTTCATTTTTATCTGTCAATCTAAATTGAATAGCTATTTAAAATGTTCAGCGAAGGCATCCAGTTGAAATTACCAATTCCCAATTACCAATTCCCAATTCCCAATTCCCAATTCCCAATTCCCAATT
>JAAUPF010000092.1 GCA_012034575.1 Richelia sp. CSU_2_1 | reverse complement strand
TTATAATCTCGTAAATGTAGTAAATGTAGGGTGCGTCGCTACGAATAACTCTCGTTGCTATTGGGAGATCTCATAGCGACGCACCATACCAATTATAACGGGGATGGGAAACCCGGATTTGGTATAACACAAAAACATCCGATCGATTATGACCTTTTTCAATTCCCACCAATTCCAGAGTATCGCCGACTTTGACTTTATTTCTGCAATCGGTAATGCAGCAGCATGAAACCGTTGCCATAGATTTTACGATCGCAAAGTTCCAAACTTATCGGTTCGATCGCCCTCGAAAACACAGGAATTCCCGCCCCGATAACTACCGGATTTAACTTGACAATCATCTCATCAATCTCGGAAACAACAGTTGCCGCTAATTCACCACCGCCACACAGCCAGATATCCTTTCCTGTTTCCTGCTTCAATTCCCTAACTAATTCAACAGCATCATCGGAAACAAGTTTGACATTCTCATCTGGACTTGCTTTCATACTGCGCGAAAATAAATACTGTTTCAGGGTAGGATAAGGATTAGTCAAACCAATTTGTAGCCCTAATTCATAGGTTTTGCGTCCCATCAAAACAGTATCAAACTGCTTGTTTTCTGGAGGAATACCGAGAGCTTTTTGAACGTGGGCTGGAATAGTTTCAGGAAAAGAATCGAACAAATCGGCAAAATGCTCTCCTGACATCGGAAAACAATCAAACGAGCCATCTTCGCGAGCAATAAATCCATCAACTGTACAAGCAATGTAATATTTGAGTTTACGCATATTTAACCTTTTTATTTGTTGGTACACAGTTTCGCTGCTGTAACCATTTTATCGGGCTGCGATCGCTCTATTGGTGTCAACATAACTTCAAACTTAGTGTCAGACTGCTGTTGAACCATTATATCTAGATCCTTATATCCCTGAAAAAGCAAGGCATCCAACAAATTTTTGAGATGGGAAATATTGCGATCGACTCATACCAAATCCGGGTTTCCCATCCCCGTTATAATTGGTATGGTGCGTCGCTATGAGATCTCCCAATAGCAACGAGAGTTGTTCGTAGCGACGCACCCTACATTTACTACATTTTACTTAATACTTTTGTTGATATAGCTAACCTAAATCATTTGTATAAATAAATGATTTAGACGCGCTATATAGCTAATATCAATTTCTTAAATATTTGCTACAGATGCAATTCTAGCCCCCCTATTCATACCATCGCACCAAGCGATCGCAACGTCTCCACCGTCGCCTCAGTTAACCCCTTCACCCCAGTTAACTGCATCCCTTCATACAATCGCTTTGCAATCAATACTCTCACACACTCACCCGTCTTGACATCCCACAGTCTCACAGTTTGGTCTTGCGAACCACTAGCGATAATTTGCCCATTAGGATGAAAGGCAACAGATGATACGAGACGAGTATGCCCTCGGCAAATACGATCGCACTCACCCGTCTTAACATCCCACAATCTTACCGTGCGATCGTGGGAAGCACTGGCAAGGGTTTGTCCATCCGGACTAAAGGCAACAGAAAATACCCAGTTGGTATGTCCTGTTAACGTTTGCAAACACTTACCTTGGGAAATATCCCATAGCTTCACAGTTCGATCGGTGCTACAACTAGCTAAAGTCTGGCTATCCGGACTAAAAACAGCCGCATAAACGCGATTTTCATGTCCGTGAAGTGTCTTGATGCAACTACCCGTGCAGATATCCCACAATTTAATCGAATGGTCACCACTGGCACTAACCAAAATCTTGCCATCCGGACTGAATGCAATTCCCAAGATTTTATCGGTATGTCCGGCAAAGGTTTTGAGGCATTGTCCCCCGCTAATATCCCATAGTTTTAACGTACAGTCAGCACTACCACTGGCAACTATTTGCCCATCGGGATCGAAGGCAACGGCATATACCCAATCCGTATGTCCTTGCAATACTTGAAAACACTGATTTCTAGTGACATTCCACAATCTCACGCTGGAGTCGGTACTGCCAGTTGCCAAAATTTGTCCATCTTTACTAAAGGCAATGCCATAGATAAAATCTGTATGTCCTGGCAATTTTGCGACGCATTCACCCGTCTGCCAATCCCACAGTCTCACTGTTTTGTCATTACTTCCACTGGCCAATAACCTCCCTTTACCCCCCTTACTAAATGGCGTTGGGGCGATCGCACTAAACGCGACTGGCAGCGCCCAATCCGTATGTCCGTACCAAGTTTTTAAACATTGTCCAGTGCGACAATCCCACAGTTTCAATGTTTGGTCTAAACTTACACAAGCTAGGGTGTGTGCATCAGCATTGAAAGCAACACAACAAACCTCATTTGTATGTCCGTATAACGTTCTAATGCAGGTGTGAGTATGCCAATCCCAAAGCTTGGCTGTGTAGTCACCACTACCGCTAACTAAAATATCTCCGTCGGGACTAAAGGCAACCGAGTAGACACTATTAAGATGGGCATTATAAGTTTTTAGGCACTTTCCTACGGCAATATTCCAGAGTTTAATAGTACGATCGCCACTTCCACTTGCCAGTATCTCACCATCGGGACTAAATGCCACCGATCGCACCCAAGCTGTATGTTCACTTAGTGTTTTTAAGCACCTACCACCCAACAAATCCCACAGCTTAATCTTATGGTCAGAACTGCCACTAGCCAGCATCTTACCATCGGGACTAAAGGCAACAGTGCGCACCCAATCGGTATGGTCACTCAGAGTTTTTAGACAACTGCCATTACGAACATCCCAAAGTTTTATAGTCTTGTCACCACTGCCGCTAGCAATAGTTTGCCCATCCGGACTAAAGGCCACAGCAAAGACTTCATGCTGGTGTCCCGTCAAGGTTTTGATACACACACCATCTCGAACACTCCATAATTTCACCGTACAGTCTGCACCGCAACTAGCGAGAGTTTGCCCGTCTGGATTAAATGCGACAAAACGCACCCAATTACTATGTCCCTCACAGATCAAAACTAATTTCCTGGTTTGCACTTCCCACAGGCGAACATGACAATCAGTGTCGCAAGTTGCTAATAGCTGACCATCTGGGCTAAAGGTTGCCCACAAAATATTACCTAAACTTTCGGTAAAAACACAGTCAGACAAATCGGAGTTAGTGAAATTGACATCATGCAAGTTCACCCCTTGTAAATAAGCTTGCCACACGGTTAACCGAGAAAAATCATAGCCACTGACATCTATTTGTAATACTTGCAATAGATTGAGAATATTTCCGCCTGCATATCCCGTTTCTTGGGGAGGCTTGCCTTGTAGGTGGGCGAGGATTTGCTGAAGGTAGCTGGCAATGATTTCCCGACTGCCAAGGGTGGTAATTAATTCATCAGCGATCGGTTTTAGGATCAGGTTTACTTGTGTTTCCCGCACATACTCTTTGGCGGTAGCTTTGGTCAGGGCGTGGGTTTGCAGTAGGGGAATATAATTTTGAATTTGGAATTTTGTAGCAGGCTGCGGTAAAGCAGTATTTTGAATTGTTCCCCCTGCTCTAATTTCTTCACAAACTTGCTCAATTATCCAATTAGTCACGTACTCCATGACTACAGGTTGTTGGGTAAAACTGACAGCATTTTTCTCGATCAGAGAACGCCGCTGTAAAGAATTGAGTGACTCTAGCAGTTCGCGGGGGGGAAGTTTAGCAACAAAATCTGTTTGTAATTCTTGCCAAAAAACAGGTTCGCGGTTAATTGCCAACCAGTACATTATCTGCCGTTCCAGTGGTGTGAGACGCTGAAACTGTTGGTCAAATAAGTCGCGAATATCATCGAAAAGGAACGGAATTTTCTGGGAAATTTTCAAGAATTGGGCGATATTGCCATCAAAAAAATCACGGATGGAAGACGCCACAATTTTTATTGCTAGCGGATTTCCGGCATAGCGTGCGATCAAGATTTGCCATGCGGTGTCAGTTCCGGTAAAAGTGCCTTTAACATCAAATAGCGATCGCACATCAGCTTGTGATAAACCGGAAAGTTGCAACGAACGCACCGGCAGACTCTGCCCTTCTAGAGTTGCAAGTCCTTTGGGTTTTTCCCGTGAAGTCAGGATCAGACAACTTTGATGAAGGGTATCACCAATTATTTGTAAAAGTTGACCGTATCCTTCATAACCATGACGGTAGCTTCCCGTGCGATCGCCTGCCTGTAAAATAGACTCCGCATTATCTAAAATCAGCAGACAGCGCGAGGAACGTAAATATTTCAGAAGTCGCGAAATTCTGCCGTCTAGTTGAGTTGGTAAATTGGTTTCTTCCTGGCCCGATAGGAACTGAATCAGTTCTGCCAAAATTTCGTCAAGTGGGGGACAATTACGAAGACTGCGCCAAATAATACACTCAAACCGATCTTGGATCTGGTGTGCCAGCTTCACCGATAGTGATGTTTTGCCAATTCCACCCATACCCAGCAACGTCACCAAACGGCAGTTTTCCTGCACTATCCATTGCTGCACAGTATTAAGTTCTTCCCCACGACCATAAAAAATCGAAATATCAGGTGCTTCGCCCCAGTCACATCGATTTTGGATTGAAAGTCCTTGCTCGGTATTTCCATCTCGTTTTTGTTCGATAACTTCTTCCCAATTAAGTTCGAGAACCTGGCAATAAGCTTTAAACGCCTCAGTATTGATCGGGAACTTGCCAGCTAGGAACCTTTTCCAAGTTCCTGGTGAGATTCCCAAAGCCAGAACGCTATCTTCTTCCCAAGTAGTATCTAAAACTTGACTGGCTGACTGGAGCCATCTGAAGTCATCAACCGCCCATCCTTTTTTAACTCTTGCTTGCTTAATTCTTGCCAGTCCCTGTACGGAAGCTTTGAGGGTGGACATGAATCTTTACTTAATGAATGTAAAATTGTCAAGATCAATTTTACTATTTTTGGGCAATCTTCAACTGATCCGCAACTGATCTGACGCCTTTCAAGCAAATTAGCAATATTGAATTCATAGGGCTGACGCACTGCGACCAGTCCGACTCTTAATCAATTCCCTGTCTCATAGCGAAAGTCCTCTAAAAGAGGACTGAGAAAAAACTTTTAAACTCATTAGTCCTCTTGAGAGGACTTTCGCTATTAGCCAGGGGTTTCAACCCCTGGCGGGCTGGCGGACTAAACGGCAAGTCCGGCTACCCCGATCGAAAAACCAAGGTTTTGTAGGGGTAGTGCCCCCGTGCCTACCCCGATCGGATAACAGGAGAGATTTTATGGTACTTGAGGCTGGTATTACCGATATTTCTAAACTACCCGGACTCAGTTCCCTTTGGGCGGAATCTCTCGGCGACCCCCGCATCTGTGTCGCAGTCCTCGACGGGCCGGTCGATCGATCTCATCCCAGTTTTAATGGTGCCCAACTCGATCGCATCCCAACACTGGTTTCGGAGACTGCGGGCGGCGGAATCATGTCGATGCACGGCACTCACATCACCAGCATAATTTTCGGTCAAGACGATCGCCCCGTGCGCGGTATTGCCCCAAACTGTCGCGGACTCATCGTTCCCGTCTTCTCAGACGATCGTCAAGGCCCACTTTCACAACTAGATCTAGCACGAGCGATCGAGCGGGCGGTGGAACATGGTGCGAATGTGATTAATATTAGCGGCGGTCAATTGAGTCGATCGGGCGAAGCTGAGCCAATGCTAGTAAAAGCCGTGCGTCTGTGCAATGACAGTGGCGTTCTAATTGTAGCCGCAGCAGGAAACGACGCTTGCCAGTGCCTCCACGTTCCGGCAGCCTTGCCCTCAGTCCTCGCAGTGGGAGCGATGGATGCCCGAGGACTGCCGTTTGATTTTAGTAATTGGGGCGAAACTTATCAAACTCAAGGCATTTTGGCACCGGGTGAAAACATCCTGGGGGCAATGCCGGGGGGAGGTACTGCGCCGAAAAGTGGCACGAGTTTTGCCACTCCGATCGTATCCGGCATTGTTGCGCTGCTAATGAGCATCCAGCTACAGCGCGGCGAAAAGCCCGATTCCCATGCGATTCGCGATGCCATCCTTCAGAGTGCTCTGCCTTGCAATTCCACATCAGCTTCCGATTGTCGTCGTTTTTTAGTCGGAAGTCTTAACATCCCTGGGGCCTATGCCCTGGTTACCAAAGGAGTAAGAAAAGAAATGTCCGATCGACTTGAAATAACCTGGATTCAACCGAGTGAAGCTCATCCTGCTGACACAGCAGTACAAAGTCAGCCAGAGGGAAGTCCTGTTGACTCAGAAGCAGTAGCAGTGCCGAGGACAGCCGTTGCAACTATGGCGGTTCCATCAGCACCAATGCGATCGAATGGCACGACGGCGGTGAATAACAGAACTGCTGCCTACGTTACCCCCAGCCAAGTCGTTCCATCTGAAGGTTGTGGTTGCAACAATGGTTCCAAGCAATTGGTTTACGCGCTGGGTACGCTCAATTACGATTTCGGCAGTGAGGCGCGTCGAGATAGCTTTATGCAGTTAATGCCCGATGTGACTCAACTCGAAGGTATTCCCTATCCGCCATCAGACTCCGCCCTGCGGCCTCAACCTGAACCGATACCTTTCTCGCCAAATCCCCACGATGCCCTCCAGATGGTGCGCTATCTGGCAGGTTTTCCAACTCGCAATTTCCAGTCGCCTGCGAATACAATTCCCGCGAATTATGCGCCGAATTATCAATATTTAGCCAATCCTTCCGAAGCTGGAAGTTTGATTTGGACGTTAAATATGGAGCTTACTCCTATTTATGCGATCGCCCCGGAAGGCCCCTATGCCAATTTAATTTACGATCGCCTAGTCAGCGCCCTAGCTGGACAACTACTTCAGCGGCCAATTCCCGATAATTTTGTAGGTGGAATCAACGGTGACGCTTATCAGCAAGCTCGAACAACTTTCAGCAATAATTTTGTTTCGCGGGTTTCCATTCCAGGATATCTAACCGGCAAAACAATTACCCTGTTTTCAGGTCAAGTGGTGCCGGTAATCACACCTCAATTGCGAGGTTTGTACGCTTGGCACACAGAAATATTAGTAGAGAATGCAATTGCCACAGCACCAGAAGAAGAGATAACTAGATTAAGAGATGCGCTAACTGGTTTTCTCGATCGCATATTCTTCGATCTACGCAATTTGGGCACAACTTCTGCCGATCGGGCGCTCAATTATGCTGCCACAAACGCTTTCCAAACTACATCGGTGTTGAGACAGGCAACGGGTCAGGGAATGCAGCTCGATACGATTAATGTCGAACGCAGCCCATTCTGTCGCATGGATTCCGATTGTTGGGATGTTCGACTCACATTCTTCGATCCAGACAACAATCGACGGGCAAGAAGAGTTTATCGGTTCACGATCGACGTCAGCGATATCATGCCCGTAACAGTCGGCGATGTCCGCAGTTGGCCGATTTCTTGACCGATTTTAGATTTGAGATTAAGGAGAAAACACGATGAAATTACCCAAGCAATCAACGCCAATTATGCGAGATGAGATTAGGGCAGGACGCTGGGCAAAAAAATCCGGTGTTATCGCTCAGATGATGAATTGCCGAGCAGTCTGTAGCGATGCCGGAGCGGGCAGAAAACTCTGCATGAACATCTGTGAAAATCTGTAAATTTGGAGGGCGATCGACAATATTGAACTCAATTCAATAATTAGTAGTTACCATGCAACTTTCAGATTGAATCCGCACTTCATCAGAATTATTCATCTCTCTACTCTCTCACTCTGCGTTCTCTGCGTCCTCTGCGGTTCAATCATTTCAATACCACCGGAATCGATATCGATCGAAACAACAAAAGGAGAAATAAATCATGCACGTTCCCAAACAAGCAATGCCAGTACAGCGAGTGCTTAACTCGACTTCCAAATCCATCGGAAACAGTGGAGTAGATCCCAGCCTAACCCGGCAAGACATTATGGACTTTCTAGATGGAGTTCAACTCGGTCAACAGATTGTCAATGACGTACTTTTGAAACCGATTCCAAACATCCTCAAAAGCTTAGGGCCTTTGTTTAGCGGCTCTTTATTTGGCCCATAATCGCGCTTTTGATGCCATATCAAATCCGGTTTACTATCCCGTTTAGACTCGGCGATTGAAATCGCGTCTACACAACCAAAGTCCGCCTCCGCGGACTAAAGATCGAGCATCTAACGTTTACCAAAAACAGAACTATCAGGAGAAGAAATTATGCACGTTCCCAAACAAGCTGCACCAGTTCAACGAACTCTAGCCCCAGTTACAAGGTCAAGTGAAAACAGCGGAGTTGAACCTAGCATTCTAGGACTAATCGAACTTTTGCCGATGATATTGCGCGCATTTACTGGTGTTTAAAAGCAAGTGCGATCGCTAGTCACCAAGTCCAACTAGCGATCGCTCCCAGACCAAATTATGAGGAAAATTTATGCAATTTCCCAACCGTTCCCCACCTGTGGATCGACCGCAATGTCGTTATTTGTCAACTATCGATCGCCTGAATCAAAACGATTCAATGAGATGTTGAGAAGCATACAAAACCCACAAACAATCAGGATCAGAAATCATGCAACTAATCTATCGGGGTGCCATCTACACTGCTCAATTTTTGTTTGCACATCCAGAAATAAATTGCATCTTAAATTCACCAACGTATCTAAACTTATGACTCAAATTAATTTGAGAGCAAGTCTGCTCGGGGAAAATGTAACAGTTGGTTCAATTTCTTTCAGTTATGACGATGCCGCTGCTTCCGTAACTGTCGGGCAGAATGTCAGCAATAATAGAGCAACTTTTTTCTTAACCAACTTGACCCTACGCATCAATGCAGGCACATCAAGTCTACCAGGATTGGAGAATGGAATCAGCTTGGATTTGTCCGATCGACTAACTGAATTAGATTTAGCTTACTTTGAGCCAGAAAATAGAGCCACCAGCCGTCTCGGAACCATTCAAAAGATTGGAGACGCATTCTTCAATATCTGGAATTTTCAGATACCACCTAGCGCAATTTTTATCACAGATGGTGCTTCGTGGGGCATCGCGGTCTTGGGTGCATTATCAATGGCAGAAGCAGAGGTTTCTGGTTTAGTTGGATCTGCTGAAATCGTGCCTTCGATCGTCCCTGAACCAATCCCTCCCCTAGCAATTCCTAGCATGAATATCAAATTGCCAAACCAATCTTTACCCGCGATCAGAAATGGAAATTATGGCAACAATTTAGCAAGGTTTCTAGAACCAACTAATTGCGGTTGTCACATTCTATCTGCGCCCTCAATAACTAGGTGTTCTATCTTGTGCAGTATTTTGTTTAATTGAAGATCTAGCAGTTGAGAGTTGGTAGGGGCGAAGCGAAGCAAAAATATTTAAGGATTTGAGAAAATTCAAGTCTTCACTGGGAACAGAGGGCAAAAAACTATTATAACCCATATATAGCGATCGCTATATAAAAACAGCTCGCAGAAGCGAGCTGAATTACATTTAACCTAAAGGTTTCGCCTGTCAAATTTTAAGCAGCCAGCGTTATAAATAGCAAGGCAATACCAAGGGCGATCGACCCAATTCCCATCACAAAAGACCAAAATCTGTGATAGCTATTAACCGTCGTTCCGCTATCGCTTTGAAGCTGAATTAAATCCATCCAAGGCGCGACGCCGCGGCGGAACCAACCCAAAGCATTTACATCCATTTCGCTTTTTCGCCTCCCCGGCGGCTGAGCCTTTGAGCGGTAGGTAAATTAAGTAACGCCGGAAGCTAAGGCGAGATTGCCTCCAGTTGAGTGCGCTAGTTTAACGCCGGCTGCGGCCGATCGTCCTGCCTTGTGTAAAGGCGATCGAGATGACGTAATAATCTCCTCAAAGGTGATTGACAAATGGAAATGACCGTGCCACTTTAATATATACTTCTCTGTTTTAGTCTCTAATTTCGGATTGCTCTAAGGAGTCTCAACAAAAATATAGAATTTGTTCCAGAATTGTTAAGATTGAAAGTGCAAGAGTTAAAATTTGGTCTCCTAAATTTATGAGGGTTGACCCATTCCGAAAAAGAAATCGGCTTTTTACCTAATTTTTCGGTGACAGTGAAGTATTTTCGCAAAAAACCCGGTTTCTGACACCCGCATACAAGTCATATTTGTTGATGGAATTTTAACTCGCAAGTCAAAATCAAAAATAATTAAAAGTTGGGATAATGTCGATCGCACAAATTGCTAGAGAAACTCGTCAAGCTGCAAGTAAGTTAGCAGTTTTGTCTGCTGATGCCAAAAATCGAGCCATAGAAGCGATTGCTAAAGCTTTAGAAGCCGCCGCACCGGAAATTGTAGCAGCAAATGAGGCCGATCGCGCGGCGGCTGAAATTGATGGAATTGCCAAGCCGCTGTACGATCGCCTGAAATTAGATGAATCTAAATTGAAAAGCGCGATCGCGGGCGTGCGGGATGTGGCGAAACTTCCCGAGCCGATCGGCACCGTGCAAATTCACCGCGAATTGGATGCAGGATTGATCCTGAAGCGCGTTACCTGTCCTTTGGGCGTTTTAGGCATTATTTTTGAAGCGCGTCCAGAAGCGTTAATTCAGATAGTTTCCTTGGCATTAAAATCGGGGAACGGCGTAATTTTGAAAGGCGGCAAAGAGGCAGTTCGTTCCTGCGAAATCCTGACAAAAGTCATCCATCAAGCATTAGCAGAAACCGCAGTCAATCCCGCAGCAGTGCAGTTGCTAACCACGCGGGAAGAAACGATCGAACTGCTCAAAATGGACGGCTATGTAGATTTAATTATTCCCAGGGGTTCTAATTCCTTCGTGCGCTTCGTGCAGGAAAATACGCGAATTCCCGTGTTAGGACACGCCGACGGCATCTGTCATTTGTACGCCGACAAAGCAGCGGATATTCAGAAAGCAGTAGAGATTGCTGTGGATGCTAAAACCCAGTATCCAGCGGCCTGCAATGCGATCGAAACTTTGTTAGTTCACCAAGATATTGCCCCGACTTTCTTGCCCGCAGTTGCCGCAGCTTTGCAGCAGAAAAAAGTCGAACTGCGGGGAGATGAAAAAACTCGCGAAATCCTGAAAAATATTGTTGCAGCAACCGAGGAAGATTGGTCGATCGAATATAGCGACTTAATTTTAGCAATCAAAATAGTAGATTCAACAGAAGAGGCAATCGATCACATCAATACTTACGGTTCGAGACATACAGATGCGATCGTCACTGAAGATAGTGAAGCAGCCGAAACATTTTTAGATCGAGTAGATGCAGCGGGAGTTTATCACAATTGTTCGACGCGATTTGCCGACGGTTTCCGCTACGGATTCGGTGCAGAAGTGGGGATTAGCACGCAGCAAATGCCGCCTCGCGGGCCTGTCGGTTTAGAAGGTTTAGTAACCTACAAATATCGAGTTGTTGGAAACGGGCATATTGCTGCTAGTTATGTAGGGAATGAGGCTAAAGAATTTACGCATCGGGATTTGTAATACCAAATCAGGGTTAGTTACCCCCGTTATGATGGGGATATTAAACCCAGATTTACTATCAATATAGTTCCTTATGTGGTAGGGAGTTCGATCGAGACTTAAACAGATAGTTTTCCGGTCATTTTAGTTAACTGCTTTTATGCTGTTCTAAATATAGTTTAACTCTCTCAAACATTTTCCGATTTTCATCGAAAGTAATCAACTTAATTGCATCTTCATAAGATACCCAAGCAAAATTTTGAACTTCCTCTTCTTGCATGACTACTTCCATCGAGTTAACAAAACCCAAAAAGTAAATCACTGTTTTTTCTATTAGTTCTCCTGGCTTAGCAACAGAATAATGTGGTATTTTTTCTGCGATCGGCTCTTTTTTAACAAAAGAATAATGTTCCGCAAAACTCGGTTCCTCCAGCATTTGAAAATCCGATATCCCAGTTTCCTCCTCAAATTCCCGCTTGGCCGTTTCCGCTGGAGTTTCCCCCGGATCGGCGTGACCTTTCGGAAATGCCCAATGTCCCGCTTGATGTTGAATTAGCAAAAATAAAGGCTCGGATTCAGTAGCAAAAATTGGTATAATTCCAAAAGCTTCATCTTTCATAGTTGACAGTTGATAGTTGACAGTTGATAGTTGACAGTTGACAGTTGATAGTTGACAGTTGATAGTTGACCTGTGGTAGGGGCTCTCGCGTAGCGGAGGGAGTGCCCCCGTGCCTGCCCTCAGTTAATGAAATCAATCTGCGTTTATCTGCGTTTATCCGCTTTGATCTGCGGTTGCAAGTTGACAGTTGACCTGGGACAGTTGACAGTCGATCGTTATGGTATCCGCATCCAACCGTTTATGCAGAATAAATTTTAGACTCTATCGATCGGTTCCTGAATGTCCTAACCGATGTGGCGGTTCTATAATTATTCGATCGCGATCGTTTCAGGCAAGCCGATCGTACCACATCCAACTAAAATTCCCAGCCCAACCGAGTAGGTTGCTGGTAAATTCGCTTCAAAGTATTCACATCTCTCGCAGAAATAGGTGGAGGATTGCGCACTTGAGAAAAATAAAGTACATCAGTTTCGATCGAACTGTGACCCCAAATTCCCAAAGCGTGTCCCAACTCGTGCCTCGCCACCGCCGCCACATACTTTCCCACTTGATTCGGATTCAAATAAACAGTAAATCGGTGAGATAACACATTTTTCTCACCCTCCCTAGCGACATACAATTCATAAACAGCCTCCCCAGAACGCGCTCGCAGCTCTTGCCGCAAAGGCGGAGCCTGACGTACAATTCTAATATCAGCAACCTCCGAATTATCCACCACCGCCAAAGGCAAATAAACCCCCCATTCTCGCACAACACCCAACACAACCTCAACCCAATCTTCAGGCTTGTTTGTATTAACAGGAAGCTCCACGCAAACTTTAATCGGAAATTTCGACCACAATAAGTGACCGACATTCGGGGGATTCACGCGATCGAAATAATCACCGCTATCAGTTGCATCCTGCCATTGGGCCAGCAGTGGCGGCAAAGCCCGAACTTGCAAAGCAGGCAAACTATCCGGCAGGGCAGAAAGACTCGCAGTAGAAGCAAAAACCGTCAGGCTAAAGCAACATAAAGCCAATGCCACAACTGCTAAGAATCGATGTTTTTTCACAACTGTCCGCAACCGCATTTTTACACCGCAGGTAAACTCAAACAAACACAAATTAACTCAATATTATCAGCGTTAATCCGCGTTCATCCGCTTAATCTGCGGTTGCAATTATCAGCGTTAATCCGCGTTCATCTGCTTAATCTGCGGTTGCAATTATCAGCGTTAATCCGCGTTAATCTGCCAAAATCTGCGGTTGCAAACTTCCATCTTAACCTTTCGGAGTCAGCCAACCAGCACTCAAAATCACCGTCAGGCCCATAAATACGATCGACAAACCCCAAGTAATGCGATTGAGAGTCGTCTCCGCACTCTTGGTACTGGTAAACAATTGAGCTTGTCCGCCAATACCGCCAATGCCATCACCTTTAGGACTGTGCAGCAACACAAAAACCACAAGTCCCAAAGCAGACAAAGACCAAATAGCTTGTAACACAGAAACAATATTCATAATCAGCAGTAATTGGTAATTAGCAATCAGTAATTTTTTATCATATCAAATCCGGTCGATCGCCCGCAATTCCCCAGGGACACAGCACTGCCGCGTCCCTACCCGTCTGAACATTCCTACAGTCGCACCCGCACCGGAGTGCGATTCGCCTTAACTTCAAACTCAGCCGGTTCAATCATCGATCGTCCCGTCATCTCCGGCGGTTGAGGCAACCTCAAAAGCTGCAAAATAGTCGGTGCAATATCCGCCAAACAGCCGTCCTCCCTCAAACGAGCATTCGTTCCGTGACCGGGAATCTTCCGACCTTCGCCCTCTACCAGGATAAATGGGACTGGATTAGTAGTGTGAGCCGTCCAAGGATTCCCTTCCTCATCGAACATCAACTCAGCATTACCGTGATCGGCAATAATAATTGCCGTTCCTCCAGCTTTGCCGATGCCCGCCAACAGCCGCCCCAAACATTTATCCACAGTTTCGATCGCCCTGACAGTCGCCTCCATCACCCCCGTATGCCCTACCATATCGGGGTTAGCGTAGTTAATCGCTACAAAAGAATAAATTCCCTTCTCGATCGCAGCTAGGGCCACCTCCGTCACCTCAGCCGCCGACATCTCCGGTGCCAAGTCATAAGTAGCAACCATCGGACTTTGAACCAATTCCCTATCTTCCCCCTCAAACGGCTCTTCCAAACCGCCATTAAAAAAATAAGTAACGTGAGCGTATTTTTCAGTTTCCGCCGTCCGCAACTGTCGCAAACCGTGCTTAGCAATCACCTCGCCCAGAATATTATTCAAATTCTGCGGTTCAAAAGCCACTTTTACCGACGACAGATTCTGGTCGTACTGAGTAAAACTTCCAAAGGCCAGAGGCTCGATTAGCTGCCGTTCAAACCCTTTAAAATCTGGAACTACAAAAGCCTGAGTCAATTCTCTAGCCCTATCGGGGCGGAAATTAAAGAAAATTACTCCGTCCCCAGGTGCCACCGCACCCGGAGCAATCCGAGTCGGGGCTGCAAACTCATCCGTTACCCCTTCAGCATAAGACGCCTGCAAAACTTCAACAGCAGAACGACCGTCAGGAGCTCCCTCAGTTACCATCACATCGTAAGCCCGCCGCACCCGATCCCACCGCTTGTCGCGATCCATCGCGTAATAGCGACCGCTGATGGTGGCAATCCTGCCGACCCCCACTTTTTCTATATAACTTTCAATTTTGCTTAAAGCCTCAACACCTTCCTTGGGATTAGTATCGCGACCGTCTGTAATTGCGTGAATGCAAACCTCAGAAATTTCCTGCGCTTTTGCCAGTTGCAACAGACCTAAAATGTGACTCAGATGGGAATGGACTCCGCCTTCAGAACAAAGACCCGTCAGGTGCAGTTTGCCACCGCGCGATCGAACTTCTTCGCACAGTTTGACCAATGCTTGATTGCTCAGCAAAGAACCGTCTTCTACCGCATCCGAGATCCGCACCAATTCCTGAGGCACCACTCGGCCCGCACCGATATTCAGGTGGCCGACTTCCGAATTGCCCATTTGCCCGTCCGGGAGTCCCACGGCCCTGCCAGATGTGCGGATTAGCGTTCTCGGATAAACCTCCCAGAGGCTGTCCGTGACGGGTTTTTTCGCAGCAGCAATGGCATTTCCGTCTTTTGCTTCGCGATAACCCCAACCGTCTAAAATAATCAGCACTACAGGAGATACAGACGTTTGTGCCATGCGAATACCCTAATTGCAATCGTAATTTTTCCAGTTTTACAGCGACGAGAAAGTCGCGAATTCTTGTCGGAGACTTCAAAGGCTTGAAAGCTGTTACTTTCGCCAGTTGGTTTCACAAACAGAGGTAGTGCTTGCGATTTTAATTCTCGCGAGCTATAAAATCTCACTGACACAGCAGAATGAGATTTTCACTAATAGTTGAAGTCCACTGCTTTTAAACAATCCACAATACCATACTTAGCTCTATTGTGCTACTGTCTGGGGGAATAAATTCAACCGAGCTGGGGGTTTGGGGAATAAGTTTGCAGCATCGAGCTAAAATCTGCGTCCAGCTAGACTCAACCTCAGCGGGTATAAAACTCTACAACATCTTTTTTGATTTTGACATCGTAATTGCCGAAGAAATCGTGACCGAGGAGACCGATTTCCATTTGTCGGGCGATCGCGACCTCGACATTGCGGACTTGAGCGCCACCGACGCCCATCGACTGCACGCGACCCACCGGGAATTCAACGATACTGCCATCAGCGATCCCGGCTCTAACGGTGCGCACCGGTCGCACTCCCAGAACTGCTGCCATCCGCTGAGTAATCAAAGTGCCGCTCGCCCCAGTATCGACAATCATCTCAAAAGTCCGATTGCCGTTAAATACCACATCAATCACCGGCGTCCCGCCAGCGCGGCGCTTGATGCGAGCTTGAAATACTTTTTGATTCCCTTGAGGTCTGGCTGCTGGAGCCGGATTTGAGCCACCCCTGCGGAACTGAGCCTGCAAATTGGCAGCGTTAGCTGTCACAGGACTGCTACCAGCACTCGATAATTCTACCCGCTGCGATCGCGCCTCTGTTACCCCCAAAACAGCGATCGCCAGCACCGCAACCGCCGCAGCGCCCGATCGCCCAATTCCGCGAACAATAAGTTTTGCCATAAAAATTTGTGTTGTGGTTCAAAGGTTCAAATAAGCAGGTTGCCAACTGCCACTAATATGCTAACCCGCTCCAGGCACAGCGTCCGATCGTCCAAAATATTAGAGATCGCAAAAACTTGGTTGGCAATTTACAAGCGATCGCATACCATCGAACACAGGTAAACTGAAAACGGCGAAGGGCAGCGATTTCAGCGCTGATTTTGCATAGTTTAAAAGAAAGGCGTTTGGGGGCTCGACAATGCGTAAACTGTTATATTTTGCAACTATAGGAATGCTGGCATTTTCGATCGGGGGATGCGGCGGCGACGGCGGCACCCCGCCCAGCCCCAGTCCCAGTCCCGGTGCAGCCTCTCCCCCTCCAGCACCGACCGCCGCCGGCACTCCCGGTGCCTCACCGAGCCCGACCCCCGGAGCGCAGAACTTTCCCTCGCCCGTAGTCGCGGCCCAACCTCCAGGCTTAATCAGACCTACAAACCCCGACGAACGCGCAAGGCAAGCTCAAGCAGACATAGCAGCCAAAAAGAGACCGCAGCCAATACCTCAGACCGCAGTCACCGGCGCAAACGACCCATTTTCACTGCTTCCCCCTCAATCCATCCGAGCTGACGCTACAGGCGGAACCCCCGGTAACGAAATCCCAACTTTGCCAGTCCGAGAAGTTCCCAATCTGCCCAAATTGCCAGATGACAGGAACCCGGCTCAGTGGACACCTGCAAGCGGAAGAGGCACATCTTCCGAATTTCCCCAAGCCAACAGTCCAGCATTCCCCCAAGCCCAAGGCCCTGCAGAGGTATCCAATCTCCCCAATCTGCCTTTGACCTCAAGACCCCCTCAATGGCGACCGCCAATTGCGGCCCGGCCTCAAACAGCCCCCGGACGCCCCGGACTGCCAGGAAGCCCCGGAACAATGGGCCCCCCCGGTACTCCGGGACGCCCCGGAACGATGGGCCCCCCGGTATTCCGGGACGCCCCGGAACTCCGGGACGCCCAGGTACACAGGTCGGCTCGCCAAACATAGCTGGACTACCGGCCGCAAGTATTCCCGGAGTGCCTGTCATACCCAGAGTGCCCACAGGTCCGGGAGTACGACAGCCCGCGACACCGGGACGCCCGGGCACGGCAACACCGGGACGCCCCGCAGCAAGACCAGCTCGCCCCCCCGGCCCTCCCGCAATTCCCAATATTGCTACCAGAGAACTGCCGGGTCTGCCCCAACTGCCAAAATTAACGCCACCGCCTTCGTGGCAAGACCCGAACCCGCCACCACCAAAACCGGCTCCCCCGCCACCGCCACCGCCACCTTCGACCGACAATGCCAACGCAGTTGAAGTTAGTGGCGTAGTCAGAGTCGGGAATGACATACTGGTAATTGTGAAAGCACCCAACGAGCCCACAAGTCGATATATCAGAGTCGGGCAGCGGATTGCTGGCGGGCAAGTGCTGGTAAAACGGGTTGACTTCAAATCTGGAGCTGACCCTGTTGTGGTGTTAGAAGAAAACGGTGTAGAGGTTGCTAAAGCCGTGGGAGAAAAAGCTCCCAATGTCGCGCAAAAGCCAGTTTAACGAGAAATTTACCGCAAAATAACGAAAATTGAGAACTGTCATGCTTCGCTCAATTCAGAAACTCTCAGCAGCAATACTATTGAGTTCGGGGGTCGGATACCTCACACTTGTTGGTAACGCGCAGCCGTCAGCGGCGCAACCAGCACCAGCACAAGATCAAAAGCGACCTCCGGCTTGTGAAGGTTCTCCCCCGAACGGTCGGGTGAGGTGCAATTACGAGAATGGGGACAATTTTGAGGGAGATTTTCGCAACGGCAGACCTGACGGACGCGGGGTATATGTATACGCTAAGGGCGATCGCTATGAAGGACAGTTCCGCAACGGCGTGCCAAACGGTCAAGGTGTTTTCCTGTTCGCCAACGATGACCGCATGGTAGGAGAGTTCCGCAACGGTCTGATCGTTAGGGGAGAAGCTATTTTTGCTAACGGCGATCGCTACAGGGGAACTTTTGAAATCGTTCAAGACGTAGGCGGCGGTGCTGCTAGCAGCCAGCCCCACGGTCAAGGGCAATTCATCTTTGCTAACGGCGATCGCTATGCGGGACAGTTTTTGCGGGGAACCCTTTCGGTCAAGGAGTATTCACCCGTTCTGACGGCACTCGCTGCCAAGGTCAGTTTTTTAATGAAAAGCTAGACGGCAGAGGGAGTTGCAGTTTCCCCAATGGGGTTCGCTATGAAGGTGAATTGCGCAAGGGATTGCCTCACGGGCGGGGAACTGTTACGGATGCTAGAGGGCGGCGCTTTCCAGGAGAGTTCCGCGCCGGCAAGCGCGTTCAACAATAATAAATTTTGGCTCTGAAATTTAAGAACTCCGATACCTGCAGGCCGGGTTTTTTCACCGATATGTCACGGTTTGAACCGAATATTGTGGTGGAAAGACCCGGTTTTTAGCTAAAAGTCCGATCGCCAGCTTCTACCAGGTTTAATGTACCTGAAATCGAATTATTTGAAAAATGGAGGCGTTCTAATATGACAAATACTGCTTCTGCTTCTCAACACTCCAACAATTTTCCTTTTGACTTTGCCCCGCAACCGACTCAAGATGCTGACTTGCTGCAACAGCTCGATTTTGTTCCCGGCTTGAAGGAAGTCTTGACTTTGCGACAAGTTCATGCACTGGAACACGCTACTGTTTGGGTACTCAGCCAATCCGGCGGTACGATGGGCGGGGACAATGAATTGTTAGGCGGGATGTCCACAGATCGAGGATTTTATCTATACGGTCGCGTCAATATTGTACAGTTGCGCGCTGCTGTACAGTCTGCTTTGTTGCGGATATCGAGTGGAGAGTGGGATTTGGCAGTCCATCCGCGCTGCGGCACGAATTTGTCGGTGGGGATGTTACTGGCGGCGGGATTGGCTGTGGGTATCAATTTAGCTCTGCCTCGGGGACCAATTTTACAGTTTTTGGGTCTGGGGGCGGCGGCGGTGGCGGCGGCTCAGTTGGCTCCGGATTTGGGTGCTTTGGCTCAGCGTTACGTGACGACGGCGATTCCGTTTAATTTGAGCGTAGTTGATGTTTCTCTAACTCGGGATATGTGGGGGCGAGAAGCTCATTTTGTGCGCGTGCGCTGGGTAGAGTGATAAAATTTAATGCCTGCCCAAAAAGTGAGGTTAAGCGCTATTAAATCTGTGGTTTCTGTTAGTAGAAATTCCCGGAAAAATGATGAAAATTTTAAGATTAAAGGAGAGATTGGAATTGTGGATAAAGCAAACAAGCGTCGCGGGTTGATTACTGTGGTGATGGTGCTGTCGCTGATCGCTTTTTTGGGATTTTCTCTGGTGCCAATTTTGGACGGGATTCTCAAAGCAGGTCAAGCGCAAAACAGTTCAACTCCAACGCCAACTCAGACGGCGACTTCTGCGGAAAAACAGTCGGAATTGCTGCAAGCTCAGGCTCGGGGTTACGAACTGGTTTTGCAGCGAGAACCTGATAATGCAACGGCTTTGCGGGGATTGTTGCAGGTGAGGCTGGAGTTGCTCGGACAAGGTGTGGGAGATATTAAAGATGTCGTGGGGCCTTTGGAAAAGTTGGCGCGACTGAATCCGGAGACTTCGGAATACGGGATTTTGCTGGCTCAGGCTAAGGAACGCACGGGCGATCGCGAAGGGGCAGCCCAAGCTTACAGATCGATTTTGGCATCAAAACCTGGTGATGTGAAGGCTTTGCAGGGGTTGGTGAATTTGCTGTTGGTGCAGCAGCGCCCGGAAGCTGCGATCGGACTGCTGCAAGATACGCTGAAGGCTGCTCCGGCGCAAAATCAAGCGAAACCGGGAAGTGTAGATGTAACTTCGGTGCAGTTGATTTTGGGACAGGTTTATGCTGCGCAGAAGCGCTACGATGAGGCGATCGCGATTTACGATGAATCGGCGAAGGCGAATCCTAAAGATTTTCGCCCGACTTTAGGCAAGGCGATCGTCTTGAAAGAACAGGGCAAAACTGATGAGGCAAAAACGCTGTTTGATAAAGCGTCGGAGTTAGCTCCTCCTAACTATAAAGACCAAATCAATCAGTTAGCTAGCGATGCTCCCAAGCCGGCTGCAACGCCTGCCCAGAGTCCCGAGACGGAGGCCGCACCGACTCCCGAAGCAGGGGTTTCGCCGAGTCCTGAAGGCGCGTTACCGACGCCTTAAGCAGTATTTTGAGTGGCGGGTATCGGACAACTGTAGGGACACAGCAGTGCTCAAGGCGTGTCAACTTAAGACTGAAACCCACCAGAAATCTCGTTTTTACCTGAGTCTAGATCCCCCTAAATCCCCCTTAAGAAGGGGGACTTTAAGAGCGCTTCCGGTCCCCCCTTCTTAAGGGGGGCTAGGGGGGATCTGAGTTTAATAGTTAAACAGCAGTCTCTGACTGGGTTTGATGTTAAGTTGACACCAATTGGTAATAGTTTCTTCCTTCTTCCTTCTTCGATCGCGAGCGCTTAAGCTCGCACTACAACTGTCAACTGAGGGCGGGCACGGGGGCACCGCCCCTACCACAGGTCAACTGAGGGCGGGCACGGGGGCACCGCCCCTACCACAGGTCAACTGTCAACTATCAACTGTCAACTGTCAACTGTCAACTATTAATTATCTATTCCTGGAATGGGAATCAGTTCGGAGATGGCCTCGATTAACTCCTGACATTCGATCGGCTTGGTGATGTGCCGCTGAAACCCTGTCTGAAGGGATTTTTGCCGATCGAACTCCCTAGCATAGGCCGTTACAGCGATCGCCGGAACTTTGCCACCCGTTTCGGGAGGGCGCGATCGAATTTTCCGGATCAGCATATAACCGTCCATGTCGGCCATCCCCACATCGCTCACCAGCAAGTCGGGAACGGACCGATCGAGCACTTCCAATGCTTCCGGGCCCGAAGCAACGGCTGTTACCCTCGCCCCGCTTTGTTCCAGCAGAAATGTTTGAAAATCGCGAGTATCCTCATCGTCATCTACTACCAAAATTTCCATGTTGCTTAAAGGAGCTTGGCTCTTTTCTGCTTCGCGAGACGATACCTCCGCAGCAGGCCGAACAGCTTGCGGGATGGCGGGCAACAGTACCGTAAAAGTTGCGCCCTGATTTTCGCCCGAGCTATCTGCTTTGACTTTTCCGCCGTGCATTTCGACAATTTGCCGGACGATCGCCAGCCCCAGCCCCAAGCCACCGAATTTCCGAGTCGTTGTCGCGTCTTCCTGACGGAAATATTCAAACACGTGGGGCAAAAACTGCGGAGCGATGCCTTTGCCCGTATCGATCACCCGCATCTGAACCTGGGAACCGACTTGCCGCAATTCTACAGTTACTTGTCCGCCTTTTGGCGTGAACTTGACGGCATTAGCCAGCAAGTTCCACACTACTTGCTGCAAGCGAGCCGGATCGCCGCAGACAAGAGAAATCTCCGGAGCGAGGTCAAGCTGGATTTGGATTTGCTTGGCTTGTGCAGCTAAGCGGGCCGTTTCCAGCGCTGCCGAGATCGTAAAGTTGAGGTTGACAGAAGCGGTAGTCAAGGTTAACTTGCCTTGCATGATGCGAGAAATGTCCAGCAAATCTTCAATCAGTTGAGTCTGCAGTTTGGCATTGCGCTCGATCGATGCTAGGGCTTCCCGCTGGCGAGATTCATTCAGCTTGACGTTTTGCAACAAGCGCGTCCAGCCCAAAATCGGAGTCAGGGGCGATCGCAATTCGTGAGACAACACCGCTAAAAACTCATCTTTAATCTGGTTCGCCCGCCGCAACTGTTCCGCATGATGTTGGATCGAAACCAGCAAATTCGCTCGCTCGAGCGCGATCGCGACTTGTTCGGACATCAATTGCAACAGATCGACTTCTTCCTGTGTAAAGTGAGTTCGGGTGCGACTCACAAACGAAAGAGTTCCCAACAACCGTCCCTGCACGACTAGCGGTTGACCGACATAAGCAGTAGCACCCATCGAGCAAATGGTTTGCGCTTGAGGATGAGTTGCAATTTGAGCGCTGTCGAGTACGAGTTGCTGCCGGTGCTGCGCTACCCAGCCGCACAGCAATTCACCGAACTCAACCCACTCGATCGCCCTTGCCACTTCTTGTGAAATTCCCTCATAATTTTTCAAATGCAGCACCTGGCGGTTGTTTTTTTCCTCCACGATGAAGTTGTAGAAACTGTCCAGCCCCAGCGGCGGTGCGAGTTTGCCAAACATGTTGCGCATTAGCGACGTGGGTTGCTCTGCAGCCAGCAAATCGCTGGTAATGTCATAAAGCAACCGCAAGCGTTCCTCAGCTTCCCGCTGAGCGGTGATATCGCGCATGATTTTGATAAAACCTTGCACCTCGTCTGCCTTATCGCACAAAGGCATGAGAAAGCCGCTACCCCACAAGCGGCTGCCATCCTTGCGAAGGTGCCAGCACTCATTTTCTGCTTGTCCTTTACTCAGGGCGGTTTCCAATTCCCAGCCCAGGCGATCGAAATCGGTTTCTACTTCCGGAGCGTAAAGGATGCGACCGTCGCGACCTAAAATTTCGGCTTCTGAATATCCGAACAAGCGTTCTGCACCCGAATTCCAACTGTCGATGTTCCCGCTAGCATCCATGGTGAAGATGGCATATTCTTTAGCGCTTGCCACCATCAGCCGAAAGCGAGCCTCGCTTTGTTGGAGTGCAGTTTCAGCTTGTTTGCGATCGGTGATATCGTAGGAGATTGCCAGCGCCGCCTCAATTTCACCGCGATCGTTGTGCAGCGGGACGCCGTAAGTGATGTAGCACCGATCGTAGTGGTAGTGTTCTAAAGAGAAAGATTCCCCATTGAGAGCTTGGCAGTAGTAAGGGTAGTATTCTGCTGCCTTGGTTGAATCTAGGGCTTCCCAGAGGGTTTTGCCGACAAAATTTGCCGAGGTCAAGCCTAGCTGTGCCAGCGCAGCACCTTCTGCCAGCACGTAGCGCAAATCTCGATCGACAATGAATGCAGCGCCGTAGGGCAAATTTGCCGCTACCAAATGCAAGCGGGCTTCAGCTTCTTGACGCTTGCGCTTTTCTGCAGCTTCTCGCAACGCTCGCTGCACGCAGGACACCAGCCGCCCCAAGCGCTGTTTGAGCACGTAGTCGGTGGCTCCTTGTTTCAGCGCTTCAATTACCAATTCTTCGCCCATGCTCGCAGAGACGAAAATAAAGGGCGTATCCGGACACAGCCTTTGGGCAATTCCCAAGGCAGTAATCCCGTCAAAACCCGGCAGCGCGTAGTCTGCCAAAATCAAGTCAAAGCTGCTGCTTTCTACTGCCGCCACAAAGTCCGCGCGAGTTTCCACCCGCATTAGTTCGCAGTCCATGCCCCCATCGGCCAGCGTCACCTCAATGACCTCTGCATCAAGAGAATTGTCTTCCAGTAACAGAAACCGCAGTGTACTCATCAGAAAAATGGGTGGAAACCCCGTCCTTCGCTTGACGGCTTGACAATTTAATTTGCAGTGCGCCAGGAGTTGTAAGACAGAAATTTACAATCTGCGGGCAATGCGTTTTGAGTTAGACGCTTACCAGTATTCAAACTATGCAAGCTTATTGTTTTTCGGCATGGGTCTTTCTTTTTTGGCGACTCTTGCCATCCACCAACGTAACAAAATCCGTATTTAGGGTGTTTGACGATCGAACCGCGCTTAAATCCGGCGCTAATCGTACCACCATATCTTGAACGGATGTGACCGATGGAATGTTGCAAGCGGTGCAATTGTCGCCTATGAAATTCAAGGGGGACAATTTCAATTAGCGATGAGTTGTCTGGGCTAAGATGCCCTCCCGTATACGAATTAGCTAATACCCAAGAATCTACACAATGTGCTTCAAACTTTTTTGATAGCTTCTGTTTGGATTTTTTCAGCCCTAAATCTTGACGCAGGTTGCAAGTATCTTTCCCAGTTCTAATCTCAAGATAAGCAATCTTTCTGAGTTCTGAATAAAACCAGTGTTTGCCCACTTCTAGAGGACTAAAAGATACATTCCACTTGCGTCTGTTTTTCCAAGTTCTAGCTTGAATATCCTCCACTACAAAAACTGTAATTGGAAACATTTTTGTCAACCAATTGACAATTCTCAATTTCCATTGCCATCTTGCTTTAGTTGATGGGGCAAGGCGAGTTTTGTTAACTAGGCGATTTTTGCGATTTTGACGGCAGGGAGTTTTGCGAAACCTTCTGGCGCGTCGCATATTCCTCCTCACTTCAATACGATCTTTTACCCAATCAACAGCATGAGTTTGGACATTGAGATAAGTATGCGATTTGGATTTAACGGTAAACCCTTCGCGCTTGCTGCCCGGATCGATTCCTACCGCTATAGGTTGACAGTTACGATCGGTCGGTTCTGCATTTAATCGGACACAAAACACTCCTTTTCTCCAAAATGGTGTAGCTTTACCCGACTTAACCCAGCGCTTGGCGCGACTTGAGGTAGTCGGCATTAACGGTCTATTTTCACTGCTGACAACAGGTACAAACATTTACGGTAAGTCCTATTTCTAGGTATATATTTCCCTTCGCCACTGACTGCTAGAGAGGTCAAAAACTAGGGAGGCATTCTTAACGTCTTGCGGGATACCACGCCCAGGCAGTTCAGTTTGTCTCTTAAGGACACAGGCTAGACACTTTTTTAGTCTTGAAGGACGAAGGTGGTAAGCCTTCCTCTTTCAAGCCCCATGCCTTCAGGCTGGGGTTAGTGACTAACTGTAGCAGTATGGGATCGCCCGCGATCTCCGGCAGCGGCTCGATCTGCCAGTGGAGCGATCGTCCGGCGAGTTCCGGCATCAGTTGGGCCCGCACTTGCTCTACTAATCGCTCCATAATGACAGTTGTTACCAGCAATTTCGTCTGTCCCAAGCGAGAAAACTCAAGCAGGTCTGCTACCATTTTCTCTGCCGATCGTGCCGATTGCGCGATAATGCTCAGCGATTGCAAGCTTTTGGCATCGACTTGCGCGGATTCTAACTTGTCTCGCAGTCGATCGGCGAAACTGTTGATGTAGCGCAGCGGCGTTCGCAAATCGTGGGAAACGGCAGAAGCAAACGCCTCCAGTTCCTCGTTGACTGCTTCTAATTGAGCCGTGCGCCCCCTTACCTGCTGTTCCAGGCGATCGTTCATGGCTTGAACTTCTCGCATCACCTCTTCCTGATAGATGACTTCGCGCCGCATTTGTGCTAGCTGCAGGTGGGTATCGACTCGCGCTAACAGTTCCCGCGCCGAGAAAGGTTTGATTAGATCCCACATTCCGCAGATATTCGATCGAATTTAATTTCAAAGAGATTCAGAATTGTCAAAACCTCAAATGATTGCTATGCAATCATTTGAGGTTTTTTAAGGTATAATGATTAGTGCAAGTAGAGCAACTATAAAAACTATGAAAAAGCCATCTGAAGCTATAAATATCGTAAATTTAGACCATTTAGGAATAGTAGCAGGGATCATAGATGAAATGGAA